>CAJLXA010000072.1 GCA_905210485.1 uncultured Eubacteriales bacterium | reverse complement strand
GACCCGTACGGGAATCGAACCCATGTTACAGCCGTGAAAGGGCCGTGTCTTAACCTCTTGACCAACGGGCCTGGTAGCGGAAATAGGATTTGAACCTATGACCTGTCGGGTATGAACCGAATGCTCTGGCCAGCTGAGCTATTCCGCCTCGCTGTTTGACAACGATGATATTATACCATTAAATCCGTCGTTTGTCAACATATTTTTTGATTTTTTCCAAAGTTTTTTTGAATTGGTGAAATTGCTATAAAATTCTACCTATATTAGAGTTTTTAAGAAAACAAAATGGAATAAATGCAAATATTATAGTTTTTAAGAGAATTTCGGTAGAAAAATGCCAAAAATCTATTGACTTTTGAAAATGGTGGGAGTATAATACACTCATGTTATATAAATTCGGAAAGGAGACCGTCTGCGGACGGTTATGATTATGGAAAGAGTATATAATTTTTCGGCAGGTCCTTCGATGTTGCCGCTCCCCGTACTGGAAAAGATTCAGGCAGAACTGCTGTCGTATGGTGACAGCGGTATGTCGGTTATGGAGATGAGCCATCGCTCTCCCGAATATGATGAAATCATCAAGGGAGCGGAAGCCGCTTTCCGTAAGTTGATGAATATTCCCGATAATTATAAGGTTCTGTTTTTGCAGGGCGGTGCTTCTACGCAGTTTGCGGCTGTGCCCCTGAATCTTTTGCCTGTGAGCGGCCGCGCCGATTATGTGATTTCCGGACAATTCTCCAAAAAAGCCTATGAAGAAGCGAAGAAATACGGCGATGTCGCCGTGGCGGCATCTTCTGCCGGCGCCAACTTCACCTTTGTTCCCGAAATTACGCGCGCCGACATTCGCCCCGACGCGGATTATGTACATATTTGCTTCAATAATACTATATACGGCACGAAATATCATTATATTCCCGATACGGGAGATATTCCGCTGGTGGCTGACATGTCTTCCTGCATCATTTCCGAACCGGTAGACGTAAAGAAGTTCGGCCTTATTTATGCCGGTGCGCAGAAGAATATGGCTCCCGCCGGTCTTACCGTTGTCATTGTGCGTGAGGATCTTATCGGCAAGGCGCGTCCGGAGACGCCGACCATGCTCGACTATAAACCAATGGCGGAGAACAACTCGATGTATAACACGCCGCCGTGCTTCTGCATTTATGTGGCCAAACTGGTGTATGAATGGATCCTTTCTATCGGCGGACTTGAAGAAATGAAGCGCCGTAACGAACGTAAGGCCAGCCTGCTTTACGATTATCTCGACAGCCAGGATTATTACACCGCGCCCGTTGTTCCGAAATGCCGCTCCATGATGAACGTCACATTTGTAACAGGCGACGCGGAACTGGATAAGAAATTCGCGAAAGAAGCGACTGCGGCAGGTCTCCGTAATCTGAAAGGACACCGTTCGGTCGGCGGTATGCGCGCTTCTATCTATAATGCTATGCCGTATGAAGGCGTGGAAAAACTTGTGCGCTTTATGAAAAAGTTTGCTGAAGAAAACCCGAAAGGCTGATACGGAGTAAAAATCATGACAAAGATCAAATTGATGAATAAAATTGCCGCTGTGGGAACCGATATTTTTGACCGTGCGGCATATGAAATCGGCGAAAATGTTGCCGCGCCGGACGCCATTATGGTGCGCAGCGCCGCGCTTCATGAGATGCCCCTGAACCCCGAACTTCTTGCCATTGCGCGTTGCGGCGCGGGAGTAAACAATATTCCCGTTGACGCATGCGCCGAAAAAGGCGTTGTCGTTTTCAACACGCCGGGTGCCAATGCGAACGGCGTGAAAGAGTTGGCCGTGGCCGCTCTGATTCTCGCGTCGCGCGACATCATCGGCGGTGTGGAATGGGTGAAAACGCTTGCCGGTGAAACGGGAATCGCCAAAACGGTTGAAAAAGGGAAGAGCGCCTACGTCGGCCGCGAGGTTGCCGGCAAAACACTTGGCGTTATCGGTCTCGGAGCAATCGGCGGTATGGTAGC
>CAJLXA010000071.1 GCA_905210485.1 uncultured Eubacteriales bacterium | reverse complement strand
AAGGCTGAAGTCGATAAATACGGAAAAGAAGCATTGGAAAAAACCATTTCCGCCGCTGTATCCGTACTGAAGTGACCGAACTCTATACAAAAAGAACCGGAAAATTTCCGGTTCTTTTTGTCATATAACTGCGCAGGCATAACCCTTGCAGGCGTAACCTTGCAGGCGTAACCTTGCAGGCGTAACCTTGCAGGCGTATCCGTGCAAGTATAGCCAAACAAGCGCTGCTGTCAATCTGGTTATATGAAATGTAACAATTCTGGATATTTACATATTGTCAGAAAAAGAGTATACTATAAAAAAATGACGATAAAAAGGAGTTATTATGTACCCGAGAATACTTACCGTTCAGGACATATCCTGCGTCGGCCAATGCTCGCTGACCGTTGCACTGCCGATTATATCCGCCTGCGGCGCGGAAACCTGCGTTCTTCCCTCCGCCGTTCTTTCCACGCATACGGCCGGCTTCACAGGCTACACGTTTCGCGACCTTACCGAAGACATGCCGGCCATCGCCGCGCATTGGCAGAAAGAAAAAATCACTTTTGACGCCTTTTACACCGGGTATCTCGGAAGCGCAAAACAAATCGGTTACGTGAAAAACATCATCGCCGCTACACGTAAAGAAAACGCTCCCGTGATTGTGGATCCGGCCATGGCAGACAACGGCAAACTTTACCCCGGATTCGACAATGCCTTTGTTGAACAGATGAAAGACCTTTGCGCTGTAGCCGATTATCTGCTTCCCAATATTACGGAGGCATGCCTTTTAACCGATACCCCGTATAAAGAAGTATATGACGAAGCCTATATCGCGGAACTTTCCGAAAAGCTCGCAAAACTCGGACACGCCTGCATCGTATTGACCGGCGTTTCTTATCGTGAGGATAAAACCGGCGTTATCGTTTATAAAAACGGCGTATCCCAGTATTATGAACACGAAAAACTGAAAAACGGTTGTCACGGAACGGGCGACATCTATGCTTCCGCATTTGTCGGCGCTCTGGTCACCGGGCACACTCCTGCCGCATCGGCCAAGATAGCGGCGGACTTTACGGTTGACTGCATCAAGGCAACCGCAAAAGTAAAGGATCATTGGTACGGCGCCGCATTTGAAACGGCACTTCCGCGGCTTATATCCGCGATTTATCAAAAGTAAAGTAAATATCGGTTTACATTTTCAGCGCATTTTGCATGTTAAAAAGCATGCAAAATGCGTTTTTTACATAAACCGCGCCATCGTAACCGTGGCAAGCAGAGCCGCAATATAAGCGGCCGAATAAACGGTCGCGGGCAAATCCCTGTTCTTTTCCGTAAGCACGCCGAATGCCGGCGTGCTGGTCATTCCGCCGGCAATAATGCATGCCGATTCCCCGCAATTCTTTTTCAGAAAAAAACGGCATATCATATATCCCGTCAAAACGGAAACGACCGTCACGACGGCGCCGTACAGAAGCCATTTTACAGAAAACATATTCCGTAGCGTAAGGCCCGCAGGAATACCGGAAGCGGCAAGAAACAGTGCAAGGCCGAACTTGCGCAACAGCATTATATCCGCCTGTTCTCTGTCCGAGACAACACCTCTTTTTCCCCGTAAAAATCCGACGGCAAGCGAAAACAAAAGAATACCGCCCGACGTTCCGAATGAAGTGTGCGTAAACGGCAGAGGAACCTTTCCCAGCATCGTACCGCATATAACGGACATACCGACAAGAATGAGGCAGTCTGCTCTTGTTTCCTTGCCCTCTTGTTTTTCTCTCAGTTTTTTTCCCGTTTTTATGCTTTCATTTTTTCCGTTCATCAGGAACTGCACAAACAACACAACGAAAATCACACCGAACGGGTAGGCGCACCCGTACCCCGCCGCGATCTCCGCGGCATTAACGCCATACCGTTCGGAGGCGACCGCCATCCCCGGCGTACCGGTCAGCGCCCCGCAGAAAATGCCGATAAGCGCCGAATGGCTGACATCGGCATCCATAGCGGCGATGACATTCGTGCACAAGCCGCCCGCCATCACCATAAGAACGGCGGTTCCTGCGGAAAATACGATGGTTTTCGGCACATGCCTTACGGAAATACCGCCGGATATGCCGACCG
>CAJLXA010000070.1 GCA_905210485.1 uncultured Eubacteriales bacterium | reverse complement strand
CGTCGCAAATTATGCGCTAAATGTAATCTATAGTTTACTTATTTGCCGATTTTCCG
Organism: uncultured Eubacteriales bacterium; assembly: GCA_905210485.1. Taxonomy (GTDB): domain Bacteria; phylum Bacillota; class Clostridia; order Oscillospirales; family CAG-272; genus UBA1740. Next base: position 2,249 of record CAJLXA010000070.1, on the reverse strand, counting down.
AGGTATTTTTTATATTCGGCATAAGCGGCGTCCCATGCGGCCGTATCTGCCGGCTGATAAGTCACGAGGTCGACCGAGCGGCGGATAACGTCGCGGGCTTCGCGCGCGTCGCGGATCTCGCCGAGGGCGATCATCTGACAGGCGATATTGCCCATAACGGTGGCTTCCGTTGGGCCGGCGATGACGGTGGCGCCGGTGGCAGATGCGGTAAGACGGCAGAGGAGCGTGTCTTTGATGCCGCCGCCCAGCATATTGATCTGACGGAAATCCTTACCCGAAATTTCCCGGAGCGTTTCAAAATTGAGTTTGTACTTCATTGCCAGCGATTCATAGATACAGCGCATGACTTCCCCGCGCGTTTCCGGAACATACTGTCCCGTCACTTTGCAGAAGCGGCGGACGCGGTTCGGCAGGTCGCCGGACGTCTCAAATTCCGGCGCGTCGCAGTCGATGAAACAGCGGAAAGGCGCGGCGGCAAGCGCTTCCTTTTCAAGATCGGCGTAACTGACGTTGGCGCCCTCCCGGTTCCACTGGCGGCGGGATTCCTGGATCAGCCAAAGTCCCATGATATTTTTTAGGAAACGGGTCGTTTTACCGTATCCGCCTTCATTCGTATAGTCGATCTTTTCGGACGCGTCGGTGATAACGGGCGACGGAAGTTCCGTGCCGAACAGCGACCATGTGCCGCAGGATATGTAAACAAAATCCTTATCCGCGGGAGCGGAAAGAACGGCGGACGCCGTGTCATGCGTGCAGACGGCGATGACCGGAATCGGTTCGCAGTCAAATTCCTCGCAAAGAGCGGGGGTCAGCGTTCCGTAGACGGTGCCGGGTTCAATGATTTCGGGCAGAATAGTGTCCTTTATGCCGAGCATACGGAGCAGTTCGCGGTCAAACTGTTTCGTATACGGATTCAGAATGTTCGATGTGGAGGCGATGGTCTCCTCGGCGCGCATAACGCCGGTCAGGAAGTAGGCCATAAGGTCGGGCGTGAACAGAATCTTCTCCGTGCGCTCCATAATTTCGGGGCGGTATTTTGCAAGATAGTAGAGCTGGTATATGGTATTGATGCGCATGGTCTGGTTGCCGGTGCGGCGGTAAAGATCATGCTTCGGAATGATTTTAAACACCTCTTCGGGCATGCCGACCGTCCGTTCGTCACGATAGCAGACTGGGTTGCCGATGAGTTCGCCGTGTTTGTCGATAAGGCCGAAGTCGACGCCCCATGTGTCGATGCCGATGGCATCCACCTTGCCGGCTTTCACAGCCTTGTTGATCGCGGTCTTTACTTCAAAGAAAAGACGCAGAATATCCCAGTGCATCCTGCCGTGAACGATGACCGTATCGTTTGAAAAGCGATGGATCTCGGTCACGCTCATTTTTTCTCCGTCGAACTCGCCGATCATGGCGCGGCCGCTCGACGCGCCGAAATCGAATGCCAGAATTCTCTTTGCCATAACAGTCTCCTTATGTAAATATATAATTATGTAATTAAAAGCCGGAAAACAGCGGAAAAACACGCTGTGTTACCGTATATTTTATCACATCGGCGTGCAGTTGTCCATAGGAAAACCGGAAAATTACCCTGTTTTTATGTGTTTTTTTACCGTTACTGCAAGATTCCTGCAAAAATTCGGAATTTTGTGAAAAAGGTGTTGTAAATTCATTTTTTGTATGGTAGAATATAACCGTCAGACAAAACAGACACTGTTTTATGAAAACTACATAAGAAAGAGGTTACTGAAAATGGCAAAAAGCAGACTTGTCGGCGGTTATCCCGTTATCGGTATCCGCCCGACGATTGACGGTCGTCGCGGCGTTCTCAAAGTAAGAGAATCCCTCGAAGATCAGACGATGGGCATGGCGAAGGCCGTTGCCAAACTCTACGAAGAAAATCTCCGTTATTCCAACGGCGAACCCGTTAAGGTCATCATCGCGGATACCACAATCGGCCGCGTCGGTGAAAGCGCCGCCTGCGAAGAAAAATTCAAGAAGGCCGGTGTGGACATCACCCTGACCGTAACGCCCTGCTGGTGCTACGGCGCCGAGACGATGGACATGAACCCCGACACGATCAAAGGCGTCTGGGGCTTCAACGGCACCGAAAGACCGGGCGCCGTTTATCTTGCGTCCGTTCTCGCCACTCACGCGCAGAAAGGTCTCCCCGCATTCGGCATCTACGGCAGCGAAGTCTGCGACGCCGATGACTCCGGCATCACGCCCGACGTAAAGGAAAAGCTCCTCCGCTT
>CAJLXA010000069.1 GCA_905210485.1 uncultured Eubacteriales bacterium | reverse complement strand
CGCTACCTCCACCTTGGCAAGGTGGCGCTCTACCAGATGAGCTACGGCCGCATATCCATTGTGGCGCGCCGGGCGTTCCCGGCGACGTCGATTATTATACCGCAGCTTTCGCCTCTTGTCAACTACAAATTTGCATTTTTTGAAAAAAGGGACGTTTCCGTCTCCCCACCGCGTACAAAGCTGCACCGCCGTTCAAGTTTGCCGCAGCTGACGCGAAGAAAATTTAATTGCTTTCCTTTCTTAATATCGTTATAATTAAGATTATCAAATCGTTGCTGAACTTTCGCGCCTGCCGCTTCGGGCTGCTGCACCGAGGAACAGGCGTGTTTTCATGCAGGGGAGAATATAGGAATAAGGAGCAAACGCAATGTACAAGATCACGGAAAAGGTGGCGCTGAACCCCACCGTTACAAAGATGGTCATTGAAGCCCCGCTCATTGCCAAAAAGGCAAAGCCCGGCCAGTTTATCATTGTGCGCCCGTTTGAAGACAGCGAGCGCATCCCCCTCACCGTCGCAGGCTATGACCGCGAGAAGGGTACTGTGGACATCATCTTCCAGATCGTCGGCGGCACCACCATGGAGCTGAACAGCCTCGAAGTGGGTCAGAGCGTCCACGACTTCGTCGGCCCGCTGGGCCGCGCCACCGAGGTGGAAGGCCTGAAGAAGGTCTGCGTCGTCGGCGGCGGCGTGGGCTGCGCCATTGCGCTGCCCATTGCCCAGGCACTGCACGAGCAGGGCACCAAGGTCACCGGCATTGTCGGTTTCCGCAACAAGGATCTTGTCATTCTGGAACAGGAATTCCGTTCCGTTTCGGATTTGTATAAACTCATGTCGGATGACGGGAGCTGCGGTGAAAAGGGATTGGTCACAGACGCCCTGAAAGCATTGATTGAAGCGGGAAATCAATATGACGAAGTGATCGCGATCGGACCGGTCGTCATGATGAAGTTTGTTTCCTTGCTTACGAAACAATATAATATCAAGACGATGGTCAGCATGAACCCGATCATGATTGACGGAACGGGAATGTGCGGATGCTGCCGTCTGACGGTTGCGGGCAAAACGAAATTTGCGTGTGTGGACGGCCCTGATTTTGACGGGCATGAAGTGGATTACGACGAGATCATGAAGCGCGCGTCCACCTATAAAGACTTTGAGAAAAGGGAGCGGGAAGAGGCCTGCAATCTTTTCAAAAAGGAGGTCAAGTAACATGCCGAATATGAGCCTTAAAAAACATGAGATGCCTTCGCAGGAACCTCAGGTGCGCAATAAGAATTTTCAGGAAGTAGCGCTCGGATATACGGCGGAAACAGCGGTGGAAGAGGCGCAGCGTTGCCTGAATTGCAAACATAAGCCGTGTATCGGCGGATGCCCGGTCAAAATTCATATTCCTGATTTTATTGCGAAAGTCGCGGCGGGTGAATTTGAAGCGGCATATCAGATCATTCAACAGACGAGCTCTTTGCCTGCGGTTTGCGGAAGGGTATGTCCGCAGGAAACGCAGTGCGAGCAGAAATGTGTCCGCGGGATAAAAGGTGAACCGGTAGCGATCGGGCGGCTGGAGCGTTTTGTGGCGGACTGGCACAACGCGAACAGCTGTGATCTTCCTGTTAAAGAGGAACCGAACGGGCATAAAGTTGCGGTGGTCGGGAGCGGCCCTGCGGGTCTTACCTGTGCGGGCGATCTTGCAAAACGCGGTTATGAAGTGACTGTATTCGAAGCACTGCACCTTGCGGGCGGCGTACTTGTGTACGGGATCCCCGAATTCCGTCTGCCGAAGACGATCGTCCAAAAAGAGATCGACAACCTGAAGGCTTTGGGTGTTAAAGTCGAAACAAACATGGTGATCGGCCGTGTTCTTTCCATCGATGAACTGATGGATGAGTACGGATTTGAAGCGGTATTCATCGGAAGCGGCGCTGGGTTGCCGAGATTTATGAATATTCCCGGAGAGAACCTGAAAAGCGTATATTCTGCCAACGAGTTTCTGACCCGCGTGAATCTGATGAAAGCATACAAAGACGACGCACGTACCCCTGTGCTTCATGCAAAAAAGGTGGCGGTCGTAGGCGGCGGCAACGTGGCTATGGATGCGGCGCGCTGTGCAAAACGTCTTGGTGCAGAGGAAGTTTACATTGTATATCGCCGCGGTGAAAACGAACTCCCTGCGCGTGCGGAAGAAGTCGAGCACGCAAAGGAAGAAGGGATCGTATTCAAATTCCTGACCAATCCGACCGCGATTCTGGAAGGAGAAAACGGTATGGTTCGCGGGATTTCCTGTGTGGAGATGGAATTGGGCGAACCGGATGCGTCTGGGCGCAGACGTCCCGTGGAAAAGGCGGGCAGCGATTTTACCATCGATTGCGATTGCGTGATCATGGCGATCGGAACGAGTCCGAATCCTCTCATTAAAAACACGACGAAAGGACTGGAAACGCAGAAATGGGGCGGCATCATTGCGGACGAACACGGACTGACCTCGCGTGAAGGCGTGTATGCCGGCGGCGATGCTGTGACGGGTGCAGCGACGGTTATTCTTGCAATGGGCGCAGGGAAAACGGCTGCGGAAGCGATCGATGAATATATCAAAGGCAAAGAGCAGAAATAAGGACGGCGGCTCCGAAAATCGGGGCGTTTCCTTTGAAATCGAAAAAAAAGCTGTCGGAGCAACTAAAGTTTGCTCCGACAGGCTTTTTTATTTTACGGCAGTCCGATCAGAGTTTAATTTTAAAAGGGCGTTATCTGCGGTTTGTTTTATCAAAATTACAGAAATGTCCGCGTGCGCATTTGTGCATACGGGCATTCGTCAGGATAAATATCGAATTTTCAGGATAAACATCGGGTTTTTTGGAGAGTACATTTCGGGCTGAACAAAAATTTTGCAAAGTGAATATCGAATTCTTGCGGCGAGATTTGGTC
>CAJLXA010000068.1 GCA_905210485.1 uncultured Eubacteriales bacterium | reverse complement strand
GGTATCGGGTGAACCGTGCGCGTTCCTGCGTCTTCTTTTGTCATTTCGTATCCGTCCTTTCGTATCCGTAACCGTCCGCCGTTACGGCAAGCGCCGTTTCATAACCGTATTTTGCGCGCGCCGCATGAAAAGAAGCCAAAAAAGCGCTGACGGTTTCCTCTGCCCTATCGCCGCAGAACGCCGGCGGTAAAAAGCGCACGTCAACATAGTCCGCGAGACGGTCGGCGGTCAGTCCCGCAAGAATCGCCTCCAAGGCCGCGATGCGCGCCGCGCGGAAAACCTCATGCCACGGAAGAAATCCGCACGGCTCTTCCGTGTATCCGACGGCATGCTCCCTAAGGCCGTTACGCATATAACGGAATCCCTCGGCCGTATGCGGAGGCACATACATTTCGCTCTGCGCGAGGAATATGAGATCGGCGGGCGGAAACCCGGCGGGCAATTCTATTGCCGCCGTCACATACCGCAATGCCTCCGGCGGCAATGACGGCGAATCGGCGCACGGATAAAAAACGCATTTTTCGACGATTCCGCCGACCGCCGCCTTGTATAGCCAGTTCCCGCAGGACAGCCTGTCCTCATGCATGAAAAAATCATGGTGACGGTCCATATGAAACAGGCGTATTTTGTCTCCGGGGAAACGTTTCTCCAAAACGGACAGAATCGTTTCGTGATTCCGCGCCGCATAGACCGGTGCGGCAGGAAGCCGGCGCAGAACCGCGTCGGCTTTTTCCTTGTCAATCCCCAGCATAGACAACGTCCGGCCTTGCTTTTTTACGGCGTAACTGCGGCCGAAAGCCGTTGTACGGATTTCCGCGGAACACCGCGTATAACGTTCGTCCGGTAAAAGCGAGGAAAGAATCCCCTCCGCGTCATAAGTGAGAAACGCGTCATAATCCAGTGAAATGACCGTACGCGTCATACGTTTTTATCGGCAAGGCAGGCGGCCGTTTCCTCCGCCATGGCGCACGGGAGGTCGGACGGCACAACGCCGTAGCGGGAGAAGCGCTTTTCCAGCGTATCACCCGCCGCGCCGTGGAGATAGGCCGCCGCGGCGGCGGCATCTGCGAGCGGGACTCCGCCCGCCGCAAGCGAAACGACCGCACCGGCAAGGACATCGCCGCTTCCGGCCTTGCCCAGAGCGTCGCTTCCCGTGGTATTGACGGTCATGCGGCCGTCCTTATCAATAACCACAGTGGCATATCCTTTCAGAAGGAGCGCCGTATGAAAAGTTTCCGTATAATATCTCAGCGCCTGATAGCGGTTTCTCTGCACTTCGCTTACGGGGATCCCCGTCAATGCGGAAAATTCTTTCGGATGTGGCAGAAGAATCACCTCGCACGCCGCGCGTTTCAGGGCATCGGCCGACGCTTCACGGTCAAGCGCAAGCGACGTGATTGCCCCGGCGTCCAGAATCAAAGGGCACCCCGGCGTTTGCAAAAGTTCATACAGGAAAAGACGAAGCGCATCGGAGGCAGGAAGGCCGCACCCCACAAGAAATGCGTCGGCGCGCCTGTACTCCGCAAGACATTCGCGGTAATCGCCCGTTATCGGGGAAACGATGAGGGACGGTTGGCGCAGAACGGCCGCGGCGGTGACGGCAGGCGGCGCGAGAAGCACCGTATAGCCCGCCCCCATGCGGAGAGCGCTCTCGGCGGAAAGAAGCGCCGCGCCGGGGTAGGTCTCCGATCCGACAAGAAGCGCCGCACGCCCCGTACTTCCCTTATGGTCGTCGGTATGACGGGCGGGGAGCCACTGTTTTACGCTTGCGGCGTCGGTCACGCGGTCGACAATGCCGAGAGCGGACGCGGCTTTCGGAAGATCAATGCCGAGATCACAGTGCATAATACGTCCGACGGCCGTACAGCCGGGATAAAAATAAAGTCCGCGTTTCGGAAAACCGAGAGACAATGTAATATCGGCATGAAAGGCGTCGGGTAAAAGTTCGCCCGTCGTGCCGTTCACACCGACGGGGATGTCGATCGCCGCTTTTACGGGACCGTGCACACGATTCAGAAGCCGAACGGCATGCAGGGCAGGAGACGGCAGTTCCGTACCGTGGAAACCGCTTCCGTAGATCGCCTCCACAGCGGCATAAGACAGGGACACATACTGTTCCAATGTTTCTTCGGGAATATCGACGACCGTCAGAGGATACCCGATCTTTTCCCGATACAGATTGCGGTAATAGGCGCCGGCCTCCGTGGTCATCGGCCGTTCGGTAACATCAAAAACATAGGCCTTATAGCCGCGTGATGAAAGAATAACGGCGGCGGCATACCCGTCCCCGCCGTTGTTACCGTTTCCGCAGAAGAAAAAGAAGCGACTGCCCGCCGGCGCGTTCTCTGACAACGTATCGGCGATGAATGTACCGGCACGCTCCATCAGAACGCGAAGCGGTATCTTCTGGCGCCGCGTTGCAAATGCGTCGACCTGTGCCGTTTGCTGTGCATCAATACATTTCATGAGAATCGCTCCTTTCGTATTTTCATATACAGTATACCATGCCGTACCGTCGATTGCAAGAAATTTTTTGTGAAATCCGACAAAACAGTGTTTACAAATGCGAAAAATTATGCTAAAATAAAAATGTAGAAACCTTTCGCGCACCGCGCCCGTAAACCGATTCCCTTTTCATGGCAACGCGGCCGCATTATTAAAAGTAAGGAGGACTTTACCGTGTCCAACCGTATCGTTATCACCATTGCCCGTCAATACGGGAGCGGCGGACGGGAGATCGGCGAAAAAGTCGCCGCGCTTCTCGGTATTCCCGTTTACGACCGCGAACTGATCACCATGTCCGCAAAAGACAGCGGCCTTGACGCCTCTGTCGTTGCAAAAGCCGATGAAAAAGCCGCCAGCAGTCTTCTTTATACATTGGCGCTCGGCTCCAACACGTTCGGAACGATCAGCCATTTCGGCTATCAGATGCCGCTGAATGACCGCCTGTTTGTCATTCAGTCCGACATTATCCGCGGTCTTGCGGAAAAAGGCAGTTGCGTCATTATCGGGCGCGCCGCCGACTACGTACTGCGGGAAGACCCCGACCGTTTGTCCGTCTTTGTCTATGCCGACGCCGCCTGCCGCAAAAAACGCATTATGGAACGCCACGGTGTGAACGAGGGGCAGGCCATTGACCTCATGAACAAAACGGATCGCCGCCGTTCTTCCTATTATAATTATTATACCGGCGGAAAATGGGGCAAACTCGACCAGTATCACATGGCCGTGTCCTCCTCGCCTCTCGGCATCGA
>CAJLXA010000067.1 GCA_905210485.1 uncultured Eubacteriales bacterium | reverse complement strand
GTACGGGTCACCAAAAAAGAAGCGGTCACGTTAAAACGTGACCGCTTCTTTTTACGTTCTTTGCCTGCAAGCGGCACCGTGCCGAGAGTAGCATATGAGCGCACACGCGCCGGAGAACGGCTGCCGCGTGCGAGCGGACGGCGCGACGTAAGTGATTCCCTTTCAGCCAAAGTATCGGGCGCAAAGTATTACGAACCGAACACCTCTATAATAACATAGAAACGAGACAAAATGAAATTTTGTCAGCAACTGTCGTTGCCATGCGCTTTGTCTTCGCCAAACCGCCGTTCTTGTTGAAATTCTGCGCTCGAAAACCCTTGCAAGCAAGTTTTCTCGCTCGTATTATAAATATTGAAACCACTTTTGACGCCCACACATAGATCCAACGCTTTTTAAAGTACTTGTTCCGCAAGAGCACAGACTTTAAAACCATGCCATTCTGTTCTGTTTATCATAATTCTTTGTTTGCAAGATGAAATATTTTTATAGTTTTCACAAAAATGCCGTATGTCGATTGCCGAGATACGGCATTTTGCTTAAAATCTGTAAACGACACAAAATATAGATTTTCTATTGACACGCACTACTACATATGGTATAATCAAACCATTATTGACAACAGCACATAATGCTGTTTTTCTTCTGCCGGTACCCCTGTATGCCGGCAGTCGGATGGAGGTATTTATGAATTACACAGAATGGGACGGATTTCGCCCCGGCGCATGGCAATCACAGATCAATGTCAGAGACTTTATTCAGAAAAACTATACGCCGTATACGGGCGATTGCGACTTTCTTGCATCCGCAACACCGCGTACAAAAGATATGACCGCCAAACTGATTACACTTTTGAAAAAAGAACGCGATGCCGGCGGCGTGCTTGACGTTGATGCGGACAAGGTGCTGACGGTGACGAGCCACGCCCCCGGATACATTGACCGCGATAACGAGCGGATCGTCGGCCTGCAAACCGACAGCCCCCTGAAAAGGGGCGTGAATCCTTTCGGCGGTATCCGTATGGTACGGCAGGAATGTGAAGCATACGGCTACCGGCTCGGCCCAACGGTCGAAGAGGAATTCCGTTATCGTACCACGCATAACGACGGCGTTTTCAAAGCCTACACGAACGAAATGCGTATGGCACGCAAAAGCCATATCATCACCGGTCTTCCCGACGCGTACGGACGCGGCAGAATCATCGGAGATTATCGGCGCGTTGCTCTCTACGGCGTCGATAAACTGATCGAAGCAAAAGAAAAGGACAAGCTCCGCCTGTCGGACGGCAACTTCGATGAAGAACGTATTCGCCTGCATGAGGAACTGTACGATCAGAAAGCCGCCCTCCTCGATATGAAGAAGATGGCCGCCGCATACGGATATGACATTTCCTTACCTGCAAAGAACGCAAAAGAAGCAATTCAATGGACATACTTTGCCTATCTTGCATCCATCAAAGAGCAAAACGGCGCGGCCATGTCCCTCGGAAGAACCTCAACGTTTCTTGACATCTATATTGAACGCGATATAAACAACGGCACCCTTACCGAAACCGAAGCGCAGGAACTGATGGACGATTTCGTCATAAAACTCCGCGTGGCACGCCATCTGCGCACGCCCGAATACAATGAGCTTTTCGGCGGCGACCCTATGTGGATCACCGAAAGCATCGGCGGTATGGGCGAAGACGGCAGAACGCTGGTGACAAAAAACAGTTACCGTATGCTGAACACGCTCTATACGCTGGGAGCCGCCCCGGAGCCGAATCTCACCGTTCTGTGGTCGCGCCGCCTGCCCGAACCTTTCAAGAAATTCTGCGCAAAAGTGTCCTGCGACACCGATTCCATTCAATATGAAAACGATGATCTCATGCGCCCGCTGTACGGCGACGATTACGCCATTGCCTGCTGTGTTTCCGCTATGCAGGTCGGTAAACAAATGCAGTTTTTCGGTGCGCGTTGCAATCTGCCGAAACTCCTTTTGCTCGCCCTGAACGGCGGTTATGACACATCAAGCGGCATCCGCGTCGGCCCGCAGCACGAGGTTATGGCCGGCGAAAAGCTCGATTACGAAAATGTCAAAGCCCGGTTCGACGAATATCTCGTCTGGCTTGCCCATCTGTATGTCAACACCATGAACGTCATACATTTTATGCATGACAAATACGCTTACGAAAAATCGCAGATGGCGCTTCACGACACCGATGTACACCGCTTCATGGCCTTCGGCATTGCCGGCCTTTCGGTTATCGCCGATTCCCTGAGCGCCGTAAAATATGCAACTGTCCACCCCATACGCGACGAAAACGGCTACATTACGGATTTCACCGTTACGGGCGACTTCCCGAAATACGGAAACGACGACGACCGCGTGGACGACATTGCGAAAGCCGTCACGCACCGCATGATAACCGAACTCCGTAAAACGCCCACCTATCGGAACGCCGAGCATACCCTGTCCGTTCTTACCATCACTTCCAACGTCATGTACGGAAAAAATCCCGCCGCAACGCCGGACGGACGAAAGGCCGGTATGCCCTTTGCCCCCGGCGCCAACCCGATGCATAACCGGGAGCAGAACGGCGCGCTGGCCTCGCTGAATTCCGTTGCCAAACTGTCTTACGACGATTGCCGCGACGGCATCTCCAACACGTTTTCCATCACCCCTGACACGCTCGGCCGTAACGAACAGGAGCGGACGCAGAATCTCGTTACGATCCTTGACGGTTATTTTGATAAAAACGCCCATCATATCAACGTCAATGTGCTGACCCGCGACACCCTTATCAAAGCCTATAATGACCCCGACGCTTACCCGAATCTCACCATAAGAGTTTCCGGCTATGCGGTGAATTTTCATAAACTCTCACGGGAGCAGCAACGCGAAGTCATCAGTCGCACAATGCACGAATCGCTGTAATGAAAAATGAAATTCTCGGCAGGATTCATTCCCTGCAGTCTCTCGGCACGCTCGACGGCCCCGGCGTTCGTTTCGTCGCGTTTTTGCAGGGATGCCCTCTCCGCTGTGCCTGCTGTCACAATCCGGAAACGCAGACCGCAAGCGGCGGTACCCTTTACACGCCGGAAGAATTGTTTCTTAAAGCGATGCGGTACAAAAGTTATTTCGGCACGGACGGCGGCGTTACGCTTTCGGGCGGCGAACCTCTGCTTCAAGCAGAATTCGCGGCGGAATTCTTCGCCCTTTGCCGCAAAAACGGTATAAACACTTGTCTGGATACAAGCGGTTGCCTTTTTGACCGCCATATCGAACGCCTTCTTTCTCTTACCGACTATTGCCTCCTCGACATCAAATACACCGATGACGAAAAATACCGACGGTATGTCGGGTGCAGTATCGAAAAACCGCTCGCATTTCTTTCTCACCTCGACCGTTTGCATGTTCCGACCAGAATACGGCAGGTCATCATAGACGGCCTCAACAATACGGAAGCAAACGTTGCCGCGCTGAAAAAACTGACCGCTCCGTTCTCCTCTGTCACAGAGATCGAACTTCTGCCGTTCAGAAACCTGTGTCAAAGCAAATACGACAAAATGGGCGTTCCTTTTCCGCTCAGCGGCGTTCCCGAAACGACGGCGGAAGAAATCCGCCGTCTGGAAACGGTTCTTGCGTAATATCGCAATATACTGCTTATATATCGCACAAAAATTGATGGAAACCTCTATGATAGTTTGTTATAATGTTAATGGTTACCTATAACTTTCGAACTTATAATAAAGAGGTGTTCCTATGTATAAAATCTTTTGTCTCGGCAACAGTCTGACTGCCGATACGACGCGCTGGTTTTCCGACCTCTCCATGCATGAGGAGGGCTATGCAAAAACCGTCGCTCTTCTGTATGGCGGCCGCGATATCGAAACACATGCCGCACGACTGATAGACGCCACGCCCGACTATGACATCTTTATAAACGGCGTCGGCTCCCGCCTGAAAGGCAATGTCGTCTGCACATTCCCTACCGATGAATGGTCGCATGTCATGATTCAACAGCGAATGGCGCAGGCGCCCGATCGCAATGCCGTAAACGACGCGGAACTCCGCCGCCAATATGAGGAGATCGGCTCTTATCTTCACTATGCCGCTCCGAAAGCACGCATCCTTGTACTGAATACATGGTTGACCGGTGAAAAACCGACAACCGCAAAAGCATATAAAGAAGCTTCCGCCATTCGCTATGAAATGGCGGAATTTGCGGCAGATTGCCTCGGAACAGGGCGGGAAAACATTGTCCCCGCCGGCCGCGTTATCGACGCTTTGAACTTTGAGAACATTTCCAATCTGTGGCGCGATACCGTGCATATGTCCCTCTCTTTCGGCCGTTACGTTGCCGCCCAGACGCTCTACAGTTTTCTCTCCGGGAAAACTGCCGTTACGGATTTCCGCTATTTTAAACAACCGCGCGTGGAAGAGGATTTTCTTTTTGCTTCCATTCACGGCATGCATTTTGCTCCGACTGACGAAAAGGAACTGCATGTCGCGCAGGAAACCATTGACCGTATTCTGAAAGATCCGAAAAACATGTGGTAAACCAAGGCCGCGTCCGATATGGACGCGGCCTTGG
>CAJLXA010000066.1 GCA_905210485.1 uncultured Eubacteriales bacterium | reverse complement strand
ACTTGCATGTGTTAAGCCTGTAGCTAGCGTTCATCCTGAGCCAGGATCAAACTCTTCATTGTAAAATATTTTCTTAACTCTTTCGAGTATTGTTTTCTCTGTTCAGGAAACCGATTTTTATTTTTCTTGATTGTCAAGAATCATTGACGGTTGTCTTCCGTTCATCCTATACATTATTTATTATATACAGGACTACTTCTTGTACTACATCCTAGTCTGTTTATCCAAAGTCTTTCAAAGAACTGTCTTTTCTTTCGTGCTCCCGTTTCAGCGGGAAAGCGTTTGCAAAGGTAAGGCGTTTTTTCGTAACCTCCAAATTTTTTCGAAAGTTTTTTTTGAAAAAATTTTCGGAAGGTTCTCAGAAGGCGTGCGGCTTATCCTTTCTCGCTCCCTTGCACATCCGCAAGGTAAGATACTCGGTGCAGCAGTCAGCACTCTCTCCCGTAGCCTCAGCTCTGCCAGTCTGTCATCTTCAGCGGCTCTCCCTCTCGAAAGCGGTTGCAAAGGTACAGACTTTTTCCTTTCATGCAACTTTTACACCATACTTTTTTGCAGGATTTTTTCAGGCTATTGCCTAACTCGCTGATTTACTTTATGCTATAAAGCATATTTTTTGTTGCAATACGAAAACGGATGTGAAATACCCTACATTATATAATTCGTGCGGGCGCGTACGTGTGCGCGAATGGATGCAGGGAAAGTTTCACGAAAGACTGAAAATAAACAGCTGCAAAGCCTGAAACTGCGAATGGAATACGGAAAAAGGAACGGAGTTTTTACACGGACAAGGAGGAACTTTTTACGTTTCCGCTACGAAAAACATACGGTTCCGCAACGCAAAACGTACGGTTCGCACGGCGGAAACATACGTTTCGCCAAAGGAAAACATAAAAAATGTTTGAAGATTATTCGCACTGTACGCTCTGCCCCCGCAATTGCGGCGTTGACCGCCATACAGCGACCGGGCGCTGTCATATGCCCGCCGCCCTGTATCTTGCGCGCGCCGCACTGCATATGTGGGAAGAACCATGTATCTCCGGTACCCGCGGTTCCGGGGCTGTTTTTTTCTCCGGTTGCTCCCTCGGCTGTATTTACTGTCAGAACCGCGCCATTTCCCGCGGGGAGGCCGGAAAAGCGGTTTCTCCGGAACGACTTGCCGATATTTTCCTCGAATTGCAGGCCAAGGGCGCGCACAACATCAACCTTGTAACTCCGACGCATTACCTGCCGCACATTCTTCTGGCATTGCCCGAAGCACGAAAGAACGGACTTAGGATTCCCGTCGTTTATAACACGAGCGGATACGAAAAGCCGGAAATACTTGAAAAATTGTCAGGTTTGGTTGACATTTTTCTGCCTGATTTCAAGTATTCCAGCCATGTCCTTGCGCAACGCTATTCCTATGCCGCGGACTACCCCGACGTAGTCCGCGCCGCGATTGCCAAGATGGCGGCCATGACAGGCGCGCCCCGTTTTGACGGAAACGGCCTCCTGACAAGCGGCACCGTCGTGCGTATTCTTCTGCTCCCCGGCGCGCTGATTGATGCCAAGAATACCGTTCGCTATCTCTCGCAAACCTATGGCGACCGCATTATTCTCAGTCTGATGCGCCAATATACGCCCGGAGTCGCCGATCCCGCTTCCCCGCTGTCCCGCACCGTCACCGACGCGGAATATATCAGTCTTGTTCGTTATGCCCGCGACAAAGGGGTCACGCTGGCCTACACGCAGGAAAAGGAAAGCGCCGCGGACAGTTTCATTCCGCCGTTCGATCTGACAGGCGTATAACTTTTCCGCGACCGGACACGACATTGGAAGCATTGCCCGCAAGCGACCTCGGAAAACCGCCGATAAAGGCCGTGTGAAAACTCCGGAGCGCGCCGCTGTATGGCTTTTTGCCTGTCTCCGGCAAGTAACCGTGTATAATCCAAACGGCCGAAAAAAAATTCCGGCGCTCAATAAGAGCGCCGGGATTTTTGTTTCGGATAAAAGATTCAAGCAACGGCCATGCGAAAATCAGGCGGCCGTTTCGTTTGCCTGAATGGCGTTTGTTTTCAGGGTTCGAGACGGTTCGGACCACGGAAAATAAACATGGCTTCTTTGATTGAAAGACCGAGGAAAAGCATGGTGAGACGATCTACGCCAAGGCCAAAACCGCCGTGCGGCGGGCAACCGTAACGGAAGAATTCCATATAATTCTTCACATCTTCTCCGAGACCTTTTTCGTCGGCTTGTTTTCTCAGAATATCATAGCGATGTTCACGCTGTGCGCCCGTTGTGATTTCCACGCCGCGCCAGATCAGGTCATATCCCTGCGGTACGCCGTTTTCATCGCGCATATGATAGAACGCGCGCTTTGCCGCGTCGTAGTCGGTAACGAACAAAAATTCGTGATTATAAACTTCTTTCACAAAGCGATAGCTGAGTTTTTCCGCATCGGTGGTAAGGTCGCCCATTTCGGATTCGGGCACTTCATAACCATAGCGTTCTTTCAGTTCGCGGTAAAGATCGCGGAGTTTAATGACGGGGAAAGGCTTTTCGGGAACGATGACTTCCATTCCGTACAGATCGCGGATGGCGTCGCCGTACTCTTCTTTCACGCGGGCAAGCGTGTAGGTCAGAAGATTCTCTTCCATCTTCATCACATCGCGGAAAGACGTGATATATGAAAATTCAAGGTCAAAGCCGGTGAATTCGGTGGTATGCTTCGACGTATAGGATTTTTCCGCACGGAACACGGGGCCGACCTCAAAAATTTTATCAAAACCGGCGGCCATGGCCATCTGCTTATAAAATTGCGGACTTTGCGCAAGATAGGCTTTTCTGTCGAAATAATCGATTTCAAACACATCGGCGCCGCTTTCCGAGGCCGCACCGATCAGTTTCGGAGAATGGATTTCCATGAATTTCTTTTCATACAGAAATTCGCGCATCGCCTTGACCATGGCGGTCTGCAGTTTGAATATCAGCGTATTCTTGTCCGAACGCAGGTCGATCCAGCGATAATCCAGCCGCGCATCGATCGAGGAATCCTCCTTGATCGGCAAGGCGTCCGCAATAGAATGGATCGTCAGAGTATCAGGGATCATTTCCATACCGCGGAGTTTCACATATTCGCTGGCAACCAGTTCTCCCTCCACCGTAATCACCGAATCCACGGTCAGATTTTCAATGGCGGCGGCAATTTCGGGGTGCGATTCCTTTTCCACCGTCACCTGTACTTTTCCCGTGATGTCTTTCATAACGATGAATGCCATCGTGCGCTTGTTGCGGAAATTTTCGACAAAGCCGGAAATGCGGTACCGACTGCCGGGAACAAGATCCGCGATATAAGTTCTTTCCATAATGTCCTCCAAAATCGGGCGCCGCCGAAAGCGACGGCCCGGAATACGGTTATAATCGTTTCTATTATAGTATCGGCAAACGTCAAAGTCAAGAGTTAATGCCGATATTTCGTCTTTTTTGTCAATGCAACGTCACACGTTTCACCGCCGTGCACCGCCCGGTGTCGGGATCTACCGTGAATATTGCGCCGTAAGCGACCATAGGGCCGTTATCCGGCTCGCTTTTCACGGGAAGACGCGTTGTCATACGTTCGATGACGACCTCTTTTTTCACACCGAGGATTCCTGTGGAACCGCCGCACATACCGAGATCGGTCACATAACCGCTTCCGTTCGGCAATATCTGCTCGTCGGCCGTGGGAATATGCGTATGCGTTCCGAATATGACGGAGATCCGACCGTCAAAATAATGCGCAAGCGCCAGTTTCTCTCCCGTCGCCTCGGCATGTATATCCAGTATGGCGATGTCATAGTTGCCGCTTTCGCGCTGAAGCACGCGGTCAACGGCGAAAAACGGGTTGTCCGGCACAGGTTCCATATGCACCTGCCCCAGAACATTGACGATAAGCAGGCGGTAACCGTCCGCGTTCAGAATCGTATACCCGCGGCCGGGAGCCGACGGGGGATAATTCTGCGGCCGCAAAAGGTGAATATCGTTTTCCAGCATGGTGTAAAGAAATTTATTCTGCAAAGTATGGTTGCCGCCCGTCACGCAGTCAACGCCCGCCCGGCGGAGTTTTTCGGCAAGATCGGGGGTAGGCCCCATGATGAATCCCGCATTTTCACCGTTGGCCACCACAAAGGATACGTGGTTTTCACGGCAAAAAGCATCGAGTTTTTCCTGTAAAAAAGGAACGGCGCGCGGTTCTGTTAAGTCACCGATAGCAAGGATATTCATGCGTATCTCTTTCCGGTCGGTATATCCGACGCTGTTTTATTTTATTGTCCCCTGAATATGCGCCCGTTCTACTATATTATTTACGCGCAATACGCGTGCGTACGCGCGTAAATCGCAGGATAATAGCAACGGAGGTAAAAGAAAGGAACCGTCGGTCGATTTACCGAACGGACGGTTCCTGTGCGTGTAATTTTATTTTGCGTAATCTACGGCGCGGCTCTCGCGGATAACATTGATCTTGATCTGACCGGGATACTCCAGTTCGCTCTCAATCTTATTGGCAATATCGCGTGCCAGCAATTTCATCTGGTCGTCGGTTACGGCCTCCGGCTTTACGACAACGCGTACTTCGCGGCCGGCCTGCAGAGCATAACAGCTTTCCACCCCCTGAAAATCACGGGCGATGGATTCAAGCTGTTCCAGACGGCGCAGATCTCCCTGACCCGGATGGAGACGGCGGGGGAGCTGGATGCGTTCCGCCGGCAGGTCATGGAGGAGGGCGACACGGGCGACCACTTCCAGAACGACGTCACCGTGACCGACGCGGACGGCAAACCCCTTGTGAGCCGCACCAAGACCGAACTGAACCAGAACGTGGCCGCGCTCTACTATGACCGCACGGGCGCTGCCGCGGGCAACCATAACGCGCTGGTGGAGCGGCTGCTGGGCGATTACATCTACGACGCCTCGCTGCTGAATGCCTCGATCTGCGTCGAGATCGACGTGCAGAGCGGGCAGGTCTACTCGGCCTTTTACGATACCAAATCCGATAAGCTCCGCTTCAATCAGGACGGTGCTACGAATATTTATGACCGCAGCTATGACCACCGCCGCAATGACAGCCTTGTCGGCTACTACTCTGCCGAGGACCGCGTCAACGTTGTGCAGCTGGTGCAGACGAAGCTGAAGGTCAAGAATCCCCGCCTGACGAACGGCGAGACGCTGACCCTGAGCTGGAGCGGCAACTCCAGCCTTGGCGATCTGGATACCTCCTACACGGCCACGGCCTACGATGCCAAGGATACCGGCAAGACGAAGCCGCTGTTTACCATCACGATCAAGCGCGACACCGCGGGTGCGGCGGATGATAACAAGCAGGTCATCACAGAGATGCCTGTTGTTATCTACCAATACAACGACGAAGGCCAGCAGACCGGCACCGAGGAGAAGAAACTCTACTTCCCATTAAGCTACAACAAGGGCAGCTTTGTGCTGACGCTGGATGCCATGGCGGACGCGGCGCTGCTGCGCGCGTGTGAGAACGACGCAAAGGTTG
>CAJLXA010000065.1 GCA_905210485.1 uncultured Eubacteriales bacterium | reverse complement strand
CACTAAAAAGAAATGCGTTTTATATTTATATAAGAAGAAAGAATCCGGTCTCTGGGCGGCCGGATTCTTTCTTTTTTTCGCACATGCGGCAAAATATGCATAGTCGGAATCCGGGTTTTTGCGTTATACTGGACACGGAGGATTTGTGAATGAAAGCAAGAGAAAAGATCTGGAAATTGATCAAAACAAAAATTCTGGGGGCGAAGGTCCGGTACCGCCTTTTTCTGTCGAAAACCCCTGTTCTTTTTCGGAAAAGTGTGATAAAATACCCCATGGGCGTATATTTTGCCCGCTGCAAAAAGGAGGATGAGGAATATGCGGCAGATGGAATTTAAAATGGAGCGACAGGGACTTCTCGAGGAAGGCCAGGAAGTCAACGTGACAGAAAGCGCACTGCCTACCTCCTATTATTATACGATTACCCCGGCAGTGGCCATGAGCAGGAATTATCAGGCGTATGAGAGGCTGCAGTCCCGGAAGGGAATCGTAAAAGAAGTAAAAGAGACACCAAGAGGATTCTATACGGTAGTGGAGTTTGATGAAGATGAGCCGACCTGACGAGAACAAAAATGAGCACCCGGTGGTGCATCCGATTCCGCCGGTTTACCGCGCCGATTCCCGGATTCTGATTCTCGGCAGTTTTCCGTCGGTGGCGTCGCGGAGAGACGCTTTCTTTTATGCGCATAAACAGAACCGGTTCTGGCGCGTGATCGCGGCCGTTTTACAGGAACCGGTTCCCGATAGCGTAGAAGAGAAAAAGCGTCTGCTTTTGTCGCACGGCATTGCGCTCTGGGACGTTATCGGAGCCTGTACCGTAAACGGTTCTTCCGACAGCAGTATCGGAAGCGTATTGCCGAACGATCTTTCGCAAATTCTGACGGCGGCTCCTGTCCGTTATATTTTCACAAACGGAAAAACCGCCGATAAATATTACCGACGCTTTGATTTACCATTGTATGATCTTCCCGTCGTATGTCTGCCGTCGACAAGTCCCGCCAACGCCGCAAAAGATACGGCGGCGCTGATCGCGGCATGGTCGGTCATACGGAATGCCCTGTAGAAAACAAAAAGCCCCGGAATATCCGAGGACTTTCTGGAGCTGGTAGCCGGACTTGAACCGGCGACCTGTTGATTACGAATCAACTGCTCTACCAACTGAGCCATACCAGCATTTTTTGAAACCTTATATATTATAACAGCAAATATTTGATTTGTCAAGAGGTATTTATGGAATTATGTCGTCCGTCCGTTATAAAAAAAATCATGGAGGAAAACGGAATCCGTTTCCGCAAAGAATACGGGCAGAATTTTCTGATTGATCCCACCGTTCCCGAAAGGATTGCCGATGAATGTGCCGATACGGCGGAGCGGCTGATTCTGGAGATCGGTCCCGGTATCGGTTGCCTGACGCAGGAACTTTGCCTCCGTTATAAAAAAGTGCTTGCCGTCGAGATCGACAAGGGTCTGATTCCGGTTCTCGGAGAAACATTGCGTGAGTACGGCAACGTCACGGTTCTGAATGACGATGTGATGGAGGTGGATCTGCCGGCGCTTGTGGCGAGGGAAGCGGAGGGACTGCCGGTGTCGGTTGCGGCCAACCTGCCGTATTATATCACAACGCCGATCCTGATGCGTTTTCTGGAATCGGGGGTACCTTTTGACAGCATTACCGTCATGGTGCAGAAAGAAGTGGCCGACAGACTGACGGCCATGCCGGGAAGCGCCGATTACGGCGCCATTACGGCGGTGCTCGGATATTACGGTGCGGCGCGGCGGCTTTTTACCGTTTCCGCCGGCTCTTTTATGCCCGCGCCGAAGGTGGACTCCGCCGTGATACGCCTTGATCTCTATAAAGAAAAACCGATTTGTCCCGCGGACGAATCTTTGTTTTTCCGTGTGATAAAAGGAGCGTTTGAACAGCGCCGGAAAACGCTTCTGAACGCTCTCGCCGCCAAACTCGGTATGCCGAAAGATGTTCTGCTTGCCGCTTTTGCGGAAGCGGAACTTGCGTCCGATATCCGCGGCGAACGGTTGTCAACGGCGGCATTTGCCGCACTTGCCGACGCTATACATAAGCGTGTGTAACGGAAGATAAAAGAATCTTTGCGCTCGCTCCCCCGTAATTTATGCCGTATGCCGGGATTAAGAAGAGAAGCCGCATTGATCTTTGGATAAAACCACAACAGCCTGCTGTTTGGCAGGCTGTTGTGGTTTTATGTAAAGCGAAGTTTACATTACGACGACATATGATTTTTGATGATGGCGTCGTAAACGTCGGCAATTTTATCCTGATAAAGTGTCGGCATATAAGCGGATACCGTTTTATGATAGGCCGCCTCGCCCATGCTTTTTTGCAAACTGCGGTTGAGATACAACTTTTCAATGGCAGTGTACCATTCGCCGTTACGGCAAAGAAATCCGTTCACGCCGTTGTCAATGATGGATTGGTATACGGCGGTCGGTGAAGCGCAGGAGGGAACCTTGACAATGCCCGCTTCAAAGTATTTCAGCTCAGATTTTGCTTCGTTGAAAACATTGGGGATAAGAGGAATAATGTTGACATCAACGGAGGCAATTTCATACTGAAGCGTTTGGTACGGTACAAGTTCTTTAACAATGACTCGTCCTTCCGCCAGATATTTTTGCAGGCGCGGACTTAAAGCCATGAAACCGACGATCAGCAACGAGATGCTTTTATATTTCTCCATAAGAAGTATCAGTTCTTCTTCTACCGAAGCAAAGTCGGCGGCATGGGACGGCGAACCGCTGAAATATCCGATAAGAAATTTATCCGAGCAGTATTTTCGTTCGCTGATTGCAAGTGCGGATTCGGTAATCTGATCGTTATTAAGAAAGTTGCTGACGATGTATACAGGTTTCCCCGTATCTTTTTCCATATGTTCCTGAAGAAGCGGCGTTGTGACGATAAAAGCGTCGGCGCCGCGCATGGCATAACCGTAACCGTTGACATAGCCGAAGAATTGGTGTACCTTTGCATCCGTATAGAGATCGCGGATATGGTTGATATAGGCGGCCGCATGTTCGCTTTTGTAAAAGAGATCATCCATGTCGTATATAACGGGGATGTGATGGCGCTTTGCCGCTGCAACTAATGTATCAATGGCGGGAAGCCATGTGGCGCGCTGCAGAACGATGATGTCCAGATGAGCGATATGAGGGAGTATAGCAGGAATTTCACTGCACAGAAAACAGGTCAGATCGTAGCGCTTTCCACATTCCAATGCTTGCCCGAAATTGATACAACGGTATCGGAAAGTGGAGTTGTCGAATTCGTTTTTGATATAGGCGACCTTTTTACGGCCGTTGGACAAAAACAGTGTGCGATACCGTTCATAGAACGTCGGGACAATAAGCGGGAGGGTAAAATTTTTATGACATTTTACAGAATACATATCAGGTATCCTCTTGATAACGGTGCATGTGTTCGATGGAGTCGGACAATGCCTGCTGCCATGTGCCGGCAACATGGTTGTTTTCAAAGTTTTTACGGCGGGTATTCATATCTTTTGCAAGAACGGCGCCGCGATAAAGTGCGTCAATCATGGATTCTTTGTTAAGATCGGCCATGATAATGTTCTCGGAATAACGGCTGAGATCCTGTTTGTTGGCAAAGCGGTTCGTTACGCACACACCGCCGGACGCCGTTGTATCAAGCGGCGGGTAAGAGGGGTGTGGCGTGTAGATCATGCTGTAGCACAGGTCGATTTCCGAAATAAAGGAAGCGTATTCCTCCCATGACATCACGCCGAGACGGCGCACTTCTACCGGCGCGTCGAAGACAAAGTCGGGGACGGC
This sequence comes from uncultured Eubacteriales bacterium, assembly GCA_905210485.1. Taxonomy (GTDB): domain Bacteria; phylum Bacillota; class Clostridia; order Oscillospirales; family CAG-272; genus UBA1740. The sequence continues at coordinate 2,018 of CAJLXA010000065.1, read as the reverse complement.
GGCGTCGCCCGCAATATATACGATCCATTCATCGGGATTCAGCACGCCGCGCATGAATGCTTCGTTTAGATTGTCAAGACCAAAGTAAAAGATGTTGCGTTGATGGCTCGGACGTCCGTAGAAAAACAATTTGTATTTTTCTTTTTTCTTAAAACTGTTCTCCGAGGGAGAAAACAGGTATGTCGGGAAAACGGGTTCAAAAAATACGCCGTTCTTCTTGACGTTTTCATACCCGTTTGCTATCAGATAATCATGGAGAAGACGGGAGTTGACGATCGGAATCAGACGACTGTTCGTCAGAGCGTTGTAGCAACGGAGATGTTCGTCGCCGTGATCGTAGAAGAAAGTTTCCACTTCCTGCATGATGTAATAGATTTTTCCTGTGATTTCAGGGGTATGGAGAACGGAGTCCGCCACGCACCACATGGTGCACAGAAAATCATCTTTGTCCGATATGTCGATCGGTAAACCGTCATCGCAGTCCACGTATTCTATGTTTTCCGGCATGTCCAACCGGAACATTTTTGTTACATGCGGAAGAACCGTGCGGGAGGGACGCTGCGATATGATACGCAGATCATAATGATATAGGTTGGCGAACAGAATGGCAAGAATCAGGGCAGTGGATTTTCCGCCGAAAATGGCATTGGATTCAAAACCATTACACACAACATTGAAGCGTCTTTTTGTGCGATTTACGATTTTAGCGGGTAACGGGGCGCAGAACCACCATCTTCCGTTTATGATTTCGGAAGCGAACATTTGACGGGGAGCAGGGGAGTTGGTTGTGGCTACCGGCATGGTTGTGGTTTCCATGGGGGCGGGTACAGGTTGCACCTTCGGCATAACAGGTCCGATTATCAACGAAGGGTTTCTTTCTTTATTGCGTTCATAGTGATAAAGCGGGCATATATTGATAATTTCATTGCGGAACTGATAGACGTCGTTGTCAAAACGTGCGCTGGGATTCCGACCTTCTGTCCAGCCGAATATAAAGTAGTGACGTGCCGGATCCATGCGGGATTCGGCGACATCGCGGTTATGGCTCAAATAGTAGTCCCTGTCGAAATATACGCTTTTCTTGATAACTCTGACGCGCGGAATATCGTAGATCCGTCTTAAAATTCTCCAAAGTATAGTATTGCGCATTTTGTGCATCAGCGTTCAACTCCCGTTGCTTGATTGACCGATGTGGTCAACAAGAACAAATTTATAATATATGTAATAAGTATAACATAACCTGTTGTTTAATTCAAGATTTATTTAAAATTCATGCACAAAATTGTCGAATAATACAAAAACAAATCGCAAATTGCATGAAATTCTATGTTTGTCACAACAAATTTCACGAATTTTTTACTGTATATCCGATAAAATACAGCGACAGCGGGGTGACGCGTTCCGCGAAAACAACGACCCGGAAATAATGCCGCGGCAAGGAAATGAAAATTACAGGGAATTTCGGGGTCGAAAGGCGGCAAACGCGCACAGAAAAATATTTTTCGGAAAATACTTGATTTTTCAGGGACAATATGCTATAATACTTTTGTTTTAAAGACATGGCCCGTTGGTCAAGAGGCTAAGACACCGCCCTCTCACGGCGAAGACATGGGTTCGATTCCCGTACGGGTCACCAAAGCAAGTCTCTGATTTTTGACGAGTAAACGTCAGAAATTGGAGACTTTTTATTTTCTCTATTATCGCGTACCTCAATTTTACCTCACTTTGCTGCAAAAGGCAAGTGGGGCTTTTGTTTTATAAAGAGTAAGAGGAAAACAAAAAAGAAAAAATCACGGGATCGGCGAAGCCGACCCCGTGGCTATAAAGAAAAAAAGAAAAGTGAAACAGGAACCCGTCCCCTAGTTATTCTACTAATTGCATTAAAAACAATTAGTCAAAAATATCTGTTCCAATCCCGTCGTCCTTGCTGCCGTTGGAATTGTCCTGCGTCCAGTCAGTACCGGAACCCTGTGTTCCGTTCGGGTCGTGAGGAATCTCACCGTAACTTCCGACTCCCA
>CAJLXA010000064.1 GCA_905210485.1 uncultured Eubacteriales bacterium | reverse complement strand
AGCTCGCCCTTCTTTCTTTGCTAAAGCTTCTTTTCTTCCCCCGGTATAACCGGGGTTTTTCTTCTACGCCTAAAGACGGCAACGGAAAAGGAAGCAAGGCGCCGCCTTGCTTCCTCTTTTCTTATTCTTCGTCTTTCGGAGAATCCAGGAGATCGCGGAACGGCCCTTCACGCGAGGCCAGTTCGTCATATGTTCCCTCTTCCACAATGTTCCCGTTATCAAAAACGAGAATCCGGTTCACGTTACGGATCGTGGACAGTCGGTGCGCCACGATCAGAACCGTGTGCGTCTTCATCAGTTCCTCCATGGCCTCGCGGATATGCCGTTCGGAAATGTTGTCAAGCGCGCTTGTGGCTTCATCGAAAATCAGAATATCCGGGTTGCGAAGCACGGCGCGCGCGATGGCAATGCGCTGTATCTGTCCGCCGGACAGGGCCACGCCGCCGTCGCCGATCACGGTTGCCCAACCGTCGGGAAGTCTGTTCACGAATTCGTGAACATGCGCCACTTCCATGGCGCGGATAATTTCCTGATTCGGCGCGTCCGGGCGGACAATGCGGATGTTGTCCCAAATCGTGCGGTTAAAGATGAACGGCGCCTGCGGTACCACGCCGAAAGACATGCGCAGGTCATGGATCGCATAGGAGCGGATATCGCGGCCGTGAAGCAAAATCTCGCCCTCGCTGATGTCGTAAAGGCGCATAACGAGTTTTGTCAGCGTTGATTTGCCGCTTCCGCTTGCGCCGACAAGGCCGATGCTCTCCCCGTATGCGATGTCGCACCGGAAGTTTTTGAAAACAGGCGCCTTTCCGTCGTAGGAGAACGATACGTTGCGAAAAGAGATGCAGGGTTTATGCTGCGCCATGGCACTGCGGCGTTCCACCTCTATCGAACGTTGTTTTCCGTCGGGGATTTCGGGCGTGGAAGTATGTTCCTGCATAACGTCTTCAATGCGGTTCAGCGCCACCTCGGCGGCAGAGCGCTGTAAAGCGATATTCAGCCAACTGGAGAAAATAGTGAGAATAGAGGTCATGCTGGATAAAAACGCATAGAGAACGCCGACGGAAAGCCCGTTTGTCACACAGTAAAAGCCGCCGACAAAATAAACGACCGCAATGCCGACGTATTGCAAAAATTCCGGCTTGAAATGTTCGAGGACAATGGAAAAACTACTGGAAACGCCTTTCCTTTTCATTTCTTCAAGGCAACGGTCGGCGTCTTGCATGACGCGGTCCTCGATACTGTAAAGTTTCACCGCATTGGTGCCGTGCAGAAGATCGGTAATATAGCGGGAGGCGGCTCTTTCCGCGGAAAGATATTCGCCGGAAGTCCGCCGGATCTTCTTACGGGAAAGAAAATTCAAAAACGTCATGGCGGCGGCCGTCAGGAGAAGTATCAGCGTCAGCCTTTTATCGTATGAAAAAAGCGCGATAAGCGATATTACCAATGCGACAGCCTGATGCGGAACGTTCATGACGATGGAATTGAGATAGGTGCGGATATTCGCCATAGGCGACCCCATAATGCAGTTGAAAAGATCGCCGGACGAGTTCTTGTCGTAAAACCGCATGCAAAGATGCTGAATGTGGTTGAAAAAACGACTGCGCAGAGAAAACAGCGTCCCTTCCAGCGCCGCCAGCATATGGCGGATACCGAATCCCCACATGCAGATACGGCAGAACGCCACCGCCAGGTAAAAGAGGGCGAGCGCGCCGATGATTTTGATGCGGAAATCATCGGAAACCGCACCGTTATGGCCGAAAAGGCGTGCAAAAAAGGCCACAAGCCCCGGATCGGCGGGGTTCGCGGCACCGATGCCGTCATCAACGATATACTTGATAACGAGCGGTTGGATCGCAAGACAAAAGCCGGTCAGCGCGGAGGCGATAACGGCAAACAAAATGTTCCTTTTCTCGCCGGCGAGATACGGGAGCATTTTTCGGAGAAAGCCTTTCGTTCCGGGAGGCTCGGCAATGTCTTCGGAGGAGGTTTTTGCGTCACGGGAATCTTCCACTTTCGTTTTCGTTTCCATACGTGTCATCCTTCTTGCATCCATATGAAGTTTTTTTCGGAACCGTTCGCGGATTCCGTAAGGTATTGTTATTTTACAGGAATCAAAACGAAATGTCAACCCATTTTTTAAAAAAAAATCGGAAAGTTTTTTTCTTTCCGATTTTGGATCCCGGCCGGCGGCGCTTACCGCTGTCCACGCGAAAGGAAAAGCGCGGACAGAAAAAAGCCTGCACCTCCGAGAAGAAGATTCATAACAGCGGCCGCAAAAAGACACGGCAATACCGCCTGCAATGCAAAGCCGATCACCGCGATGACGGCGATATTCGGAATAACGGATACATAGATAAGCAGTATCTGGATTGCGGACTTCATCTCTTTCGGCAGACTTTCGGAGAGCGAAAGGTCAAGAAAAAGGCCGAAATTCGAGGAATAGAAATCCAGTGTGATAAGAAACAGAAACGACAGGAAAAGAAACGGAACAGACGTCGCACGCACACCGAGCAGGACGAAAAACGCGATGAATGCAGGCAAAAGATCAAGCGCGCAGGAAACGGTACCGCCCAGTTCCGCATAAAAGATCTTCTTTACGGAACTTTCGGGAATCAGGCGGAAATACACGCGCCCCGTATCTTCGGCGATCGGATTGCCGAGCGCACGGAAAAACAAAAGCGCGCCGAGAACGATCACCGGCAAAAGCGGCGTAGAGGAAGTATCTTCGGCAATGCGACGGGTGAAAAACGCGGTTGCCCCCGCAACGATGAAATAGGTGACGGTGGTTTTCGTGAGAAAGCCGAGCGGAGCAAAACGCACCCGGTTACGGATCGTTTTATAAAAGAAAACGGAAGCGCCGCTACCGCGGCCGATGCCCGTACGGCTTATTTTATCGGAGCGCGGTTTGTCCCGCGTGACGATCTGCGCGGTATCGGTCATAGCGGCCTGCGCCTCCGCGATCGCGCCGCTGCGTTGCAAAGCCTCTTCGTAGAAATCCGGCTTCAGGCGGGAATTGACGAAAAACAGGGCGGCGGCCGTCGCCGTCAATAAAAAAAGCATCAGCGCGGCCAGGAGATAATTCCCTTCAATGGCGTAAAGCGGCAACCCCTTAAGCCAACCGTAAACGGGAATAAAACGGGTCGCGGGCGCATTGAAATAGGCCACTGCCGCAAGATACGGCGTCGTATCGCTGCGGAGATAATACAGCATAAACGGAACGGCAACGGCAAGAAGCAAAAGAAGCGTGGCGTATTTCATCCATCGTTTCGGAACGGCAAACTGCGATACAAACGAGAACAAAAATACCGCGAACAACTGCCGGTAAAGGATCAGGAACAAGAAGGCAAGAATCATGGCGGCCGCGACCGGAAACGACCCCGTAAGAATCGGTATTTCGATGAAAACATAGATACAGGCGGCTACCCATGCGCCCACCTGTATCGAAAGGCGGAACAAAAGCACCGACTGCGGCGAGATCGGCGAGGGGAACAAAAAGTTGACGTCCGCCATCGAAAAAATATCGTTTGCCCCTTTACCTCCCGTGAGGAGGCAGGAAAGAAACAGAAGAATCACGACGCCGGAGACGAAAAGTTCCGCGATCGGCAGAATTTCTTCCGGCGAGGGTTGTTCCGCCGGTTCTTCGATTACCGGATCGTCGTCCGGCGTTTCCGCATTTCCGATGTCCGAGATAAGCGACGCGCCGATTCCCACAACCACGCCGAGCGCAATACAACCGACGACAAAAACGGCGACCCATGTGCGGAAAAGTTTGCGGATCGAATTCTTCAGCGTGTGCCATACATAATAGAAAAAGAGTTTCATAACCCCTCCGCGCGCGGCGCTTCCCCGCCGTTTTCTCCGGTTTCGGGCGCGGATTCGGTCATGCGGAAGAAGATGTCCTCCAGTTTATCGCCGTGCCGGTCCATCTCCTTATGGTCGACGTCGGCGACAAGCGACCCGTTCTTCATAATCAACGTCCGGTCCCAGAGAGCGTTTATGCTGTCGATCATATGCGTGCTGAAAAAGACGGTAACGCCCTGACGGCACAGCCCGTCGAGAATATTTTTCAGTTCTTTGATGGCGTGCGGATCAAGGCCGATCATCGGTTCGTCAAGCAAAAGAAGCTGAGGCCGCGTCAAAAGTCCCGCGCAGAGATTGACCTTCTGCTGCATGCCTTTTGAAAGCTCGTCCCCGAATTTTTTCCGCTTATCCGTCAGTTCAAAGCGGCGGAGAAGTTCCTCGGCGTAGTCTTTATAATCCGTCAGGCGGTAGGCGCGCGCCACAAATTCGAGATGCTCCTCCACCGTGAGATTCGGATAAAGCGAGGGGAGCTCCGGGATATATCCGGTCAGGCGCCGTGCCTCGGCGCTTTTATTCGGAAAGCCGCCGACCGTAATATCCCCCGCATAGCGGAGAAAACCGATAACGGACTTGATAAGCGTGCTTTTTCCGGCGCCGTTCGGCCCCAGAAGAACGGTCATAGTGCCCGGTTCAAGCGAGAAAGAAACGTCGTTTACGGCATAGTGTTTGCCGTATTTTTTGGTGAGATGCGATACTGTCAGCATATAACCTCCGATAAAAAAGGCCTGTCGCTGCGGACAGGCCCATATGTGCCGGAAAACGGCCGTCATAACGGTCAAATATCGCCGTATACGCGTTTTCTGGCTTTCATATTTTCTTTGTATTTTCTTCTTGCTTTGGCGCCGGGACGATGGCGGATGGCATGAATTACGTAAAGCACAAAGGTAAGAAGCAGAATCACGCCGGCCGTAATCAGGAAGGCGAGGTCGATCTGCTTTGCCGTCAGGTGCATATTGGTCTCAAAAACACTGCGCAGGAAATAGAATGCGCCGAAAGCCGTCATGAGGCCTGCTATCGCAGAGGAAATCAGTGCGAGGAACAGACGGAACAGCGGGAACGCCACGATGTAAGCAACCACGATCGCCGCAATGATGATAAGCGGAATCGCGTAATTTTTCAGGTTTTCGGGGAGCCACGGCGTAACGAACCGGGGAAGATACGTATATGCCGCAATGACGACACCGGAGAAAAGCGACACGCGGACGAGGAATTTCTTCATGAAGAAGAACAGAATCGCAACGACCGCGCCGAAAATGATAGCGCCGTACGGAACCTTTGCCAGTACGGTGATCTTCTGCGCAAGGATCTGGTACACCTGATTTCCGACAAAATAGCCGGCGCCCGCAAAAGCGAGGCGGAGAAAAACGGAGAGCGTCCGCACACGGAAAAGGAAGAACAGAATACCGACCACGATAGCGGCAATGGCAACGACCATCATAACAGTTTTCATATCATAAGGGAACTTCAGTTTATTCAGAACAATGCCGCCGTATTCCCAGATAAAATCCGCCGCCGATGTATAGCCGTCGATCGTCACCGTTTTGGTGGCGGCGAGAGCGCCGACAGAAGAAAGAAGCGCGGTGATAAAGGCAGTAACCGCGAGAGCAAGCACACGGAATTTATGTTTCATAACGAAAATCCTTTCTTAACGGCTTATTGATGCGTTCGGTACAGCGTATGTTCATGCCTTCGCCTGCGCACCTGAATTTTACTTTGCATATAATTTTACCCTATTATTATATAAGAAAAAATACAGACTGTCAAGTACCGGGGCGGGAAAATTGAAAAAACTTTTATGAATTATTCAGGAAAAAATGGAAAAAGCAGGGCGCCGTCAAAAAGCGGGAGCGGTCAGACGGAAGCGCCGCATTGGCAAAACCGACCGTAAGGGAAACGGCGCCGCTATGTATGGCCTGCTATATCCTTGATACGCGAAGCGTTTGTCAGCGCCGCCGGTCGGTTCATCGAAGAGGCGCCGCA
>CAJLXA010000063.1 GCA_905210485.1 uncultured Eubacteriales bacterium | reverse complement strand
TGACGCTGCCGGTCTGGAATATCAACAAATCTGCAACGGAAACTGCTGGAAAGAGTGTCGGACTGGTAGGTGCGCTGAAAATCAAGGGCGTTCCCTTCCTGTTGCTTGGATTTTTTGCGTATTGTGCACTGGAGGCAACAGCAATGCAGTGGGCGAGCACCTACTTTGTAGAGGTAAAAGGAATTTCTACAGAGCGTGCGGCAACCTTTGCAGCTCTGTTTTACATCGGTATTACTTCCGGAAGATTTGCAAGCGGTTTTATTACGGATAAGCTTGGTGACCAGAAAATGATCCGACTGGGAACCGGAATTTTAATTTGCGGTATCCTGGTGCTGTTTCTTCCGATTGCGTCCTATCAGGCGGCGTTTGCGGCATTCCTTGTGATCGGGTTTGGCTGCGCACCGATTTATCCCTGCATCATTCATTCTACCCCGTCCAATTTTGGAGCAGAGAACTCCGGTGCGATCATCGGCATTCAGATGGCGAGCGCATACATTGGAACGACGTTTATCCCGCCGATTTTCGGTATCCTTGGAAATTCCATCGGATTTTTCATCCTGCCGCTATATCTGCTGGTGTTCGTGGCGCTGATGATTACGATGGTTGAGGTGACCTTCCGGATCACAAAAAACAGAAATTCTCTGTAAAATCGTGGTTTTTCGCCAATTTTTGTAAAAAAAGGAGTCAGAAATTCTCGGAAAGAGGAATTTCTGGCTCTTTTTTTGCGATGACAGTTTCTTGCAGGATCCAGCAGAATCAGCCTATAATGATGCCTGTAAAGAGGAAGCAAACCGGTATTGCGAAAGGAAAAAAGATTGAAAAAAAATTTTTTCAATCGCGAGATTTGTGTCTGTGCGCACTTGATACAAACTCGACCTACGCAAAAAACGTGCGCAGAAATGAGGAAAACTATGGAACAGCTCAGCCTTACAGCAGGAAAAGAAAAAGAAAACGTGGTTCAGATTCTGACCGATTTGATGGAACATAATAGAGAATTTCAGATTATGATTACCGTTCCCGCCAGAGCGGCAGGCGAAGAAAACTCCCTGGAATATGTACAGGCAAAAGAAGTGCCCAAACGGGACCTGGAACGGGATGTCACGAACATGATCCATGACATCGGCGTACCGGCGCATATCCGTGGATATCAGTATCTGCGCGAAGCAATTCAGATGTCAGTCAAGGACATGGATATGCTCGGCTCGATCACAAAGACGTTGTATCCGGAAATTGCGAAAAAGTATGAAACGACACCGAGCAGAGTCGAGCGCGCCATTCGCCATGCGATCGAAGTCGCTTGGGATCGCGGTGATGTGGATGTGTTGAATTCGTATTTCGGTTACACCATTCACAATACGCGGGGCAAGCCCACGAACAGCGAGTTCATCGCCATGATTTCCGATAAACTGTGTTTGCAGATGGACAATGCGTCTTAATCGACAAAATGTGAACTTTTTACACATGTTTTGTGTGATCCGTTTGTCAAAGCTAACACAAATTTCAGTACATAATTAAAATTGTATTTTGCAAAGCAACACCTTTTGACCGTAGCACCGAAAATCCGAGCATTTATGCTTGATCTTGTCGGCAGGGTAAGAGGTGTTGTTTTTTTACAGTAAAATCGCGTGCCGAGGCGGGGGGAGAACCCACCGACGCGCGGTTTTACATAACAAAAGCCCTCCGAGATTCCTCCCGGAGGGCTTTGCTTGTGATTCGGTTGAGCGTTGTGACGAACTATGTTATTTCGCGAAATCGACCGCTCTGCTTTCACGGATCATGTTGACCTTAATCTGACCCGGATATTCGAGGTCTTCCTCAATCTTCTTGCAGATGTCGCGGGCGAGCAGCGTCATTTTCTCATCGTTGATCACTTCGGGCTTTACCATGACGCGGATCTCGCGGCCGGCCTGAATGGCAAAGGTCTTCTCCACGCCGACAAACTCTCCCGCGATCTCTTCAAGTTTCTGGAGACGCTTGACGTAATTCTCCACGTCTTCGCGGCGGGCGCCCGGACGGGCGGCGGAAATCGCATCCGCGGCCTGAATGATAAAGTCCAGCACCGACTGCGGTTCCACGTCGTTATGATGCGCTTCGATCGCGTGAATAATATCTTTGCCTTCGTGATATTTGCGCGCCACTTCCACACCGAGCTGAATGTGCGATCCTTCGGCTTCCTGCGTCAGCGCCTTGCCTATATCATGCAGAAGACCCGCGCGTTTGGCGGCCGTCGGATCAATTCCCATTTCATTGGCAATATTGCCGGCGATCAAAGACACTTCAATGGAATGGCGGAGGACGTTCTGTCCATAACTCGTGCGGTATTTCAGACGGCCGAGCAGACGGACAAGTTCTGCGGGAAGACCGTGAACGCCGGTTTCAAACACGGCCTTTTCACCGGCCTGCTTGATCACGTTGTCCACTTCTTTTTTCGCCTTTTCCACCATTTCTTCAATGCGTGCGGGATGAATACGTCCGTCGGCAATCAGTTTTTCAAGCGCAATACGCGCCACCTCACGGCGAACGGGATCAAAGCCCGAAATGGTGATGACTTCAGGCGTGTCGTCGATAATCAGTTCCACGCCGGTCAGCGTTTCAATCGCGCGGATATTCCGTCCTTCACGACCGATGATCTTGCCCTTGATTTCTTCATTCGGAAGGCTGACAACCGAAATGGCAATCTCGCTCACATGGTCGGCGGCGCAACGCTGAATGGCAAGGGAGAGAATATTTTTCGCGCGTTCGTCGGCTTCTTCGCGGAAACGGGCGTCGTATTCCGCAATTTTCCGTGCGGTCTCATGCTGAATGGTATCCTCCGTGCGGCGAAGGAGTTCGTCTTTTGCCTGTTCGGCCGTGTAGCAGGAAATACGTTCGAGGACCTTGACCTCCTCGTCCACTTTTTCCTGAATGGTGAGACGGAGCGCTTCCGCTTCACGCTGTTTCTCCTGCAGGGCGGCGTCGCGGCGTTCCAGCGCCTCGGTCTTTGTGTCGAGAAGTTCTTCTTTCTGTGCGATACGGTGTTCCTGTCTTGTAATTTCCTTACGCCGTTCGCGTATCTCGTTTTCCGCGTCGTTTTTGTCGCGGAGGATTTCTTCTTTCGCCTGAATCAGTGCTTCTTTTTTACGGGATTCCGCACTTTTCGATGCTTCTTCCAGAATCATCTTTGCCTGCGTTTTCGCCGTGCCGATGGCTTTTTCACCGGCTTTGCGTTGCCACACCGTATAAACGGCAAGTGCCACAACCGCGCCGCCGACAATACCGATAATCAGCGATACAATATCGAAATTCATTCGTGTAACCTCCTTTTCCTTTTACTTGAATCGTATGAATTTATAGAAATATAGAAGAATAATGTTAGATATAAGAAAGGAGGGCGCGAAAACGGCTCCGTTTACACGCTTACGGAAAGGCCGCATCGGTGCTCCCTCTCACATGTATCTATACACATATAGTATTATAGAATATAAAGCGTCGCCTGTCAAGGTTTTTTTCTTGATTTTGACAGAAATCGGTTTGCATAGGGTAACGCGTCTTTCGAATTAACAAATTGTTCATATATTTTCGCAAAAAGCCTATTGACAATTTCATTTCTTCGTTGTATATTAATATCAGAATTTTTAGCACTCTCATGTGTCAAGTGCTAAAATGCAGGTTACGAAAGGAAGTGACGGTCATGCAGGACGAACTCAGCGAACGGAAAAAACGCATACTGTACGCCATCGTCAACGCGCATATTGCGTACGGCGAACCTGTGGGATCGAAACTCCTCGCCGATAACCGCAGTCTTTCCTGCTCGTCGGCAACGATCCGCAATGAAATGGCGGAACTGGAAGCGATGGGATACCTCGAACAGCCGCATACGTCCGCAGGACGCGTGCCGAGCGAACGCGGTTACCGTTATTATGTCGACTCTCTCCGCGAACGTTATGAAATGACGACGGGTGAGATTGAAAAACTCAATATGACCATGCAGACGAAGCTGACGGAGCTTGACGAGATTCTTGCCGAAGCCTCAAAGCTTGCCTCCTCTCTCACCAATTACACCGGCATTGCCCTGAAGCCGCGCGCCTCCAAGAAAACCGTTTCGCGGTTTGAAGGCGTTTATCTCTCCGAGCACAACTTTGTTCTGGTTATGATCTTTGCCGACGGTACGGTGACATCGAAAAACATCCGCCTTGCGCTGACGGCTTCGCAGGAAGACATCGCGCACCTCACCGCCCTGCTGAATCAGCACTTTGCCGGCAGGACTGCCGAAGAAATGACCTTGTCCCGCATCTGCGAAATGGAAAAAGCCATGGGTTATCTTTCCCCGCTCGTTTCCCCGGTCGCCAAGATCATTTACGGCACGCTGACCGAAGAAGACGGCGGCGAAGTTCGTATAGAGGGCGTCAACAGACTTCTGCAATACCCCGAATATGCCGACGTCGATAAATTCCGCGACATGCTCGGACTTTTTGAAGAAGACAAGGATCGCCTTCTGGACATCGTGGATGCCGACAGCGGGAAAAATAACGATGTCAGCGTCTATATCGGCAAAGAAAATTCCGTTGAAGTCATGCAGGATTCCGCTTTCGTATATAGGACCATACGCCGGAACGGCGAAGTGATCGGCGCCATCGGTATTATCGGACCGCGCCGCATGAATTACGCCAAAGTGATCGAAACCGTCAACCGCGTGGCGAGCGGCGTCGATCATATGATAAACGAACCGCCTGCGGAAAACGATGCAAAGAAAGGTTAGACAAGGTACGACTCTCATGAATCAAAACGAAAACATCGCGGAAGAAACCGCAGAAACCACTGAAGAAAACGCAACTCCGGCCGGGAACGCCGAAGAAAAAGTGGAAACACCCCCGACTGCCGACGACCGTCTGCACGAATTGGAAGAAAAACTTGCCGCCGCCGAAAAATCGCTCGCCGAAAAGGACGACAAATATCTCCGTCTTGCCGCCGAGTACGATAATTTCCGGCGCAGAACGGCGCAGGAACGGAACGGTATTTATGCCGACGCCGTCAGCGACGCCGTGAAAGAACTGCTTCCCGTTCTCGACGATCTCGAACGCGCGGCGCTGTATACCGACGCGGAAAAGGTCTCGGAAGGTCTTGCCATCATCGCCAAGAGCGCTGCGGCCGCCATGCAGAAGCTCGGTGTTACCGCATTCGGTGAAAGCGGCGAAAACTTCGACCCTGCCCTGCACAACGCCGTTATGCATGCAGAAGACGAAAACCTCGGCGAAAACGTCATCACGGACGTTTTCCAGAAGGGCTACAAAAAAGGCGACAAGATCATCCGGCACGCCATGGTAAAAGTGGCAAACTGAATCTGTCGCATATCTCTTGAAAATACAAAAAATGCAACCTTTGGTTGACAAATTATCAACTAACTAAATAAAAAACACTCACTTATACGGAGGATAATCATTATGGGAAAAATCATTGGTATTGATCTTGGTACTACCAACTCTTGCGTCGCTGTATTTGAAGGCGGCGAACCTGTCGTTATTCCGAACCCCGAAGGCGCACGTACTACGCCGTCTGTCGTTGCTTTCACCAAAAACGGCGAACGTATCGTCGGCCAGGCCGCAAAACGTCAGGCCATCACAAACCCCGACCGCACAATCTCGTCCATCAAACGCGAAATGGGCAAAGACTATAAAGTCACAATCGACGGCAAGCAATACTCGCCGCAGGAAATTTCGGCTATGATCCTTCAGAAACTGAAGGCCGATGCCGAAGCCTACCTCGGCACGCCCGTTACCGAAGCCGTCATCACCGTCCCGGCCTACTTCACCGACGCACAGCGTCAGGCAACCAAAGACGCCGGTAAGATCGCCGGTCTGGAAGTTCTGCGTATCGTGAATGAACCGACTGCCGCGGCTCTGGCCTACGGTCTGGATAAGAAATCGGAAGAAGTCGTTGCGGTATACGACCTCGGCGGCGGTACGTTCGATATATCCATCCTCGAAATCGGCGACGGCGTGTTTGAAGTTAAATCCACCAACGGTGATACCCACCTCGGCGGGGATGACTTTGACCAGAAACTGATCGATTTCCTGGCGGAAAAATTCAAAGCCGAAAACTCTATCGACCTGCGTAAGGATTCTCAGGCGTTGCAGCGGCTTAAGGAAGCTGCCGAAAAGGCGAAATGCGAACTTTCCAGCAGCATGAGCACCGAAATCAATCTGCCGTTCATTACTATGAATGCTGATGGTCCGTTGCATCTCAACATCACCCTGACCCGTTCCGAACTGGAAAAACAGGTTGATGACCTGATTAAGCGTACTGAAATTCCGTGCCGGAACTGCGTGAGAGACGCAGGCATTTCCAGCAGCGATATCAAGGAAGTTATTATGGTCGGCGGTATGACCCGTATGCCGAAAGTTCAGGACGAAGCCAAGAGCATCTTCGGTAAAGAACCGCACAAGGGGGTAAACCCGGACGAAGTTGTGG
>CAJLXA010000062.1 GCA_905210485.1 uncultured Eubacteriales bacterium | reverse complement strand
ACCATAAACTCCATCATAATGTCCGGCTCCATCGTCCTGGGTTCTATTTTCACCACCACCATCGCGGGCTATGTCTTCGAACGTGGTGTGTTCCCCGGGAAAGAGCTGATGTTCGCCATGGTCGTCTCCTCCATGTTCGTCTCCCTGGGCTCCCTGACTCTGTACCCCACCTATGTCATTGCCAAGTTCTTTGGCATCAGCATTTCCGAGGAAAAGGATATGGTGCATATCGTCGCACCTCTTGCCACGCGCGACGCCATTATGCGCGCTATTATGGAAAAAGCGGGTGTGAACACCGACGCGCACGGTATTCTGTATTCCTTGCCGATTGATACGGTTGTCGGCATCAAATCCTGAGCATCGGTTTTGTATATTCATTTTTGTGACATATTTTTACGCAAAACGACATGTTTTATGTTGTAATGTGATGTTTTGGCACATTCATATTCTTTGACGGTACGGCGCATGACAGGGTTGCCATGCGGCTCTTTGCCGACATTGCTTTACTTCATGAATCTACACTTAAAAAACCGCCCACCCGTAAATCGGGTGGGCGGTTTTGGGTTATTCGGAAGTTTGAAGTCAGATGAGCAGCATGCGGTCATTGTCCAAGGCTTTTCCTGCGTTCTCTTTGAATTTCCGCAACAGATCCTCTACAGTAAGCGATGCCCGTTCTTCGTTGGCTACATCCAGTATGACGCGTCCGTAATCCATCATGATGGTGCGGTTGCCGAGCGCGAGCGCGGACTGCATGTTGTGCGTAATCATAAGGCAGGTGAGGCTGTTTTCTTCGACAATGTTTTTGGTCAGCGCAAGCACCTTTTCTGCGGTGGCAGGGTCGAGCGCGGCGGTGTGTTCGTCAAGAAGCAGAAGTTTCGGCGGGTTAATTGTGGCCATCAGGAGGGTCAGAGCCTGTCTCTGACCGCCCGAAAGCAGACCGACGGGTTGATTCATGCGGTTTTCAAGTCCCATGTCCAGCAGGGCGAGTTTTTCACGGAAGAAGGATCGCTGGCTTTCCGTAACGCTTCTGAACCAACCGCTTTTTCCTGCCGCAAGCGCCAGATTTTCTTCAATGGTCATGCCGGGAGCGCTACCGCGCATAGGATCCTGAAACAGGCGGCCGATCAGGCGTGCGCGCTTGTATTCCGGCGTCAGGGTAATGTCCCGGCCGTCAAGCAATATTTCGCCGCTGTCCGGGAGAAAACTGCCGGCTATTGCATTGAAGAGCGTGGATTTTCCGGCGCCGTTTGCGCCGATCAGCGTTATGAAATCGCCGTCTTCGATCGTGAGGGATATATCGCAAAGCGCGTGTTTTTCGTCGACGGTCCCTGCATTGAAGGTTTTATTGAGGTGAACGAGATTCAGCATGAAGTCATCTCCTTTCCGAGCGGCGTTGCATTTTTTTCAGGAACAACGGGAACTGCTGTTTCAGATACGGGCCGGAAATGGCCGCGACCACGATGACGGAAGAAACCAGTTTCAGCATAAAGGCCGGCATGTTGAAACGCAGGGCAACGGTGTAGATCAGCCGGAAAGCAAAGGCGCCGAGAACCATTCCGAGGATCCGGAGCGGCATCTTCTTTTTGCCTAAGAAAACGTTTCCGATCAGCAGGGAGGCGAGAGCAATGGTCACCATGCCGGTGCCGATGTCGATATTTACGGATTTCTGCGATTGCGCAAGCAGGCAGCCGGAAAGCGCCGTAATGGCGTTGGCAAGGCAAAGCCCGATAATCGTGGTGAAAACGGGATTGATGGACGACGAGCGCACCATGTCGGGGTTGTCGCCTGTCGCACGAACAGCGAGGCCGAGCCGCGTTTTTAAAAACAGAGCGAGAAGAACCGCCACAAGCAGAACGGCAACGGCCGCCAGGATCAGTTTCGACTGCTTTGCAAGAAAAGTGCCGGCGAGAAGGTCGCGCATTTTTGTGAACACGGTGACGGTTTTATTCATGTTGAGCAGAGAAGAACCGCCCATAATGGCAATATTGACGGAATAAAGCGCCGTGTTGACGATAATGCCGGCAAGAAGACTGTTTATTCCCATCTTTGTTTGCAATAAAGCCGTGATAAATCCGGAGAGGATGCCGGCGCCCATGGCGGCGAACAGAGAAAGATAAGGATGCCCGGAAATGGCCACAACGGCGCCGACCGCCGCACCGAGCGTAAAACAACCGTCGGTGGACAGGTCGCAGACGTTCAGCATGGAATAACTGAGAAAGAGCGCAAGAACCGTCAGCGCGGTGATAAGGCCGATTTCCAGCGCCGTTTGGGTAAGTGAGAGAATCGAAGACATAAACTACTCCTGTATTTGAACTCCCCGACAGGGAAATATACACGGCGTTATACAGCCGTTTTGTCAGTTGCCGAATTCTTCGGCGGTCGTAATGGATTTGATTTTTGTACAGTACGGCGTGAAGAGACGCACAAGTTCCTCATAATCGTATCCGAGTTTTTCACAGATCTCGGTATTGATGGTGGCTGTTCCGTTGTCAAAAGTGCGGACGGGAAGCGTTGCCGGCGATTTTTTGTCAAAAAGGATCTCCGCGGCCATGTCGGCTGTTTCGATACCGAGTTCCGCATAGTCCACGCCGTATCCGAGAAAAGCGCCGTTCAGCGCAAAGGAATCGGCCCCCGTGTAATGCGGAATTCCCGCGTCGGCAAAGGTTTCGTAAATGGCAAGTTCGGCTTTCATAATGGTATTGTCGGTAGGTGTGAACACGGCGTCAACGCCGTCGGAGACCAGAGCCTGTGCGGCAAGAGCCACTTCATCGGCGGTTCTGCCCGTGCGCTCTACATACGCGATTCCTTTGCGGTCGAGATAGGCTTTTGCTTTGGCAATGGGGGTGGCGGAGGAATCCTGCCCGACGTCATACAGAAGACCGATCTTTCCGGCGTTCGGATTCTGCGCGAAGATCAGATCGAGAACGGCGTCGGTGTTCAGATAATCCGATGTACCCGTGACATTGGCGCCGGGCGCGGTGAGCGAAGCGACAAGTCCCGCGGAAACAGGGTCGGAGACGGCGGAGAAGAGAACGGGAATGTCGGTCTCTTCGGCAGCAGACTGCATCGCCATGGCAACCGGCGTGGCCACACCGATCATAAGATCAACATGGTCGGTGATGAATCCGGCGATGATCTGGTTCATGACGGTGGCGTCCAACTCCGCGTTTTTTATGACGATATTGATTTTGACATTTTTTTCGGAGGCGATGGTTTTGAGGCGCGATTCAATATTGGAAACGATCTGATTCAGAGAAGCGTCGCTTACATAATTACAGATACCGATCGTATAGGTGCTGTTATCGGTGCCGCAGGAAGCGAGGCCGAGAAGCATAGCGGCGGAGAGAACGCATATAAGAAGAAAAGCAACAATTTTTTTCATGACGGTAGTCCTTTCTTGATTTTGAATTCTTAAAATAATTTTTCTTAAAATAATCTAAAGTAGAGATCGGGACACATAAAAGCCGTTCGGAAAAGGGAGGTGAAATGAAAAACAAGTAATCGGCGCCGCGCGCCACTTTTTTACGAGAAGAAACATAAAAACCTCCTTGAAAACAAAAATCCTGCCCCTGCAATTCTCATTGCCGGGACAGGAAAATAATCCTGCGGTACCACCCTGCTTGGCGCTTTTGCGCCCACCTTTGCGCATACCTGCATATGCAGACTTTTCGTTACGGAGAGTCATACTCCGGCGCACATACCGCAAAACAATAAAAGCATAGTGCCTGTTGTTTTGTTTCCGATTGCCCTCAGAAGTCCATTCGGTTCTGTCTTTTCCGCCGCAATCTCACCGCCTGCGGCTCTCTTTGCGAAAAGTGGCACAACCTACTTACCCTTCATCAACGGTTTACTGCAGTATATCACGGCGGCGGGAATTTGTCAATAGTTTTTTTGAAAAAACATAAAATCGGAGGTACCGAAGGCGGGCGCCGCTATCCGTCGCTTTCCGGTTTTTTTCTAAGATCGCAACGGACAAACGATTTTTTATAGTGCATATTCGCGTAAAATGTACAGTTTCATTTACATATGAACAAAAATATTCAGAATGTTTTTGTCGTCTATTGACTTTATACACCGGAATGTGGTATATTATAATGTAAATGTTGTATGAACAGTCTGGAGGTATTCCCGTTTGATTATTGCTTTGGAAGAGGCGAAGCGCGAGCTTCTCGGTATGCAGGATTCCGTTGACGATCTGCGCAGCGCCCTGAAAATCGACTACCTGAAAGAAAAAACCGCGGAACTGGAGAAGCAGACGTTTATCGAAAGTTTCTGGTCGGATCAGAAAAACAGCGCAAAAGTTCTGCGTGAGATCAAGGAAATGAAAACGCAGGTAGAAGAATATGAAAATCTTACGCGCCGGATGTCCGACGCGCTGGTTCTGATTGAAATGGCGATCGAGGAAGAGGACGACAGTTGTGTGGACGAGGTCAATGCCGAGGTTGCGTTTGTAAAGGAAGAGGCCGAACGTCTCCGTATCGAAACGCTTCTTTCTGGCCCTTACGACAAGAATAACGCGATCCTTTCGTTCCACCCCGGTGCCGGAGGTACCGAAGCGCAGGACTGGGCCTCTATGCTTTATCGTCTTTATACACGTTGGGGCGAACGCCATGGTTACACCGTTAAACTGCTTGATTGGTTGGACGGTGACGAGGCCGGTATCAAGAGCGCGACCATTATGATCGAGGGATTGAATGCATACGGCTTTCTGAAGAGTGAGAACGGCGTGCACCGTCTTGTCCGCGTTTCTCCTTTTGACGCGTCCGGCAGACGACAGACCTCCTTTGCTTCAATCGAGGTTATGCCCGAGTTTGAGGATGACGACACGATCGAAATACGCCCCGAAGATATCGAAGTGACGGCGCACCGTTCGAGCGGTGCCGGCGGTCAGCATATCAACAAGACCGATTCGGCCATTCGTATTCTGCATATTCCGACCGGTATTGTCGTCGGCTGTCAGACCGAACGAAGCCAGACGCAGAATAAGGAAACCGCCCTCCACATGCTGAAGTCCAAACTGATGGAGATCAAGATGAAAGAAAAACTTGATCGCATTGAGGATATTCAGGGGAACAAAGCCAACATCGAATGGGGATCGCAGATCCGCAGTTATGTATTCATGCCGTACACGCTTGTGAAAGATACGCGTACCGGCTATGAAAGCGGCAATGTTTCCGCCGTGATGGACGGCGATATTGACGGATTTATCAATGCTTATCTGAAACAGAGGAGTAACAATGGATAATACAAAGTACTATGTGGTAAAGAAAAAAGCAGTGCCGGAGGTGCTCTTAAAGGTAGTAGAGGCCAAAAAACTTCTGGAATCGGAACGGGTGATCACGGTACAGGAAGCGACGGAAGCAGTAGGAATCAGCCGAAGCTCCTTCTATAAGTACAAAGACGATATTTTCCCATTCTATGATAATGCCAAGGGAAAAACCGTAACCTTTGTGACCCAGATGGACGATGAGCCAGGGCTTTTGTCAGACCTTCTCCATATTGTGGCTGTTTACAAGGCGAACATCCTGACTATCCACCAGAGTATTCCAGTCAACGGTGTAGCAACCCTGACCTTAAGTGTCGAGGTGCTGTCTGATACCGGAGATGTTTCGAACATGGTGGAAGAGATCGAGATGATGAAGGGAATCCATTACGTAAAAATCTTAGCCAGGGAGTGAGAAGACATGATCAAAGTTGCAATTATGGGATACGGCACCATCGGATCTGGTGTCTATGAGGTATTAACAGGTAACAGAGATAAGATCGCAGCCAATGTTGGACAGGAAGTCCAGGTGAAATATATCCTGGATTTACGGGATTTTCCGGGTTCTCCGGTAGAGGACAAGATCGTGCATGATTTCCAGGTGATCGCAGATGACCCGGAGGTTCAGATCGTAGTAGAAACCATGGGAGGATTAAATCCGGCCTATCCATTTGTTAAGACCTGTCTGGAAGCCGGAAAGAATGTAGTGACTTCCAATAAGGCCCTGGTAGCAGCTCATGGAACCGAACTGCTTGCTATTGCAAGAGAAAAACAGGTAAACTTCCAGTTTGAGGCTAGTGTCGGTGGAGGAATTCCGATCATCCGTCCATTATACGAGTGCCTGATGGGTGAACAGATTCAGGAAATCACCGGAATTTTAAATGGTACCACGAACTTTATCCTGACGAAGATGGATAAGGAAGGTGCATCCTTTGACGCAGTCCTGAAGGAGGCACAGGAGCTGGGCTATGCGGAGCGTAATCCTGAAGCAGATGTGGAAGGATATGATACCTGCCGTAAGATTGCAATTTTAACTGCCATGGCAACCGGAAAAGAAGTGGATTTTGAGGATATCCAGACAGAAGGAATCACAAAAATCACCGATGTTGATTTTAAATATGCAGATAAAATGGGAACTTCCATTAAGCTGTTTGGAACCAGCCGTATGAATGGGGATCAGGTTTTTGCCTGGGTCGCTCCATTGATGATCGGTAAGTCCCATCCACTTTACGCAGTGAATGATGTTTTTAACGGCATTATGGTAAAGGGCAATATGCTTGGCACCTCCATGTTCTATGGAAGCGGCGCAGGTAAACTGCCGACAGCCAGCGCAGTGGTAGCAGATATTATAGAAGAGGCAAAGAACTTACATCACAATATTCCGCTGGGATGGACCAGTGAAAAACAGGTGATCCAGCCGATGGAAGATTCCAGCCATAAGTATTTTGTGCGTATTTCCGGCGTATATGAGAGCCAGAAGGATAAGCTGCAGGAGCTTTTTGGAACCTGTAAGGTTATTACCTTAGAAGGAGCAGATGAATTTGCTCTTTTAACAGAGGTGCTGAATGAGAAGCGGTTCCGGGATGCAAAAGCTGCTTTTGAGGCTGCCGATGGCAAAGTTCTTCAGGTGATCCGCGCGGAAGCATAAAATCCCATGGAGAAAGTAGGTCAGGAATGGATTTTGCCGCATCTGCAAAAGGCTGAGCAGATGGAATATAGATAGAGGAGCTTTTTGACAATATGTTAGTAGTAAAGAAATTTGGCGGAAGTTCCGTGGCAGACAAGGAACGGATCTTCAATGTGGCAAGACGCTGTATTGAGGATTATGAGAAAGGCAATGATGTGGTTGTTGTCCTGTCAGCTATGGGTAAGACCACAGACGGTCTGATCGCCAAAGCACATGAGATCAACCCCAACCCGCCTAAACGGGAACTGGATATGTTATTAGTAACCGGAGAACAGGTATCGGTTGCGCTGATGGCGATGGCCATGAGCAGCCTGGGAGTACCTGCCGTTTCCCTGAACGCAGCCCAGGTGGTGATGCATACGTCCTCT
>CAJLXA010000061.1 GCA_905210485.1 uncultured Eubacteriales bacterium | reverse complement strand
TTCGGGCTCATCCTTTTCGTGTTCTTCATCGGGCTTCAGGTCGGCCCCTCGTTTTTTGCCTCGTTCAAGAGCGGCGGCCTGCAGCTCAACGGTCTTACGATTCTTGCCGTGGTATTGAGCATCGCGCTTACCGTAGCGTTCTTTTTTACGCTCAAGGGAACTGTGACGCTGCCACAAATGCTTGGCGTTCACTTCGGCGCCGTCACCAATACGCCGGGACTGGGCGCCACGCAGGAAGCGCTCGACATGCTCGGCTACAAGGGCGAGAACATCGCCGTCGCCTACGCATGCGCCTACCCTCTGGGCGTGGTCGGCATCATCATGTCGGCGATCGCGCTGCGTGCAATCTTTCACATTGATCTCAAGGAAGAGGATCGCCACTGGGAGGAAGAGTCGAGCGCCAACAGCGATGCACCGATCTTCTTTCACGTTGAGGTAACCAATGACGGCATCGACAGGAAGACAATCCGCGAGATCCGCGACCTGATCGACGCTTGCCCGAAGTACGGCAACGATATTCCCGAAATTGATCTTTTTGCCCGCGACGTGGCATACACTTACACGCGCGAGGTGGAAAAATATAAAAACTGCCGCGGCGGTATTTTCCAGGCAGGACTTTATCCTGTTTCGGCCAATGTTCCGCTTGGCGCGCAGACCGGCGCGACGCCTGACGGCCGTCTTGCGTTTACGCCGATTGCGGACGGCGTCGGCCCGTGCTCCGGGCGCGATGTCTGCGGTCCGACCGCCACGGCGAATTCGGTGGCGAAGCTCGACCACGCAATTGCCTCAAACGGCACGCTTTTCAATCAGAAATTCCATCCGTCCGCTCTTGCCGGCATGGAGGGACTTCAGAAGTTTGTGGCGCTTATCCGCTCTTTCTTCGACCAGAAAGGCATGCATATGCAATTTAACGTCGTTACGCGCGAAACGTTGATCGACGCGCAGAAACACCCCGAAAATTATAAAACGCTCGTTGTCCGCGTTGCGGGATACAGCGCGTTGTTTACAACGCTTTCGCGCAGTTTGCAGGACGATATTATCAACCGTACCGAGCAGGGATTCTGATCTCCGGGGCGGGGAAAGGACAGGAAAACCGTGGAAGATTACAGCAATATAACAGGTCGCATATTCGATATACAGCGGTTTTCCATACATGACGGTCCGGGAATCCGCACAATCGTGTTCCTGAAAGGGTGTCCTCTCCGTTGCCGCTGGTGTTGCAATCCCGAGGGACAGGAATTTACGCCTGTTCCGATGCATATGCCGGGAAAACCGGAGAAAATCATGGGCAGCGACGTTACGGCGGGAGAGGTCATGAAAACCGTTGTGAAAGATTATCCCTATTATCTGCGCAGCGGCGGCGGTCTGACGTTGTCGGGCGGCGAAGCGCTCGGTCAGCCGGCATTTGCACGGGCGCTCTTTATGCTCGCGCATGATAACGGCATCAATACCTGTATCGAAACGACGGGTTACGCGTCAACGGCGACCGTTTCCGATGTGATACCGCTTGCCGATACGGTGCTGATGGATATAAAACACATGAATCCCGAAAAACATAAGGCCTATACGGGCGTGTCAAACGAACCGATCCTGCGCAATGCGCCGCTTATCGCTTCGCTTGCCAAATCGTATGTGGTTCGCGTACCGGTAATCCCCGGTTTCAACGATACGGCGGAAGAGATACGGGATATTGCCCGTTTTGCCGCGAAGATTCCCGGCGCATCGCGGCTTCACCTTTTGCCTTATCATCGGCTCGGACAGGATAAATACGCGGCGCTCGGCCGTGAGTACACGCTGGCGGAACTGACGCCGCCGACGCGTGAACACATGGAGTATCTGCTTTCCGTGGCATGCGAAAGCGGACTCTTCTGCCAGATAGGAGGATAACCATGGAAATGCAGGATAAAATGCGCATCATTCAGGAGTTGGTTCCCGGCAAACAGGTGACGCTTAATCACATTATTGCCAATCCCGACCCTACCTTATATCAGAAACTCGGCCTTGACCCGAAAACCGATTATAAGCGTTCCGCTATCGGTATTCTGACGATCAGCCCGGCGGAATCTGCCGTTATCGCGGCCGACATCGCCATGAAGGCTTCGGCGGCGGAGATCGGTTTTGTCGATCGTTTTACCGGCACGCTGATTATTACGGGCAGCGTTTCCGAGGTGGAAGCGGCGCATACCGCGATCACGGCCTATGTCCGCGATAAACTCGGCTATGCGTGCTGTGAGATCACGCGCACATAATGAAAAAACTGATACTGATCGGCCGTGTTGCGGCGGGGAAAACCACTTTGACGCAGGCGCTTCTCGGCGAAGAACTGCATTATTTCAAAACGCAATATATCCGCTATCTTGACGCAATTATCGACACGCCCGGCGAATATACGGAGCTTCGTCAACTCAGCGGTCCGCTGGCGCTGTATGCATATGAAGCGGACATTGTGGGTCTTGTACTTTCGGCGAACGAACCGTATTCCATTTTCAATCCCTGTATCACATCTCTCGTCAACCGTGAGGTCGTCGGTATCGTGACCGGCGTGGACAAGCCGGACGCGCGTCCCGACCGTGCCGAGGCCTGGTTGCGGCTTGCGGGATGCAAAAAAGTTTTCTTTGTCAGCGCCTATACGGGTGAGGGCATTACGGATATTCTTGATTATCTGAAGGAGGATGGTGACGATGAAAACGGTGACGATCGCGTTTGCCAACAATAAAGGCGGAAGCGGAAAGTCCACAACCTGTGCCAACGTCGGCTATGCGCTGGCGGAAGCGGGGAAGCGCGTTCTGCTTGTGGACGGCGATATGCAGATGAACCTGACGCTTTCCTTTGTTGATGAGGAAACGGCGCTCGATTACGCGAAAAACGGACGAAATCTTTACAGTGCAATCAAAGAGCAGAAACCGCTTGGCGATATGGTGACGGAAACGCCGTATCCCGGCCTTTCCCTGATTCCGTCATCGACTTTGATGAGCGGCATCGAGTACGACCTTTTTACGCGGTGGCAACGTGAATTCATTCTGAAGAAAGCGCTTGAACCGCTGAAAAGTTCGGGTGCGTATGACTTTATTCTGATTGATTCACCGCCGACGCTCGGCGGCTGGGTCATGAACATTCTTTGCGCGTCCGATTATGTCGTTGTGCCAGTGGAGGCTTCGCCGTGGGGGGTATTCGGCCTTGCCAACATGATTGATTTTGTAAACGAAGTCCGTACCATGACGTCCAATCTTTCGGTGCTCGGTATTGCCGTCACCAAAGCGGACGAACGCAAAAACTATTTTAAGGAAACGCTTGAAAATCTGCACGCACAGAAGACTTTCCCGCTGTTCTCTACGGTGATACATACCGACAGTGCCGTGGAGTGGGCGCAGGACAGGTCGGTTCCCATCGCTGTATACAAAAAATCTGCCCGCAGTTCAAAAGAATATGCGGCACTTGCAAAGGAGATCTCGGAAAATGCCAGTAGGTAAAAACAGTATTTCACGTCTTGAAAAAAGCGCACCGAAGAAGCGCACATCGGGAATCGTAACGAACGCTCCCGAAGTCCCCGCGGGCGACGCGGCACCAGCCGTAAAGCCGGCAAAAACGAAAGCGGCCGCTCCGGCGGTCAAAGCGGCGGTTGCCGTAAAATCCAAGGCGGCGGGAATTTCGCTCGGCGAAGAACTGCCGTACTATCTGCTGTGAGGTACATATGAATAATAAGAAGTTTTTTATCGGTGGCATGATTACGGTCATCGTTCTGGTTCTTGCCATTGTTGTGGCGGCCGTTGTAATTTCGGTAAAAAATCATGAAGACAGACCCGACTCCTCTGTTTCCGACAGCAATAATGCCGGCGAAGCGGGCGACAACACAACGACAATCGACAGTCTGATTCCGCAGGACGGTTCTTCCGAACAGGACAACGGATAAAGCGGTACGCGTACAGACACGCCGTATGACGGAATGTTCAAAATGTAAATTGAAGTTCCCATTTTCCCCGATTGAAAGGTAGAATAATGAAGGAAAAGAAGAAACTCTACATAGCGGCATCGTGCGTTCTGATCGTGGCGGTGCTGATTGCCGGTATCGCTTTTCTCGTCAACCGTATATCGAGCGAGTATTCGTTTGAAAAGGATCGCATGGCGAAGTATTATCGTGTGAGCGCTTCGGATTATACGGGAAAAGAAATTGCCGTGGACGCCTCTTTGCAGGTCACCGATGAAAAAGTGCAGAAACGGATCGACGAGATTTTGCATGAAAACAGCCGTGCGATCCCGAACCGCGCGATTGCCGAGGGCGACTATGTGGCCTTTTATATCCGCGCGACTTATGACGGCAAACCGTATGCCGACAGTGACGCTACCAACTATTATCTGAAAACGCCGGCCTATGTGACG
The DNA here is from genome assembly GCA_905210485.1 of uncultured Eubacteriales bacterium. Lineage (GTDB taxonomy): Bacteria > Bacillota > Clostridia > Oscillospirales > CAG-272 > UBA1740. The sequence continues at coordinate 3,017 of CAJLXA010000061.1, read as the reverse complement.
TTGGACGGAAGCGCCACCGCGTTTCCCGACGAACTGTACCGTGCGTTGATCGGAAAAACACCGAAGGATTACAAACTTTCCCGCCGTTTCGTCGGAACGGTGGATAATGCGGCGCGCACCGTGGTGATGTCGTACGTCGGCTATTATACCGACGGCGGACAACGCGTTGAATACAAAGACGCGTGGTATGCATATTACCGTATGGACGACGCGGATCTTCCGAATGTGGTCAAGGCGGCTCATGGCGAAACGATAGGCGAAGCGTTTTCCTATCAGGAGGATGTCGAGATCGACGGCGTTACCCGCACGGTGGAATATCGCGCTGTGGTATATTGTATCGTTGATGAGGAAGTCGGCTTTTCGGTCGACGTGGCGCTTGCCGACGATTTTTATCCGGAGGACAGCCCGTATAAGGAGTATAACGGCAAAACCGTAACCTTTTTCGTTGTTCCGTTCGGTATCTATGAAGTGCCGGTACTGGACGAAAATTTCGTAATGTACGGGGTTGGTTTTGAAACCGAGGAAGAAGACGTTGTGGCGGCATATCGGAAATATATCCGTGCCGAACTGGAAGACGAGAACAAAAATACCTATTACAACGCTATCATGAAATATATGCTGGAAAACATACGTCCGGTTTCTTATCCGAGAGCATTGAAACTGGAAACCGCGATCCCGGCATATGTCGATCAACTGCTTTCCAATGAATATCTGACATATTATGCGGTGGCATACGGATATTCCACGCCCGAAGAGTATTTGCGCGGGGAGTATCTGCCGCAGAACGAACGGTATGACGCGCTTCCGATCCGCGACGCTTTGATTCTGTATCGCTATGATCTGATCGACGAGGAAATGCTGACCGAATACTTCGTACAGCAATGCGGTCTGCGCGCGACGGACGATGAGTATCGGGCGTATCTGCAGGAATTTTCCGAAAATCTGATTCGCGAAAAAGAGGCGGAAGAACCGAATGCGGCGTCAATTTATACGCCGGACTACATTGAAAACTATTATAAGCAAAACTATTATGACGGCTATTTGCGCGATCGACTGACCTACAGCAAGGTATGTCAATATCTGCTTGAGAGAAATACGATCGTTTATACGGCATCATAAGGAGATCAGGGTATGAAAAAATGGATGGTATCGTGCCTTGTGTTCTTTCTTCTGTTTCTTTCGGCATGTTCGATTACCATAACGTATGATGACGGTACGGACGATTCCGAAAGCACGACAATAAGCGAACGGATATCCGATGAAGAAAGTACGGATAAGCCGGACAGGGCCGAAAAACCCGATCATGCGTCATCGGGCGACGGTCAATGGACGGAAGGGGTGAAATAAAAGCCGCGGAGAATTCTCCGCGGCTTTTATTATGTTGAGGTCAGGAAAAAACAATGTGATTCTGACGGCGTATTTCATCGGTGATCGTCAGTACGTCAAGGCTTCTTTCTGTGTACGGAAGAGGGGAACGGCGTCCGAAGATCATATCGCGGAAAGCCTCAATTTCATAACACATATTGTTTTTCGCATCATCGGTTATCACGGCATTGCACTGACCGTCCACGGTCAGCGTAATGCGTTTCGGGGCATTGGCTTTGTCGATTTCAATGTACCCGTGTTCTCCCACGATCACGGTAGGAAGCGCGGAATTTTCGATTTTGGAATAATTGACGGTAGCCGTCATGCCGGGATATGAGCAGAGGAGCGATCCGCGTCCTTCAAATCCGTTTGACAGTATGACCGATCGGCCGACGATTTTTTCGGGATTGCCGAGCAGGTACAGCATGATCGAGAGCGGATAAATGCCGATGTCAAGAATCGCCGCGTTCCCCAGTGCGGGATCAAAGGCGTTCAGGATTTCGCCGGAAAGAAAACGGTTATAGCGGGAAGAATATTGGCAAAAATCAAAATGAGCGTAGCGCAACGTGCCGATCTTGCCAAGCGCGTCCTTGGCGGCGGTCATGGCGGGAACAAATACGGGGCGCATGGCTTCCAGCAGGACGACGCCGTTTTCGTTTGCCGTGCGGCACATGGCTTCGGCTTCGGCGCGCGTGGGAGCGAGCGGCTTTTCGCAAAGGATATGCTTTTTACGCGCGGCGGCCGCTATTGTTTGCGCGGCGTGGCACATGTTGGGCGACGCAATATAAACCGCGTCGATATCGGAGGAGAGAAACGTCTCGTAATCGGTGAAGAATTGCGGAATGGCGTGCCTGCCGGAAAAGGCCGCGCCTTTTTGTGCGGTGCGGGAATAAACCACCGTGACGGTAACATGTTCCGTCGCGGCAGCGGCTTCCGCAAAGCGGTCGCTGATCGTGTTGGTTCCGACAATACCGATTTTCAGCATATAGGCTCCTTTGTGGTTTCGTAATGAATTCTGCTTACATTATAATAGATTATGCAAAAAAAGTCAATTGCCGATTTGCGCATAAAATCAAAAAACGGCGGCATATTAAATTCGACGGCAGATCACTGTGAAATCAGCAGGGTATATCAGAAATTACCATTCATAGATTCGGATTTGCGCGTCATAATAAAAACAGAGAACGAAAGAAAAGATGCCGGGGTTACCGAGCACAGCGGAGTCGGAAGATTCTGCAGCCTTTCTTCCGATTCTCGAGTGAAATAGATAATAGGAGAAATTCCGGTTATGTCTAAGAATAAAGTTGTAGTTCCTGAAGCGAAAGCTGCTCTCGACAAGTTCAAGATGGAAGCCGCAAGCGAAGTCGGCGTGAACCTCACGAACGGTTACAACGGTGACCTCACCTCCCGCCAGGCTGGTTCTGTCGGCGGCCAGATGGTCAAGAAAATGATCGAGAAATACGAAAACGATATCAAAACGAAGTAATTCCGTTTGAATATCGGGTTCCCTCACTTCGGTGGGGGAACTTTCTTATGCTACATAACGCCGTCGATTCTAATATTATTATGTAGAAAAAAGCATTTTGCAAGAGAAAAATGAAAAAACCGAAAAAAGTTTCAAAAAAGGTATTGACAAAAGAGGAGAGAAGTGA
>CAJLXA010000060.1 GCA_905210485.1 uncultured Eubacteriales bacterium | reverse complement strand
GTGGCTGTGGCTGTGACTGTGACTGTAGCTTCATCGTCATTACAACGTGATTTTATCCTTTATTCTCCTCCGAATGTACGGCGCGAATTCATTCAACAACTCTACAGAAAACAATGCCGCCTATTACGCGGCGGAAAGGCGGTTGGTGCGGCTACTATGGCGAAAATTGTCGTTTTGGCTAATCAAAAAGGCGGCGTCGGTAAAACCACCTCCGCCATTCATCTCGCCGCCGCAACGGCGCTGAAGGGGTATCGCACGTTGCTCCTCGATCTCGATCCGCAGGGCAATGTCGCCAGCGGCCTCGGAATCAGGAAAACAGATGTTTCCAGAGGCTTATATGAAGTCATGACAGGGAATTGCCCTGCAAACGACGCGATCATTCCTACAAAAACCGCACATCTCTCACTTTTGCCGTCCACTTTAAGCCTTGTGGGTGTGGAAAACGAATTGGCCGATGTCTCCGGACGTAACACGCGGCTGAAAGAGACTTTGCAACCGATTACTTCCGATTATGATTACATATTCATTGATTGTCCGCCGTCTCTCAGTCTGCTGACAGTCAATGCGCTGACCGCGGCGGACGGCGTTGTTGTCCCGATGACCTGCGATTTTTACTCTCTTGAAGGACTTTCGCAACTGCTGATCAGTATAAAAAAGATAAGAAGCCTCTACAATCCCACACTGGATTTCACAGGGGTCCTGCTGACGATGGTACAGCCGCGTTACACGCTGACCATGCAGGTGATCGACGAACTGAAGCGTCATTATAGCGAAAAGCTGTTCAAAACACACATTTCCCGCTCGGTACGCCTGGCTGAAGCGCCCGGATTCGGAGATACAGTCTTTGTTACCGCCCCTGAATCCAAAAGTGCCAAAGAATATGCCGCGGCAACAAAAGAACTGCTAATGCGTATTTAAGCGCGGTATCGTTTCATCTGTACCGTGCGCTTTCATCGTCTATCTCTCCGATTGTACGTGAATACTACTCCGCGCGCTTTTTACACAAAAGATTCCTTTGCAAAACCGCGCGCTACGCAGAGCCGATAGACGGCCGCTTGCAATCAGCATACCACCGCCCGTGGCAACGGCATATTTCCTAACGCTCTCCGGGGAAGTCACCCTGAATGACAACAAAAAGTGAAAAAAGACGTTTTCGGCGGGCGATGGCGGCAGGTAACAAGACAGCGGATATCGAATAGCCAACACGGGCAGCGAAATGTCAGCAACAGGAGCAAATAGCAGACAGCAGACAGCAAGCGGCGAATGGCGACAGCAGGCAGTGAATAGCGAAAGCGGTCGTCGGAGAACAAGCAACGGATAAGCACCGGACGTGAATGGCGGGCAATAAATAGCAGATAAGACGACAAGCAACGAGCGGCAGTTGGCAGGTGCATTGAACGCACGGCAGGCGACAGGGCAAATCGGTTGTCAAAGCGAACAGCAAAAGACATTGCTGAAATTGCCGAAAAACACGTTTGAGTATTAAACAGCGATAAGCAAACGTAAGCAGCGATGGCAAAGCAATGATAACAGGCAACAGCAGCAAGCAATGGTGGCGGTAATGACGGTAAGCAATAATAACAGGCCACACCATCAGGTAACGGCGGCAACAAAGCAGGAAAATCTTGCAAAAATGTCGCAATTGCCGGAATAATGCGTGCAATTACGGTCAAGCCGGCCATATTGCAATATTCATATGCCTATATAACTATACATCGCATAATTGCCCGGCCGTCAGCAAAAACCTGTTTGTCCTCGTCAAACCGAGGAGCGCCTCGCCCGAAAAGCGTGACGTACACAGCTTCTTCCACGGTCATGACCGTTCCCCTTTATTACGTCCCGCTTTCCCGCCTGTGCGCGGATAGCATAAACCCTTATTATCGGCTTCTCCCATGTCTGTCCGACGGATATAAATCGGCGGTGGACAAAAATGCATAACTTCCGCGCATTGTATGCGCTTTGATTCATAAACGCTTATCTACATTATATTTATCTTGTTTGAAAGCGGGATTTACCGCTTCGGAAAGGAAAAGATCATGGCTAAAAAAAGTTCCGGCCTCGGAAGAGGCATCGACAGTATTTTTCTTGAAAACACGTTGCCCGATGCGCCGTACGCATCCGGCCGCACCACGCTCCGGCTCTCGCAGATTGATCCGAAAGGCGATCAGCCGCGTAAGAACTTCGACGAAAACGCGCTTTCTCAACTGGCCGCGTCCATTATGCAACACGGCGTTCTGCAACCGATACTCGTCCGCGAAGTCGGCATCGGCCGCTATCAGATTGTCGCCGGCGAACGCCGTTACCGCGCCGCCAAACGCGCGGGACTGACCGAAATTCCGGTCATCATCATTGCCGGAGACGATAAAGACGCCGCACAGATCGCCATGATCGAAAACGTTCAGCGTGAAGATCTGAATCCGCTTGAAGAAGCGATGGGATACCGCTCGCTTTCGGTCGATTACAATATGACGCAGGAAGAACTGGCAGAGAAGATCGGTAAAAGCCGCTCCGCCATCGCCAATTCGCTCCGTCTTCTCGACCTGCCCGAAGAACTTCTCGACCGCGTTGCCAAACGCGAACTGACGGCCGGCCATGCGCGCGCCATTCTGTCCCTGAACAATTCCGCGGACATGAAAACGCTTGCCGATACGATCGTGGCAAAAGGGCTGTCCGTGCGCGACGCGGAAGAGCTGGCGCGGCGCATGAACCGTACGGCCGCGCAGGAAGAAAAAGCCGATAAAGCCAAAAATGTCAAAATTGATTATGTCGCCGAACTGGAAAGACGCATGATGCGTACTCTGGGACGTAAAGTGAAAATATCCGCAACACGTAACAAAAAAACCGTTACCCTGTATTTTGAAGATAACGACGACCTCGACGCGCTTCTCCGTTCTCTTTGCGGGGACGACTTCATGGGTGAAATCTGATTCGGCCGATTGTGAAAGGAGTCTCTGTGTTATGTCGGAATTCAAGGAGACGCTGAGAGAATGTTGGGAGTATATCCGCGACAACTACTTCAATGTCACCCTCGAAAACTACCGCAATTTCAACTTTTCGCAGACTGCGACCACATTGTCCGTCATCATATTCGGTCTGACATTCGGTATATTTCTTGCCGCGATCATTTCGGTATTTCAGAAAAATATGGCGGGAAAAACCGTTCGCCGTCTGATCTCCCGCGGCGCATTGTCCGGAAAAACCGCTCTGACGCTTGACGAACTCGAAGGGAACACCCCGTTCGCGCGATTTTCGCTCCGTCATGCGCTCGTTGTCCGTAAATATGTATGTTTTGTCTCCGCCGAGGAGCGCGCCGCTCTTGCCGCCGTAAAACCGAAGACCGCTTCTTCCGATGCGCCGTCTGACCGCTATCTTTTCCAAAGCAAAGGGCGCATCGACTATCAAAACACCGCATTTTATGTGCCGGAAGAAAAACGCATCGGTGCGGAACTCAGGTTTGACGCCGAAGGGACAAGCTGGAAATGGGTTGTTGTTACCATCGTCGTGTTTTTTGTATTGATCTTCGTAGCGTTGACGTTTTTACCGCAGTTCATCCGTCTTCTCGACAATCTTATATCTCTTATCAAAGGATAAAAAAGCGCAGGATATAATCCTGCGCTTTTTATCCCGGAGAATTCTCCTCCGTACGGAATCGGAATTCCCCTTCCATCGCTTTATTCCATAATATGGTAATTATTACCATATTGATATTTCCGTTTCTTCCTTTTCGTTTTCCCTGCATCCGACAGAAAAACGGCACGGATTTTCCCGTGCCGTTTTTTATATGAATCATGCTTATTGATAAACAGGAATCTGGGACAGAAGTTTTCCGCCGCAGGCCGCAATACGTTCAATATCGGCGGAAAGTTCGCGTCCGCTGACGGGCGGCGTGATGAAGATGATCTCGTTATCCTCGGAAAGCACCCGGATATCCCCGCCGAAGATTACATGAATGGCCGTCATATCACAGTCGCTGACAGCGAGATACCGCGGAGCAATAAAGTTTTCGATGTCGGTGATACTGCCTTCCTCCGCGGGCGTGAAAACGGGTATTTTCATATCGTTTCCTTCCGCAATGCGGAGAATATCGGACACCACGGCGCTGGCCGTGGGGGCGGCCCCCGCTCCGCGTCCATAGAACATGACTTTACCGACGAAATTACCGTCCACAAGAATTCCGTTATTCACGTCGTCCACCGTGGCGATCGGGCAATCACGCGGGATGAGAAACGGCGATACCATAAGAAACGTATCGTTGGCGGCGCTGTGCAGATAGCGCCCAAGCAGTTTCACCGTCGCGCCGATGCCTGCCGCAGCGGCCACATCTTCTCTGCGGATATTTTCGATACCGGCCTTGTAAACACTGTCCGGCGATACCAAAACGCCGGAAGCAAGCGCGGCAAGGATCACAATTTTACGGCAAGCGTCCGTCCCCTCGATGTCGGCGGCGGGATTGGCCTCGGCGTAGCCCTTTTTCTGCGCTTCGCGGAGGGCGTCCGCAAACGTGGCGTTATCTTTTTGCATACGGGTCAGAATATAGTTGGTCGTGCCGTTCAGAATACCGCTGATCTCCAGGATTCTGTTGGCGGAGAGATCGGTGACAAGCGGATGCAGAATCGGAATCCCGCCGCCGACGCTCGCTTCAAAGAGATACGAAACGCCTTTTTCGGCCGCTTTCTTCAGAAGTTTGTCTCCGAAATTCGCCACCACTTCTTTATTGGAGGTCACGACATGTTTGCCGGCTTCAAGCGCCTGCATGGAATAGTCGAACGCCGGATGCGAACCGCCGATCATCTCGGCGATGATGGTCACTTCCGGATCGGCAAGAATGGTCTTGAAATCGTGGACAATCCGATCGGCAAAGGGACTTTCGGGCATATCGCGGAGATCAAGAATATATTTGATCTCAATTTCTTCATGAAGTCTTTCCGCGATCTGATTTTTGTTTTCCGTAAGCAATGTTGCGGTTCCCTGACCGACAACGCCGAATCCGATAAGAGCAATTTTTATCATTTTATTCTCCCTCTGTAACACGATGGCTGAAGACGAACGGAGATATTCTGTCCGAATCGGATTTATTCTACCATATGTTGTGGGAAAATGCAAGTTGATTTTTGTAAAAAAACCGTATTCTCCGAATCGGAGAATGATTTTTTTGCCGAAAATCTGCGACGCAGTGGCGTTTCCCGGAAAAAACGGAAGCAAAACGCGGCGCGTTTTGCTTCCGTAATCCTTTCTGCGGGATCAATGCTTATTATAGACAGACAGTTTATAAAGAATTTCGGCCGCATCGCCGCGCGTGAGGGGAGCCGTGGCCTTTTCGCCCGTGCCGACTTCCATAATATCCGCCGCAGAGAGTGCGGAGAGCGCGGGACGCGCCCATACGGGAACCGCGGCGTCAGGGGAGAAGGTCATGACGCTGTCGCCGTTTTCGATGCGGAAAATATTGCAGAGAATGATGGCCGCTTCGGCACGCGTAACGGCGTCGTTCGGACGGAACACAAGACCGTCTTTACCGAGACTGCCGTGAATATACCCGCGCGCCTGCGCTGTGGCGACGTACGGCATGGCGCCGGCGTCAATATCGGCGTTATCTTCAAACGATGTGGCGGACAGCGAAAGCGGCGCAACGCCGGCGATCTTCATCGCCATGACCGTAAAATCGGCGCGGCTGATCTTCTTATCCGGCAGGAAAACGGGAACGCCGCCGTTGCTCTCCCGGCTCATGATGCCGTTCGCCGTCAGAATGGTGGCGGCAAGAGCGGCGCTGTGATTTTCCATATCCGCAAGCGCTACGGTGCTCGCCTTATCGACCGCGATGTTCACGGTGGCGGTCTTGGAATAATTGCCGTATTGATCGCGGGCAACATACGTGAATTTATCTTTGCCCGTGTATCCGGCCGACGGCGTATAACGGAATTCGCCTGTCGTCTTGTCAAGGACGGTCAGCGTACCGTTTTTCGGATAGGAGCAAATGAGGAATTCCAGCGGATCGCCGTCTTCATCGGTGGCTTTCATCTTCCCGAAAACCGAAATGCTTTTCTGCGTGTAGACAGACAGGGAAGCGTCGCCGTCCGCAACGGCAACGGGCGCATGGCCGAGACTTTCCGCCATGCGGATATCGCAACGGAGAGGAGCGCCGCCGCCGTAATCATCGCACAGAAACGTGAACGACGCTTCGGTCGTAATCTCACTGGCGGGAGAAAAACGCAAAAGTTCAAGATTGGAGGCCTTGACCGTTTGTCCTTCGCTTATACGCAGATTGGAAAGCCAGAGAACGCCGTCTTTCGGATCCGGGAGCGTGGAAAAGGTGACGTATTTCACGCTCTTCACGCCGAGCGCCTTTTCAAAATCCGCGGCGGAAAAGGAAACGTCGTTTCCGTACACGCCCGCTTTGACAAGCGTGCTTTCGGAAGAAAGGCAGTCGACGGCCGTGGAGACTTTCGGCAGCGCCAGAACGGGAACGGCGCATGCCGCACCGAGCAGTACAAGGCAAAGAAGAGAGGCAGTAATTTTCTTTTTCATGGTTTTCTCCTTTTTTCATATGTTTTGTCCCTGCTATTTTTCTCCCTGCCTGCGTGATTTATGCAAAAGCGGCTCACTTTTCCGCAAACGGAAAAAAACTATGCCGTATCCGGGCATTGTCGAAAAAACTTTCATAAAAATGGGAAATTCCTATTTACAAAGGGAAAACAATATGCTATAATACATCTGTATGACCTCATTCACGGGGTGCGGACATCACCGACCGCGGCCTGAGAACGGGGCAAAAATATGGAAAGGTGAAAAATTACCATGGAAAAAGAACTGAAACAGCAAATCATCGAAACCTACAAAATCAACGAGAACGACACCGGTTCGCCGGAAGTACAGGTCGCCATTCTCACCAGCCGCATCAACACCCTTACCGAGCATCTGAAGAAGAACCCGAAAGACTTCCATTCGCAGAGAGGTCTTCTGCAGATGGTAGGTCACAGAAAGAATCTTCTTGCTTACCTTGCAAAGAAAGACATCGAAAGATATCGCGAAATCGTAAAGAAACTCGGCCTCAGAAAGTAATTTCCTACGAAGGAACGGTTTTCTCTCTTTGGCCGCGCGGCGCCGATCCCGTCGGCCCGACCAGAACACGAAAACAGAAAAAGAGAGTAGCAAGGTGCCGGTCGTTGCGCTTTGCTACTCAATTTTTTCGGTATTCGCGGACAAGCCGCATTTCATTATTATTATGTAAAGAACGACATGAGAACTTAGCAGTTAACCGTGACGGTGAATATCACCTTTACCGTTAAGTGCTACGTCCTCATGCGTAAATAACGGAGGAATAAATATGTTTGAAAACTACAAAGTATTTCACTACGATTTTGCCGGCCGTCCCCTGACGGTGGAAGTCGGCAAAGTGGCAGGACTGGCCAACGGCTCCTGCATGATTCATTACGGCGATACCGTTGTCCTCGCCTGCGCTACGGCTTCCGCCGCGCCGCGCGAAGGCATCGACTTTTTGCCGCTGTCTGTCGACTACGACGAAAAAATGTACGCTGTCGGCAAAATTCCGGGCGGTTTTCTCCGCCGCGAAGGCAAGCCGTCCGAAAAAGCGATCCTCACGTCCCGCGTCATCGACCGTCCGATCCGTCCCCTCTTTCCGAAGGATCTGCGCAATGACGTGGCGCTGACGCTGACCGTTATGTCGGTCGACCCCGATTGCTCCCCCGAAATCACGGCGATGATCGGCGCGTCTATCGCGCTTTCCATCTCCGATATTCCGTGGAACGGCCCGATCGGCGGCGTTTTTGTCGGCATG
>CAJLXA010000059.1 GCA_905210485.1 uncultured Eubacteriales bacterium | reverse complement strand
TTGTCCGATGTCACGCGCTGATTGCCGCGGACTTTCTGAATTTTTGCCCGGCGCCGGTTCTTCCGGAATCGGGTTACTGAACGAACATCTGCGTACAGAGAACAATTTACGGTAATATTTGCATGTGACGGTACTTTTCTTTGTAAAACGCTTGACATATGCCGAAAAATCATGTAAAATATAAAAAGTTGAGTTATATTCAATAATTTAAATAAAAGATCATTCTGCTATCGGACGATCAAGTTGGAGGAAACTTTAAAATGAGTCTCATCAAAAAGCAAAAAGAAAAACAGAGCGCATACACCCTTGAATTTTCGGTTACCAAGGAAACGTTCAACGCTTCCAAGAAAAAGGCCTATCAGAAAAGCATCGGGAAAATCAATGTTCCCGGTTTCCGCAAAGGCAAGGCACCGATGCATATGGTGGAAAAACTCTATGGTGAAGGTGTTTTCTTTGAAGACGCCATCAACGACTGCATGCCTGCCGCTTTTGACGAGGCGCTGAAAGAGTCTAAACTCAATATGGTCGGTCAGCCCGAAATTGATATCAAGGAAATGAACGATACCGATGTTGTCTTTACGGCAAAGGTTTACGTAAAACCCGATGTGAAACTGGAAAACTACCTCGGCATTGAAGTAGAAAAAGAAGTGAAACCCGTCACCGATGACGAAGTAAACGCCGACATTGAAAGAACACGCGAAAACAACGCGCGCACGATCGATGTAACCGATCGCGCCGCCAAACTCGGCGACATCGCCAATATCGACTTTGAAGGATTTGCGGACGGCGTGGCGTTCGACGGCGGCAAAGGCGAAAAGCATGATCTGAAACTCGGAAGCGGACAGTTTATCCCCGGATTTGAAGATCAGATCGTCGGCAAAAATATCGGCGACGAATTTGATGTCAACGTTACGTTCCCTGCCGATTATCATGAAAAATCTCTTGCCGGAAAAGCCGTTGTCTTCAAAGTAAAACTGAACAGCCTGAAAACCGAAGAACTCCCCGTTCTGGACGATGAATTTGCAAAAGACGTTTCCGAATTCGATACGTTGGCTGAATATAAAAACAGCGTCAAGGCAAAACTCGAAGAGAGAAATCAGAAAGAAGCCGAGGCGCAGGTCGAAGAAAAACTGATCGATACACTGCTTGAAAATATGACCGCTGAAATTCCCGAAGTCATGTTCAAAGCCGAAACCGAAAACTATGTCCGCGATTACGACAATCGTCTTCGTATGCAGGGACTTGACCTTCAGACTTACTTCAAGTATACCGGCCTTGATCTTGACAAACTCCGTGAACAGCTTCGTCCGCAGGCCGAGAAACAGGTAAAGGTTCGTCTTGCTCTTGAAAAAATTGCCAAGGCTGAAAAACTTACTGCTACAAAGAAAGAGATCGACGCCGAATACAAGAGAATTTCCGAAGCATATAATGTACCCGAAGATCAGGTAAGACAGATGGTCGCTTCCGACGACATTGCCGCCGATCTTAAGGTCAAAGCCGCTATGGATCTTGTAAAAGAAAAAGCCGTTATCAAAAACAAGTAATGAAATCGGGACTGTCTCAGTTCAGCAGAATCTTCGGAATCCGTCCGCCCGCTTTATGACGGCATGCGGACGGAATTTCGCGGGAGATATTCTTCTGTTATAACACGAGGCAGTCTCTTTTCCGTATATTAATTAAATTCGGAGGTATTCCCTATGGCACTGGTACCAATGGTCATTGAACAAACTTCACGCGGCGAGCGTTCTTATGATATTTATTCCCGCCTGCTTGAAGATCGTATTATTTTTCTTTCCGATGAAGTGAATGACGCCACGGCGTCCATTATTGTGGCACAGCTTCTCTTCCTCGAAGCGCAGGATCCCGATAAAGATATTTCGTTCTACATCAACAGTCCCGGCGGCTCTGTCAGCGCGGGCCTTGCCATTTATGACACCATGAACTTCATTAAGTGCGACGTTTCGACGATCTGCGTCGGTATGGCCGCCAGCATGGGCGCGTTTCTGCTTTCCTCCGGCGCAAAGGGCAAGCGTCTTGTTCTTCCGAACGCCGAAATCATGATCCATCAACCGCTCGGCGGCGCCAAGGGTCAGGCCACCGATATTAAAATTGCGGCCGACCATATCCTGCTTATGCGTGAAAAGCTGAACAAGATTCTTGCCGCAAACACCGGAAAACCGCTTGAAACCATTGAACGCGATACGGAACGCGATAATTTTATGAGCGCCGCCGACGCAATGGCTTACGGTCTGGTAGATAAGGTCATTGATAAAAGGATTTCCGACAGCACCGAATCGAAATAATCCGAACCGAGGTAAATAACACCGATGGCAAAGAACAATACCCCGCCGCTCCGCCACTGCTCGTTTTGCAGGCGAACCGAAGATCAGGTTATGTTCCTGATTCCTTCTACGGACGGCACCTATATCTGCGACAATTGTATCGACGCCTGCAGTGAAATGATTGCAGAACAGACAAAACTGATGTCTTCCGCCGCTCCGTCTTCCGATATTCTGACGTTTGAGACGCTTCCGAAACCGATGGAGATCAAAAAAAGCCTTGACCAGCATGTGATCGGTCAGGAAGAAGCCAAAAAAGTACTTTCGGTCGCAGTTTACAATCACTATAAACGTATTCTCAGCCGTAATGAGAAAAACGACGCTCTTGCCGATGACGGCGTGGAACTTCAGAAAAGTAACGTTCTGCTTCTCGGCCCGACCGGCGTCGGCAAGACCTATCTTGCGCAAACGCTTGCGCGCACACTGAAGGTTCCCTTCGCCATTGCCGATGCCACAACGCTTACGGAGGCAGGATATGTCGGCGAAGACGTCGAAAATATTCTTCTCCGCCTGATTCAGGCGGCGGATTATGACGTGGAAAAGGCCGAACGCGGTATTATCTATATTGACGAAATCGATAAAATTTCAAGAAAAAGCGAAAACCGCTCCATTACCCGCGACGTATCCGGCGAAGGTGTGCAGCAGGCATTGCTGAAAATTCTTGAAGGCACGGTCGCCAATGTTCCTCCGCAGGGCGGACGTAAACACCCGAACCAGGAATTCATTCAGATTCATACAGAGAATATTCTCTTTATCTGCGGCGGCGCTTTCGACGGACTTGCCGATATCATAGGCCAGAGAAAAGGCAAACACAGCATCGGTTTTAACGGACAACCGGCCACCAAATCCGATAAGAAAGACACCGGCATTTACCGGGACGTCTCTCCTCACGACATTGTCAAGTACGGCCTTATCCCCGAACTTGTCGGCCGTCTTCCCATCATCACCACATTGGAAAGTCTCGACAAAGACGCGCTTGTGCGTATTCTGGTAGAACCGAAAAATGCCCTGTGTAAACAATATCAGAAAATTATGGCGTACGACGGAATCGAACTTGTCTTTGATCCCGAAGCGCTGACTGCCATCGCCGAACTGGCCATTGAACGCGAAACCGGCGCGCGCGGACTGCGCTCTATTCTTGAAGAAGTCATGATGAAACCGATGTATGAACTTCCCTCTGACAACCGCGTTGCCAAAATAGAGATCACGCCAGAGGCCGTGAGGAAAACGGGCGAACCGCTTTTGTTCTACCGCGACGATACGACGCCGGCATCCGAAGACACCGTTACCGAAAAAAGAGACGCATAAGTTTTCAGGCAGCGTTCTTTTCCGTAGCTCCAATGTCCGGAGCCTCGTTTTTCACAGCAAAAAATAAAAATCCGCGTTTTTTAACGCGGATTTTTCTATTGAAATCAGTTTGCATTCGACAGTGTGATCGGCATATCGTTCGGAATCAGATCGGCACGAATATAATGACGTCCGTCCTCCGTAAAGACTGTATAAACTGCATTTCCCATCTGATGCACATTGACCTTTTCCCATTCTTTCGGAACTTCCAGCGTTACCGTCAGCGGAAAATCAAGGCGCACGTCGTCAAAACTTGTTTCAGCCGTTATAATCAACGTGTTTTCAGTGGCGTCAGTATAAGAAAATGTAGTGTTGTCACGTTCGATAATATAGGCAGCAACATCATTGAAACTGCCGCAGAAAATATCTTCTCGCCGCGCGGCGATGTAACCGTAATGTTCTTCGGCAAAATCGCGGGGCGCTGTATAACTATCCATTGCCGGCCAAACGGCAACGTCATTTTCATCGGCCACGCAATGCAGAAGTTCAACATACCAGTTTCCCTCCGCAATCGCTGTATCCAGCGCTTTTTTCACCGCTTTGGGATCGGTATTCTTCATTAACTGCACCGCCGTAATATTCATCATATCGTCAGGCGAACTTTTGTTTTGCCCGCTACCAAGAGTACGGTTGGCGAGATAGCCGTATCCTAAAAGCATATCACGGGTCTTTTCGCAATAACCGCCACCCGGCGTTGCGAAGCCGATAAGGCGCTGATCGGGAAAATATGCGCGCAATTTTCTGTCCGCCGCGGCGATCTCGGTCTCATAATTTTCGTCTTTCCGGCTGGAAACGCCGTCACGATACATGACATTGCTGTAATGATGATAGGAATGGTTGCCGATGTCAAGCGTTCCCGTATCCGCAACGCTCTGCCAGCGGGAAATCCACTCTTCATAAGCGGCCGTTCCTTCACGCGGCGTCCGTTCCGAAAGATAATGTTCGAGAATCATGAACATTGTTCCGCGTAAACCGAGATCAGAAAAAAGTTCCGCAATATATTCGCCGGTTTCAATCTGCCCGTCATCAAACGTAAGCGTCACGGCGGCTTTCTTATTTCCGTACCATTTTGCGATTTTCGGTGCGCTATAGGAAGAATAGTCCATCTTTTTAACCTCTGTTTCCGAAGAGACGTTATCGGAACCGTCCTTATCGGAGTCGTTACAGGCGATAAGAGATAAAAGCGGAAACGAGATTGCCAATGCAAGAAAGAGACAGACAAATCTGTGCAGTATCTTCATTGAAACTCGCCTTAATTCCAAAGTTTATCCGGGTAGATTCCCTGTTCGATTTTTGCCTTGATCTGCGCGACAACGCCGGCTTTGTCATCGGGGTAAGTAACGCCGATCCATGAGTCCGGTGTGGAAAGAATTTTGAGATCGCAACGTTTCGCGGTCAGCATTTCGTCGACTGCTTTAGGCAGGAAATATTCGCCTTTCAAAAGATCGGTGTGGGGATTGCGAAGAAAATCAGCAAAACCCGGTTCAAGATGTGAAAAAATGGCCGGAGTAAATCCGAAGAAATTCATAGACGCAATACTGTCATAGGAAAGTTTATTCCATACACCGTTATCGTCGAGATATTCGGCGCAGGATTTATCGGCCGCGTGACGGATCTTTGTGCGTTCCGTAATAGACGTGAGAAGATCGTTTTCGTCCTTTTCGCAAATACCGCGCGAAACCGTGCCGGAATCGGTCAACGTATTGCCGAGGCGGTAGCCGGCCATGCAGAAATGTGCGAACGTCGGCGTTTCTTCTGCGCTTTCCATGTATTCTTTTGCAAGACGATAGGCTTCGGTGCCGTAATAGTCATCGGCATTGATAACGGCGAACGGTTCTTTTACAATATCGCGGCAGGCCATGAGCGCATGTGCCGTACCGAAAGGTTTTACACGCTCCGCAGGAACGGTGAAATCTGCGGGAATACCGAGCGTCGGCGTCTGGAACACATAATGCGTTTCGATTTTTTCGGAGATGCGTTTACCGATCGTTTCATGAAACGCGTCATAAATCTCGTGTTTGATGATAAACACCACTTTATCGTATCCGGCACGCAAAGCGTCATATACGGAAAAGTCAATGATAAATTCTCCGTTTTCGGTCATGGGATCCATCTGCTTCAGACCACCGTAGCGCGAACCCATGCCGGCGGCAAGAACAACGAGTGTCATATGTATCTCTCCTTTTGGATTTTTTTGATGTCGATACAGTAATAATTTGCTTTTTTCGGGTAAAAATCAAGAAAAGAGCAGATTTCTCTGCCCTTTTTCTGTTAGTCGGCGTAAACGCTTACGCGCTTCTTGTCCTTAGCATAGTACTCGAATTTAACGGTACCGTCAATCAAAGCATAGAGCGTGTCATCGGAACCGATACCGACATTGACGCCGGGATGGATCTTCGTGCCGCGCTGTCTGACAAGGATATTGCCGGCAAGCACTGCCTGACCGTCGCCTCTCTTAACGCCAAGGCGTTTCGATTCGCTATCACGGCCGTTTTTGGTAGAACCAACGCCCTTTTTATGGGCGAAGAACTGCAAACTCAGCTTAAGCATCTTTCATTCCTCCGTTTTTGATAACTCCCTCGGGAGTACGCTTATTTTTTATACGGAACTTCTTTTTCCTCAACGGTCAGAAACTGATAATAGTCCTCCGTCAGGTCGTTCAGTTGGAAAAAATAAGCCTGTATAAGGCCGGAAACGGCAAACTGTTTGCGGATGTCGCTTTCAAAACGCGGAAGCGCCGCTTTTGCCGTGAGCCGGATATCGGTGGTTTTCTCGTCAATCACATAATCAACGTCCGAAGCGTAGGAAACTTCAATGGCATTGATGAGAAGCATGGTCATAGCCGAAAGCGCGGCGCAAAGAACATCGTCTCCCTCTTCGCCGAACCCGGTGTGCCCCTGCTCTTCAAAGCCGTAAAAAACACCGTTTTCCTTATAAAAAACAACTTTTGTCATGATTAACCTACGATCTTGTTGATCTGAACCTTGGTGTAAGCCTGTCTGTGACCGATCTTCTTCTTCTCGTTTTTCTTCGACTTATACTTCAGAACATAAATCTTCTTCGATTTACCGTTCTTCAGAACAGTCGCGCTAACGGAAGCGCCGTCAACAAAGGGCGTGCCAACTTTGAGTTCATTGCCGGATACGGCCAGAACCTGATCGAAATTGACGGTTGCGCCTTCTTCGAGATCAAGCTTTTCAACGAAAATAACTTCACCTTCGGTGACTTTGTACTGTTTTCCGCCGGTTTTGATTACTGCAAACACGAAATAGTACCTCTCTTTCTTACGAGATCGCTGTTTAAGGTAGGCTTGTCGCCGTTTATGACCCGACACATGCGTCAAGAAATATTTTACCATTTCTCTCGTTGGAAGTCAATAGTTTTCATAAAAAAACTCACGACTTTTCCCGATTTTTTTCGATATTTCCGCCGATTCTCTTGAAAAAAAAGCGATAATATGGTAAAATACATGTATTCAATATTTATGGAGTCAGATTATGGAACGGAATTTCGGCAAGATCAGCATTACGGAAAAAGGCGAACGCGCACTGCGCGGCGGGCATCCATGGGTATACGCCGATGAGGTTACGGCGACGGACGAAGTGGAAAACGGCGCCGTTGTGGACGTATTTTCCCAGCGCGGCCGCTATCTCGGCAGCGGATTTTACAACAGCATGTCCAAGATCCGCGTTCGTGTGATTTCGGATAACGCCAACGACCGCTTTGACGAAGCGTTTTTTCAGCGCCGCATAAAACACGCGCTTCTTTATCGCCGCACGGTCATGCCGAAAGAAGACCGCCGTGCCTGCCGCCTGATTTTCGGCGAGGCGGATCGCTTCCCCGGTTTCACTGTTGACCGTTTTGAAAATATTCTTGTTACGCAAACGCTCTCCCTCGGCATTGAATTAAGAAAAGACATGCTCTACCGTATGCTGGTTGAGGAATTGCGCGCCGAAGGCGAAAAAATCGACGCCGTATATGAACGCAATGACGTAGCCATACGCGCACTGGAAGGTATGGATCAATATACGGGATTCTACCGCGCGGAAGGATTCCGGGACGATCTTCCCGGAATCGTACGGATCACGGAAAACGGAATCCTTTACGACGTGGACTATATGAACGGTCAGAAAACCGGCTTTTTCCTTGATCAGAAATACAAC
>CAJLXA010000058.1 GCA_905210485.1 uncultured Eubacteriales bacterium | reverse complement strand
ACAATCGGTCACGTTGACCACGGCAAGACCACTCTTACCGCTGCTATCACCAAGGTTTTGAACCTGAAGAACGGCAACATCGAATTCATGGCATATGACCAGATCGACAACGCTCCCGAAGAAAGAGCGCGTGGTATCACGATCAATACAAGACACGTTGAATACGAAACCGAGAAGCGTCACTACGCTCACGTTGACTGCCCCGGCCACGCCGACTACGTTAAGAACATGATTACCGGTGCCGCTCAGATGGACGGCGCTATCCTCGTTGTTGCAGGTACCGACGGCCCTCTGCAGCAGACCCGCGAGCACGTTCTTCTTGCCCGTCAGGTAGGCGTTCCCGCTATCGTTGTTTTCCTGAACAAGTGCGATATCGTTGACGACGCAGAACTTCTCGACCTCGTTGAGATGGAAGTTCGTGACCTCCTTTCCGAGTACAACTTCCCCGGCGACGACATTCCGATCATCCGTGGCTCTGCCCGTGTTGCTCTTGAATCCACGAGCACCGATCCGAATGCTGAAGAATACAAGTGCATCTGGGAACTCATGAACGCAGTTGACGACTATATCCCGACTCCTGCCCGTAATGAAGACGCTCCCTTCCTTATGCCTGTTGAAGACGTCTTCTCAATCTCCGGCCGTGGTACTGTTGCTACCGGTCGTGTAGAACGTGGCGTTGTTAAGATGAACGACACTGTTGAAATCATCGGTCTTACCACCGAGAGAAAGCAGACCGTTATTACCGGTATCGAAATGTTCCACAAACAGATGGATATGGCTGAAGCCGGCGATAACATCGGCGCTCTTCTCCGCGGTATCCAGAAGAACGAAATCGAACGCGGCCAGGTTCTCTGCAAAGTCGGTTCGGTTCATCCGCACACCAAGTTTGTCGGACAGGTTTACGTTCTTACCGAAAAAGAAGGCGGCCGTCAAAAGCCCTTCTTCTCCGGCTACCGTCCTCAGTTCTACTTCCGTACCACCGACGTTACGGGTGTTATCACCCTTCCCGAAGGCGTTGAAATGTGCCGCCCCGGCGATAACGTTGACATGACTGTTGAACTGATCACCCCCATCGCTATCGAAAAGGGTCTCCGCTTCGCTATCCGTGAAGGCGGCAGAACCGTTGGTTCGGGCGTTGTTGCCGACATCATCGCTTAATTCAGTTCCTATAGGGACTTACGGAGCCGGTCTCACCTCGGGGTGGGGCCGGTCTCTCTATCACGGAGAACTTTGCATGAGAAGCCGCCGTGAAAAAAATATGCGGAAATAAAGCATGCGGTATGGTCTGCTGTTTGTATCATTCGAAACCGTATCAATGTCAATATAAGTATACATTTTTGCGGATTTTCCGATATTTTCCTTACCTGTGCTTAAGGTTCCGCACAATCATTTGTTTTGGTTTTTAAAAATTTTAATACATATCTCTTCGGGGCAGGGCGAAATTCCCTGACTGGCGGTAAAGTCCGCGCGCAAAGGCACGAGCCGGTGAAATTCCGGCACCAACGGTAAAGTCCGGATAAGAGAAGAAAGCGTGTTTGTATGTCTCTCTCATCGCATCGTCGTATTCCGATCCGTGCTCTTGTTCTGACGGCCATGTTTTCGGCTTGCGCCACCGTTCTCATGTTTCTTGACTTTTCGGTTCCGTTTATGCCGGCCTTTCTCAAAATGGATATATCCGAATTTCCGGCGCTTCTTGCCACTTTCGGAATCGGGCCGTGGGGCGGTGTTGCCGTTTGCTTGATTAAAAATCTCGTTAATCTGACGCGCACATCAACGGGCGGCGTCGGTGAACTTTCCAACTTTCTCCTTGGCGTGGTATTTGTATTGTCGGCAGGACTTGTATACCGTTTGCTGAAACATCGTCGCTTTGCCGCCCTGATCGGCGCGGTGACCGGGTCTGTTCTGATGGGACTTGTGAGTATTCCTCTCAACTATTATGTTACCTATCCGATCTACACGCGCATTATGCCGATTGATACGATTATCGGTATGTATCAGGCTATTTTTCCCGGTGTTGACGGCCTTCTTGCCTGTCTGTGCCTTTTCAATTTGCCGTTTACCGTCGCCAAAGGTCTGATAGACACGGCGCTGTGTATGCCGGTCTACAAACGTGTTTCCCGCTATATAGAAGAGACTAAACACTGATTTCGGAGGCGTTATGACAGTCGGACGCTTTGCTCCGACACCGTCGGGGCGTATGCACCTGGGCAATGCGCTCTGCGCCCTTCTTGCTTATCTGTCCGCACGCAAGGCGGGCGGAGAATTTGTATTGCGTATTGAGGACCTTGACGCCGCGCGCTGTGCGTTCGGCAACAATGCGGAGATCCTGAAAGCGGACTTGCTGTGGCTCGGTATTCGGTACGATCGCGGTGCGGAACCGGAAAATTATCAGTCCCGGCGTTTTTCAATCTACGAAAACTATGTGCGTATGCTCGCCGGAAAACGATTGCTTTATCCGTGTTATTGTTCGCGCGCCGAACTTCATGCGGCTACCGCGCCGCACGGACGTGACGGTATACCGCTTTACGACGGGCATTGCCGTATTCTTTATGACAGCGGCAAACTGCTTGCCCCGCCCGGAAGAAAGCCTGCTTATCGCCTGCGCGTTCCCGACAGAATCGTCGGCTTTACAGACGGCTTACAAGGCTATTATTCCGAAAATCTCGCCCGTGATGCGGGAGATTTTGTCATACGCCGCTCGGACGGGGTATACGCTTACCATCTTGCCGTTGTTATAGACGACGCTCTGGCCGGCGTTACCGAGGTTGTGCGCGGCCGCGATCTGTTGTCCTCTACGCCGCGGCAGATATATCTCGGCGAGATGTGCGGCTTTGCGCCTCACCGGTATTATCATATCCCGCTCCTCACAATGCCGGACGGCCGCCGGCTCTCCAAACGCGACGGGGATCTGGATATAGGTGCTTTTCGTACCGCATTGTCTTCTGCGGAACCGCTACTCGGTCTCCTTGGCTTCCACGCAGGTTTACTCGACCGTGCCGAGGCGGTCACTATGCCGGAATTGATTTCTGTTTTTTCATGGGATAAAGTTCCGCGGAAGGATATTCCGCTTTCGCATGAGTCGGTTAGACGTTTACTGACGGATATATAAAAGGCGCCTATAGCAGGCGCCTTTTTCTTGTACTGTGTGCGGAATGTGACGGCGAAAAGCGGCCCGGAATGTGAGAATAAAAAGAACATCTCCAAACGGAGATGTTCTTTTTTGCAAACTATGATTTACATTTTCATGGAATATCCGCGCTCGGCCATGCAGGCAACAATAGCGTCGATGTCGGGCTGCAACTCGGCTTTGGAGAGCGTTTTTTCATTGGAAGAAAAGGCAAAGCGGAAAGTGATACTGCTGCCGTCATTACCGTTGTCAAACACGTCGATAACCGTCATGTCGCGCAGATGCGTACCGCCGGCCTTTGAAAGAGCAAGGCAAAGCGAAGAGTAGTCCACGGTTTCCGGGTTCATCAGGAACGACAGGTCGATGTCGATGGCGGGGAAGCGGGAGGGTTCGAGATAGTGCAGTTCTTTCTTCCTGACATCGGCAAAGCTTTCCGTGTCGATTTCAAGGAAAGCCACAGCGGCTTTTTTGTCCAGAGCCATCTTGGTTGCGGGGTGGGGAACGCCGATATAACCGACCTTTTTACCGTTAAAGAGAATTTCCGCCGTGTTTACCGGGTGGCAGAAACTTTCGTCGACATGACCGTTTGCCACGGCAAAATCGGGAGTGATGTGCAGGAGATTTTCTCCGAGCGCAACGGCAATGTCACGGGCGCGGAGATAAAGCGTTTCTTCGGATACGGTGCGGTCATAAAGAACGATACCGAGTTTTTTCCGTTCATTGCAGGTCCCGTCCGCATGGGTCCCTTCTACGGTATGACCGATTTCGAAAATGCCGTAACGGTCGTCGTAATCTTTGTTTTCCTTGGCAAAGGCGAGCAAAGTAGGGATCATGGAACGACGGAGCATGGCGTGATCGGGCGTCTGCGCGTTGATGACTTTGACGTTTTCGGGGAGCGCGATGGCGAGATCTTTATACTTCACGCTGTCGCACCAGATATAGGAATGTACCTCATGCAGACCGAAAGACGAAACCAGAATGTCTTTGGCTTCATCTTCATAACGTTTTTGCGTGGATTTGCGTACCGGGAAAAGAGGACTGCGCGTGGTGGAAATGGCAAAATTGTCGTATCCGTATATACGCGTGATCTCTTCAATCAGGTCAGCCTTGATGGTGACGTCTTTCGTTGCGCGATAGGAGGGAACCGTTACATGGAAGACATCGCCGTCCTGTTTCACGGTGAAACCCAGCGCGGTAAGTGTTCCCACTATCTGTTCGTTTGTGATTTCGATGCCGGTATAGCGATCAATATAGGGTTTGTCAATGGTGATTTCCAGCGTCGGATACGGTTTGGGATAGCAATCCGTATAGGCGCTGATGACGCGCGCACCGCTGTCGATAGCGAAAAGAAGCGCAAGGAAACGGGCGGTAGCTTTGGAAGAGAGTTCGGGGTCAAGGAATTTTTCATAGCGGATGCTGGCGTCGGTACGAAGTCCGAGCCGCGCCGATGTTTTGCGAATGGAAACGCCGTCAAAGCAGGCGCTTTCGAGAAGCAGAGAAGTGGTATCGTCTTCAATTTCGGAATCAAGACCGCCCATAACGCCGGCAACGGCGACGGGCTTCTCACCGGAACAGATCATCAGCATATTTTCGTCAATATGCCGCGTTACGCCGTCAAGCGTCTGAAAATCAAAGGGAGCGGGGAAACGCTGTACTTCGATTTTGTCAACGCGCCGCAGGTCAAAAGCATGCATCGGCTGTCCCTGTTCCATCATTACATAGTTTGTCAGGTCGGCAAGGAGATTGATGGCGCGGCTACCGCAATAGAAGAGGCGGATACGCATATTGACGGGGCTTTTATGCACCGTGATATTTTCCACCTTGATGGCGGAATAGCGGAAACAAAGATCGTCGCGGACATCTACTTTAACGCCGGGAAGATCCTTATAGGCGGCAAGATCCACGGCAGGGGCGGCCTTCAGCGGGCGACCGGCCAGCGTGGCGAATTCGCGGGCAATGCCGTAGTGTCCCCAGAGATCGGGGCGATTGGTAAGGGATTTGTTATCCACTTCAAAAACTATATCGTCAATGGCGTAGGCGGCTTTGAGATCGGTGCCGAGCGGAATATCGTCGGTGATCTCCATAAGGCCGCTGTTGTCGGCCGAGATGCCGAGTTCCGCTTCGGAACAGCACATACCGTAGGACATATAACCGCCGACCATGGCGGGAGTGATCTTATGACCGCCGACAATCGCGCCGTCGACCGCCAGAGCAACACGCAGTCCGGGGCGGACGTTCGGTGCGCCGCACACAATGTCCAGAACGCCGTTACCGGTGTCAACCTTGAGCAGATGCAGTTTTTTGGAATTCGGATGATTTTCGACCGACGCGATCTCGGCAACGATAACGCCGGACACGTCGGCGCCTTTGACATATACGTCTTCCACTTCCGCCGTTGAAAGTGTGAAGCGGTGAATCAGGTTTTTAATATCCAGTCCCGACAGATCGACAAAGTCGGAAACCCAGTTCATGGAAAGAAACATCTTTTTACCTCCTATCAGTCGGACTCAAATTGCGAGAGCGACTTCAGATTGCCGGAGTTGAAATCACGGATATCCTTGACACCGTATTTCATCATGGCGAGACGGGTGAGACCGAGGCCGAACGCAAAGCCGGTGTATTTTTCGGCATCAATACCGCCGTCGCGCAGTACGTTCGGGTGGATCATACCGCAGGGGCAAAGTTCGAGCCAGCCGCTGTTTTTGCAGGAAGGGCAACCTTCGCCGCCGCAGATAAGGCAGTTGATATCCAGTTCAAAACCCGGCTCGGTGAAGGGGAAATATCCGGGGCGCAGGCGTACCTTGATGTCGCGACGGAAAACTTCCGACAGCATGGTTTTCATGAAGTAGATCAGATTGGAGATGGAAATATCCTTGTCGATCATCATGCCTTCCATCTGGAAAAACGTATTTTCATGGCAGGCGTCGGTCGATTCGTTGCGGAAGCAACGACCGGGGAAGATCGCGCGGAGCGGCGCGCCGTATTTTTTCATAATGGCGTTCTGAGCCGCGGAGGTTTGCGTTTTCAGAAGTTGTCCGTTTTCAAGATAATAGGTGTCCTGCATATCGCGGGCAGGGTGGTACTTCGGAATATTGAGCGCTTCAAAGCAGTGGTAATCATCGGTGATTTCATTATAGTCTTCGACGGTGAAGCCCATGCTTTCAAATATTTCTTCAAGTTCTTTCTGCACCAGCGTTATCGGGTGATAAGAACCCTTTTTACGTCTGTTCGGCAGAGTGGGGTTATAATGCTTCGCGTTTCTGACGGCGGCTTCGAGGGCGGCATTTTTCAGCGCCTCGGTCGCGCGGGCAACGGCGGTTTCCACTTCATCGCGGAAACTGTTGATAAGCTGACCTGCCTCTTTCTTATCTTCTTTTTTCACATCGCGCAGACCCTGCATCAATTCCGATACGGCGCCCTTTTTCCCAAGGAACGCCACGCGGAAAGCTTCCATGCCGTCGGTGTCGTGAACGGCGGCAAGTTCTTCACGGAAACGTGCGCGAAGCGCTTCAATCCTTTCTTTCATCTTTTATCCTTCCTTTATGCACAGGTAGTCTGTGCCTTATTAACCAATTTTATATTATACAATAACGGGTACGCTTTGTCAATCATTTTCAGCCGGCAGACGTACATTTTCGGGCAGAAACGCCGATGCGTCGCCGTGATGCAATACGGTTTCGCGGACCTTTGTGGAAGAGAGATCGGCATATGCGGGATCGGCGGCAAAAAAAACGGTGTCAACGCCGCCGTTCTTTTTGTTGTAACGCGCCATTTCGGTTTCGTAAGCAAGATCGTTTTCGCTCCGTATGCCGCGCACAATGCAGTCGATGGCATTTTTTCTGACATAATCGGCAACGTAGCCGCCGGCATATCCGACGCTGACGTTTGGAAAAGGCGCCACCGCCTGTTTCAGCATGGTAAGCCTTTCGTCTATGGTATAAAGGCATTTTTTATCGGGATTGACGAAAATGACGACGCGCACCTCGGAGAAAAGAGCGGCGGCGCGGGCGATAATGTCGACGTGGCCGCGCGTTACGGGGTCAAAACTGCCGGAGACCAAAGCTCGCGTCATATGTTTTCCTCCCCGGTATATGTCAGAATATGAATGTAGGAAAAGCCGTAGCGCGCCGCTTTGTCAAGGCGGAAACCGCACGGCAATATGCCGAACGGCTGTTCTTCGTCGCTTTCCAGTATGACAATGGCTTCTTTATTCAGCAACTTTTTTTCCGTGATACGGCGGAGTGCGTCTCCTGCCGCTTTCATGGCATAGGGAGGATCTATAAATACAAGGTCAAAAGTTTTTCCGGCCTTTCCGATATAGGTGCGGTAGTCGCTGACGAGGTAATGACACGCGTCGCCAAGACGTGTTTTCTGCGCGTTCTTTTTTACGATGTCCATTGCTTCGCGCGAGACATCGACAAACATACAACTTTCCGCGCCGCGGGAGAGCGCCTCCAGTCCCATTTGTCCGCTTCCGGCGAACAGATCAAGTACCCGGCGCCCCGCAATACGGAATTGAATGGCTGAAAAAACGGCTTCTTTCATACGCTCCGAAGTCGGGCGCGTTGCTTCACCGTCGAGTGTTTCCAGACGTACGCCGCGCGCCCGTCCCGTAATAATACGCATAGGCGGTTACTCTTCCTTTCCTTCATTGTGAAAATGATTGTATACGGCGCGCGCTTCGGCATCGCGTATGCCGCGGACGGCGCGTATCTCTTCAAAATCGGCGTTTTTCAATCGCTGTATTCCGGCAAAAGCCGTGAGCAGCAGGCGGGCCTTTTTTTCGCCTATGCCCGGAATCTTTTCAAGTTCCGAATGGGTGAGCGTGCGCCGCTTCCGATTCTGGCTGTGTGTGTATGCCACTCTGTGCGCTTCTTCCTGAATACGGTAAATCAGGGCGTAAACGCCGGGTTCTTTGGCAATACCGATTTCGTTTTCTCCGTCCGTCAGCGCGCGCGTTTTGTGAAAATCGTCTTTGACCATACCGAAAAGAGG
>CAJLXA010000057.1 GCA_905210485.1 uncultured Eubacteriales bacterium | reverse complement strand
GGGGTCGTGCCTGTAATTGCCCCTTATAGGGGCTGTGCAAGCCACCGGTTTACCGATGGTTATGACTATTATTCCGCGATCTTATCGCATGCAAAGCAAAAATGCAAAACCGCACAACCGTCAATTTTTCCGTGCACCGTTAATCTGCCGTTTGCGGCATCGTACGCGGTTTCATAACCGGAAAGCGCCGACGGGACGCCGGACAATCCGTATTCCTTTAACGAAAACGAAATTTTGAACTCTGCCGCCCCGACGTCCGCATTGGCGACGATGAGATGCGTTTCCGCCTTGTCGCGATCCTGCCACGCACCGGACAGCACCGCGTCCATATACACCGTATCGGTAAACCAAAGGTGCGGCCCCGTTTCATGTCGCGGAAGATTGCATTTTGTTACGGGAGGACGGAGCATCGCGCCGCAGCGGAACACATCGCGCAGTGCGTAGCGAAGTTCCGCGCATTTTTTAAGGAACGGAAAACGGGCAGGGTCATCGACAATATCCGCATTGATCCAGCCGAGTTGCTGACCGTAAACAAGCGACGCGGCCAACCCGTAACGGCAGAGGAAATCGTCGCCTTTCTTCTTCCCGCCCGTTGTACGGCCGAGAAGCGTGATATACTGCGAGTAGATGGCGGGATATGCCGGCACTTCGCCGTCGTCTCCCCAATACCATGTCAAAAATCCGTCGAACGCATTCATAAACTGCTCGGCGTTTCCTTCGGTAAACGAAAAGTTTCCCGCCGGTCGCCCGGCGCGTATTTTTGCCATCATCGACCGCACGCTTTCATAGCAATAACTGCCGTTTCCCGGCTGATGCGGATGCGCGGGATTTGTGCAGGCATAGGTTTTATGCGCCGCCGTTTCATCATAATAAATACCGTCTATCTCAGTTTCACGTTCGATGCGACGGGAAAGCGACTCCATTATCTTCTGCCAGAGCGGTACGGTCGGGCAGATCGGTACAAGCAAAGTTTTTTCGCCGTCCGGTTTTATCTGCGGATAAACACATTTGACAATACGCCCTTTTTCATCTCTTACGGCACAGTGTATCCCGGAGACGGCGAAACTCTCCGAAACGGACGGCGCATTGTCGCGCGATTCCCAACTGACGGCGTTGATATAGGGGGCGGCCAGAATTCCCTTTTCGTGTAACCGCCGCACGCCGGCAAGAAAATCGTCTTTTGCGGGAAGAAAATGCGGATAATCAATATTGAAAGCATTTTTGTGCCAGTTATAAACATGGTATCCGACAGGAACGCCGAGCGCCTCGGCGAGTCGTATCGGCGTTTTCCACCATGCGTCTTTATCGTCTGTCAAACCGTAGCGGAGACTTTCGGGCATATTGTCGCCCTGTTCTGCGATATTCGGCAGGAAATCCATGATCCAGAACGCCACATCGGAAAAGCGTTTCGGCGTATCGGGGCGACCGTTACGGTTGATGACCGGGATCCAGTCCGCCGTGCAGGCAAATTTCCTGTAAAACATGGCGGCGTCATACCAATCGCCGTCAATCCGCTCCCAAACGGCGCCGCCGCGCAGTAAAAAGGAATTCGCGCCCTTTCCGAAATTTTCGGCGGGGTAGATCACCGCAAAATCGGTTTCGCCGTTTTCCGAACGCATCCGGTAATGCTTGACCGCGCCGGTTCTGTCATGATGCCCGACATAAAGTCCGCCCTTTTCCGTGAAAAAAGCCATATACTGCATGGCATATTCAATGGAGGGGTACGTAGTAGAAAGATTATACGGATGATGACGGAAATCGCGGATCAATCGCCCCGGCCCTTTCGCCATAAAGAAGTCAAACGTTTCATCGGTCGGCGACGGAATCGGATAAGCGGCGGAAAGAACGCTGAAGCGCGCGTCCGCATTGCACACGCGCACATCGAACGCGGCGCCGCTTTCGTGCAACGCCACGGTAACGGTTACCGAAAGGTCCGCACCGTTTTCGGGATTTCCGTATGTCAGGAAAAGATAGTCCGCGTCTTCCTCCGTCGAAACCTTTCCCCATCCGGCATCACCGGTAAGCGTTTCTTCCGTTCCGTTTTCAAGGTCGCGGACAACCATGGAAAACAGCGTTGTTTTTCCGGTTTTTATATGCCCGAAGTCGGCGTTCGCCAGCCATGCGCCGTCGTCCGCCACAAAAAAGTGCATGTTGTACTTTTTCCCGTCAACAGTTATATTCCTCATAAATGCCTCTTGTTTGTAAACTTTATATTACATTTCTATCGCTTTTCTTATATCCCAGCCGACTGTTTCCAGGCGTTGTCTCGCCGCCTCTTCACTGCAAGGCAGGAGTTCCGCCGTAATACGGATCATGCGTTCCCGGAGTTTCCGGTTCATGGGTTTCAGATTTATCATAAGATTCTGGCATACATATCCGAGGCGTATCATGACGCCCGTCGAGATCATGTTCAGGATCAGTTTCTGCGCGGTGCCGGCTTTCATTCGCGTTGAGCCGGTGACAACCTCTGCGCCGGTGTCCGGCGTAATTGTCGTATCGACGGCGAGAGAAAGCGGAGCCCCTGCGTTGGAGGATATTCCTACGGTATAGCACCCTGCGGCATGCGCTTCCGCGATTGCCGACAGCACAAACGCCGCGCCTCCTGCGGCGGATATACCGACGACCGTATCCTTGTCTGTCAGACCGTATGCGGCGATTGCCCGCTTCCCGGCATCTCCGTCGTCTTCACTGCCTTCTATCGCACTGCGCATAGCGCGTTCGCCGCCGGCAACGACGGCAATCACGCGATCCGGGGCAATGCCGAAAGTGGGCGGACATTCCGCGGCGTCGAGAACGCCGAGCCGGCCGGAAGTGCCGCAACCGACATAGAACAGCCGGCCGCCCTCTTTCATGCGTGCGGCGATTTTTTCAACAGCGACCGTCATGTCCGGCAGAACCTGCCCCACGGCGGCGACGGCATTCTCGTTTTCCCGTTGCATGACCGCCAGCATTTCGGGCGTTGTCATTCGGTCGATATGCGTTGTCAGCGGATTTCTTTTTTCCGTATTTATCATGATAGATCTCCCTCTCCGTCTTTCATACCGGCCAATAAAAGAGCGCCGTAGGCCGCCTCTCTTGCGGCAATACTGACCGTGACCGGCCGCGCCGGCTTTTTCTTTTCGATCTCTTGCCGAAGTAACGGCAAGAGAATATCGCCGTCTCCGGTAAGACCGCCCGTCAGTACGACCGGCACCTTGCCGTCCTTATCGGTTCCCGCCGCGGGAACGGCCGCGGACAAAAGTCCGGCGATGGCCTCCGCCTGACGGCGCACGATCTCCGTCGCCGTACGATCCCCCTCCCGGTACGCACGGAAGACCAGCGGCGAAAAGGCGGCGATACCGCACTTTCCGGCGGCATACAGATCGGCAAGGCTTTGCCGCATACTGCTCTTTTTGGTTTCGGCGAGGATCATTTCCCGCAAACGGAACGCGTCGCCGCGCCCCTCTTCGGCAAGGCAGGCGGCGCGGATTGCTTCCCGCCCGACATCATAGCCGCTTCCGCCCTCGTCAAACAGGTATCCGTAACCGCCGAAACGTGTTTTTACGCCGTTTTTCACGGCAAATGCAACCGACCCCGTTCCGGCGATCAGGGACACACCGTCTCCGCCGCGAAGTCCCGCCGCCACCGCATTCTCGGCATCACTGCCGTTTCTGCAACTTGCGAACCGCATTTCGCCGAAAAACGCGGCAAACCGCTCTTTCATATCCCCGGTACTACCACCGGACAGTCCGGCATACGCGGCGATCTTCCGATAGGGGATCTCTGCGGCCGCCGCACGGATTCCTTCTTCCAGCACGGCCGCCGCCTTTTCAAATCCGATGTCGAAAGGATTCGACGATCCGCGTTGTATGCGGCGCAGAATCCTGCCCTCCCTGTCCGCAAGCAAAAACAGCGTTTTGGTACCGCCGCCGTCAATTCCCAGATAGTACGCCGGTGCGGCACAGTAAGAAAACAACTCGTCAAGGCCTGTTCCGAGCGCGTCCGCCAGCCGCAGTAATGCCTCGGTCGGCGGGATTGCCATTCCGCGCTCCCACTTGGACACGGCCTTTTCGCTGTATCCTATGCGGCCGCCGAGCGAAGCCTGTGTAAGTCCGGCGGCCGTTCGTCTTTTCTTCAGATTATAGGAAAATACCTTTGTAATCTCTTCCATCTTCTCACACTCCCGTTATCTTCATTATAATCCCACGTTGAGATGAATACAAGCGACAAAAAATAGGAAATGCCGCGCAAATCCTACCATTCGTAGAGTTTGCACGGCATTTGACAGCCGAGTCAGTTTTCTTTATTCTGAAGAGCCTGCAGAATCTCGGACAAAAGGCGCTCGGTTTCGGTCGGAGCGGGAGGTGCGGGGGGCGTTTCCTCTTTTTTCTTCGGCGCATTTTCGGGATCGCGTTTCTGCCATTTGCGGAGGAGGCGCTCCTCTGCCGGAAGAAGCGGTTCGTTTTTATCGAGTTTTTCCTGAATGTTTCCTTTGACGTCCATGGTCTTTCTCGCCAACGCAAAGAATTTAACAATGGTAAACAGCACAAGGGCAATCAGCAGGAAATTGACGATGGCCGATACGAATGCGCCCCAGTCGATGACCACGGCCTTGGCGATCACATTGCCGGCGGCGTCATACTGCGCTTCACGCAATACGGTAACCCATGCGTTTGTTTCGTTTGTTCCGAGCAGGGAAAGCAGCGGATACAGAATTCCGTTCACAAGCGCGCTGATGATTGCGCTGAATGCGGAACCGATCACAACGCCGACCGCCATATCGAGAACATTGCCCTTGGATATGAACTTTTTGAAATCGTTGATCAGATTTTTCATAACAGTCCCTCTTTTAAATGTAATCCGCCGCATGCTCCTGTAAACGGCGACGATTTTCTCTTTTCATTGTAACACACATCTGCTTTTTCGTCAATAGCGCCCCTGCATTTTCTTCGGAACACACATAATTTTATACGGAAATTTATACGGAAACCGCAACCGACTGATTGACTTCCCACAAGAAATGTAGTATAATAATCAGATAGGTAAGATTCTACCGGGGAACGCCCCTGTGATTTTAAATAAGGAGGAGAATTTATGGCAACCGAAGAAGACAAAGACCGATTCTGGGATCTTTCACGGCTTCTGCCGACAAAGCGGCCGGCGCCCCGTATTCCCTCCGCACCGGCGCCTGTTCTGCCGGAGATTGACTTTTCTCCGGATATGTCCGACAGAACCGGAGAGGCGCCCCCGTCTTTCGGTACGATTCCCCCGCGATCGGGGTCCGATGCCGTAAAAAGCAGTTTCACATATACCCCCGCGGACAATCCGTTTCTTTTATCCGTAACGGTCGAAAGAAAGGCGGCAGATCATAGTTTTTACAGCCATTTCTGCCATATCGGACAAAGGCTTCTCCGGGAAGAGGGCGCCACCGACACACCGTACGTTCCGTATTTTTCCTATATTCCGCAATACAGTCAGCTTTCCGCAGAACAGCGCGCCTATTATTTCACCTTTCGTTCCGCCGTGCGGCGGCGTGAAAAAGTGCGCACGGATTTCTCCTATCTCATGCTTCTGGTTTACGAGATTCTGAATCTGCCGGACGATATTCCACCCGACCGGGGGATTGACACCTTAGTGTATCTCTATACGACCTACCGATCCGATTATCCGAATCTCGATAAATACCTTGCGCTCTGGATTCCCGACTACTGTCTGATGCACGCGCTCCCCTCTCCCACAGCGTCCCTTCGCGCCATTCTGCCGTATGTCCTGAAAGCCGCCGATTTCAAGGAGTTCTACCTCGGTTGCGCCTCGGCGCTTACCGAAGAGGGCATGTATGAAATTCTGTCGCTCGCGTCGGACTATCATTGGCAATACAGCCGCTATGCGACAGAGGAGAACCTGCCCCTGTTCCGCGCCGCAATGACGGCCGCGCTTTTTCCTGTCATGCACCGACTGCTTGCGGAGGAAAATCTCGGGCAGGCCGCCGGCGAAAGCCTCCGCCGCGGCGACGTCTTTTCCGGCTCCCTGTCGGCGCACAATATCCGTTGCACGCTGACCGTAATTTACCGCCCTTTCGCGCATACGCCGAAGTTCCGTCGTATTCTCACGCAGGCCGTGAAATATACCGAAAATAAAATACGCGCCGCGCTCTCCGTACGTGCGCGCCTGAGCATCGCCGATCTACCGAACG
Source organism: uncultured Eubacteriales bacterium (assembly GCA_905210485.1). GTDB lineage: Bacteria > Bacillota > Clostridia > Oscillospirales > CAG-272 > UBA1740. Next base: position 2,483 of record CAJLXA010000057.1, on the reverse strand, counting down.
ATTACCGCCTGATGATCGACCGCGCATTTTCGGAAAAAATCCGCCGAAAGGAAACGGCATCGCCGCCCCCCCGCCCCGCATACGAAACGCTTTACGATGCCGTAGGAACCGCACTGTCCCCGGAAGCGGCGGCCGAAATCGAAACCGCCTCGTGGTCAACCACAAAGATTCTCGTCCCGGAGGAAACGGACGCCGCGTCTTCTTCCGTTCCCCTTTCCCCGATGCCCGGATTGCCAGACAATGCAAAAGAAGAACCGATTACCGCGGCGTCTTCCTCTTCACCGCAGGATATGACGTCCGACGGCTCCCCCGTACTTTCCGCCGCCGAACTTGCCTTTCTTCGCGCCGTCTTTATGCGTAACGACGCTCTTTCGGAAAGCATTGCGCACACGGCTCTGACAACAACGGACACTCTGGCGGAAAACATCAACAATGCTTTTGCCGATTTTTTCGGCGACATCATCATGGAACCGTCCGACGGCGGTTACCGTATTATTGAAGATTATGAAAGCGAGATAAAAACATGGATCGAAACGAAGAACTGAAAATACCGAAACGTATCCTGACAACGCTTTTGCAGTCGCTCGGCGCCGGCGTCGTCCCGCGGACAGGCGCTCCCTATATCGCCATCGGACGGCAAGACGAAATCTCTGCTCTTCTTTCCGACCTTTCGCTTATCGGAGACGGCGGCTCCTCCTGTCGCTTTCTGATCGGCCGCTACGGAAGCGGAAAGAGTTTTCTTATCCAGCTTATCCGCGGCTATGCGCTGGAGCGCGATTTTCTGTCCGCGGACTGCGATCTTTCGCCGGAACGCCGATTGTCCGGCGGCAGTGGCGCGGGACTCGCCACATACCGCGAACTGCTCCGTAACCTTGCGTCGAAAGCGGCGCCCGACGGCGGCGCGCTTCCCATTGTTCTCTCCCGGCATTATACGGGAATATGCACCTCGCTTGCGGCGGAAGGCTATATCCCCGACACCGACGCATTCCGCGGCGAAGTCAGGCGGCGGGTCTACGCGTCTCTGTCCACGCTGGAAAGCGGCGTTTGCGGCTTTGATTTTGCCCGCGTACTCAGCGAATACTATGCCGCCTGCCTTGACGGCAACACCGAGAAAAAAAGCGCCTGTCTCCGCTATCTGCGCGGCGAATACGCCACCAAGACCGAGGCCAGAAACGCGCTCGGATTTGCGGTCGGCTCCGTTGTCGACGACGACAACTGGTACGACTTTCTGAAACTCTTCTCTTTATTCGCGGCAACGCTCGGTTATAAAGGCCTTGTTGTTTATATCGACGAATGTGTGAATCTTTATAAAATACCGAACCGCATTTCCCGCGAAGCCAACTACGAAAAACTTCTTGCCATTTTCAACGATACCCTGCAGGGGCGCGCGCCGCATCTCGGCGTGATCTTCGGCGGCACACCGCAGTTTCTCGAAGATACCCGCCGCGGGCTTTTCAGTTACGAAGCACTGCGGAGCCGGCTTTCGGACAGCCGCTTTACGGAACTTGGCTACACCACGCTTTCGTCCCCCGTTATCCGTTTGCGCCGGCTTTCGGACAACGAACTTCTGGCGCTTCTTTCGCGCCTTTCCAAACTGTATACCATGGCATACGGTCCGGGCGTTTCTCTTACCGACCGGGACAACATGGCGTTTCTCGAAGCGTCCCTCAGCCGTGCCGGAGCGGAAGAAATGATGACGCCGCGCGAAATGATCCGCAACTATCTTTCTCTCCTGAACGTATTGCGCGACAACCCGGACGCCAATTTTAAAACGTTGCTTTCGCGTTATACAGGAAACGGAGAAAATGACCAAACCGCGGAAACCGAAACGGCAAAAACCGCCCCGTCATTCACGATCAACGATATTGAATTTTGAGGAACCGTTCTCATAAATTGTAAAGTACGATTTACAAAAAGGTGTTTTTTATGACTACAGAACAACTTTTTTCCCGCTTCCCGCCTTTTTTGCGCGACTATATTTATACGAACGGTTGGCAGACCTTCCGCGAAGTACAGCTTCAGGCGGCCGATGTGATTTTCGGCAGTGAAGACAATCTTCTTCTTTCGTCGGCGACGGCTTCCGGCAAAACCGAAGCGGCCTTTTTCCCCATTCTCACCCGTATTGCGGAAGAGCCGTCGCGCGGCGGCGTTTCGGTTCTGTATATCGCTCCGCTGAAAAGTCTTATCAACGATCAGTTTTATCGGATAGAAGACGTTCTGAAGGAAAGCGGCCTCCCCGTATTTCACTGGCACGGCGACATCTCCGCGTCCCATAAAGCGCGTTTTCTCCGCGATCCCTGCGGGATATTGCAAATCACTCCCGAATCGCTTGAAAGCATGCTGATGAACCGTAAGAACGACATTCCCCGCCTGTTCGCCGATCTCCGCTTCGTGGTTCTCGACGAAATTCATACGCTGATCGGTTCCGACCGCGGAAATCAGGTACTCTGCCTTCTTTCGCGCATCGGACGTATGATCGGACG
>CAJLXA010000056.1 GCA_905210485.1 uncultured Eubacteriales bacterium | reverse complement strand
CAGCGGTGTCTTCAGCTCATGGGACACGGCAGAAATAAATTCTTTACGCATCTTTTCCACTTCGTTGGCTTTTTTGAGCTGTATTTCCAGTTCGCTATTTGCCTGTTTGAGCTCTGTAAGGGCCGTATTCAGCTGATCGGACAGATTATTCAGGCTCTGGCCCAGTTCCCCGATTTCATCATTGCGCGTATTCATCCATTTATGGGAAAAGTCGAGATGGGCCATAGCAACAGACAGCTTTTTCAGATGAATCAACGGCTTCGTCAGGGCATTGGTAAACAGAATGGAACCGATGATGGCAACAAACAGCCATATGATACCGCACAATGCAACGAAATTCTGCACGACGACAACGGTCGCTTCCAGTGGTTCCAGCGGTTGGGAAACAATAACGTAACTATTACGGTCTTCGTCTACAGGATAGATATAACTGATGAATCGCATGTGATCGTCCCGGCCGTCAATGTAAATTTCATTAGTTTCATCCTGGCTTAAGGCTTCGCCATTGAACAGTTTGCGCATGATGGTGACATGCCGTGGCTCTTTCATCGGCTGCTCTTCCCTATCGGGATTGAGCCTTTTCAGTCCTGGGGCAGTAAATTCCTGCTGTCCCTTGAATGACGGTCTTCCCAGTACAGCTTTCCGGTTCGGCATGGACGAATACACAAGATGCTGATTGTCCACGATATAAATGACAGAACTGTTCTGCTGGCTAAGGCGGTCGAACTGTTCTGCATTATCGGTCCCGGCTTCGTGGTACATGCGGCCGATATCCTTGGACATAGATATAAGTGTGTCCTTCCTGTATTCCAGATAAAAAGTCTTAAAACCTATCCCGATAGCCAGCATGAGCAGCAGCGCCGACAAAATCGTAAAGGCAGCAAGGAAAAAGCATGTTTTTTTGCGCAGTGATATCTTCATCATTTCGACGCTTCGTAACGGTACCCGTAACCACGTACGGTTTTAATGACATATCCTTTGTCACCGAGTTTAATGCGCAGTCTGTTAATATGCGTATCGACCGTGCGAAGATCGCCGTAATATTCATAATTCCAGACTTTATTGAGAATCTGGCGGCGGCTCAGCGCTTTGCCGGCATTGGTCATGAGATAGTTGAGCAGTTTATATTCTGTCGGACTGAGATCAACGTTTTTGCCATCGATGACGACCTGACGGGCATCTCGGTCAATAGATACACCTTCAGCCGCCTGGGGTTGTTCTTCTTCAGCCTGTACGCGGCGCAGCAGCGCTTTTATTTTGGCTACGAGAATTTTGGGGCTGAAAGGTTTGGTTATATATTCATCGACACCCAGATCGTAGGCAAATAGCTGGTCTATTTCTTCACCTTTCGCCGTCAGCATCATAATAGGTACAGTCGATTCCCGGCGGATTTCCCGGCAGACCGTCCACCCGTCGTATCCAGGCATCATGACATCGAGAAGAATCAGATCCGGATGTTCTGACCGGTATTTTTCCAATGCTTCTTTTCCGTATTTATCGACTTCAGCCTTGTTCTTTTCGCCGTGTGTCAGACAACCGGCGCCGCCGATACAGCCGCCGACGCAGGCCATACCTTCGATGAAGTTGGCGTCAAGTTTTCCTTTGCTCTTCTGAAGAAGCGCGATCTTACACTGTTCAATGCCGTCGCAGGCGCAGGGTTTCAGAAGGAAATCCAGTCCCTGTTCTTTCAGACCCTCGGCAACCGCGTCGCTGAGGCCGCCCGAACGTGCAAAGATTCTTCCGAAATAAGAAGCGTTGTCGAGAACGTCTTCTTCCAACGTCGTGATATCAATGTCACGACTGTCAAACAGCGCCTGCAATTCTTCAAAAGTCATAGCCGCGTCAACATACGGTTTTACCCGGTCTTTCTGCACTTCCATTTTCTTTGCGGTGCAGGGGCCGATGAACACGGTTTTGCAATGCGACTCATGTTCCTTGATGTATTTGGCGATGGTTGCCATAGGAGAAAGATTATGTGAAACAAACGGCATAAGATCGGGGAAGTTCTTCTCGATGTAATCGACAAATGCGGGACAGCACGAACTGGTAAGAAAACCTTTTTCGGCAAGTTCGCGCGATTCTGCCTCAGCCACCATATCGGCGCCGAGCGCCGCCTCGATCACCGTATGGAATCCGAGTTTACGGAGCCCTGTAATGACCTGTCCGAGTTTTGCATAGGTAAACTGACTGGAGATTGACGGCGCAACAATGGCATAAATCTTATAGTTGCGGTTGCCGTGGCTTCCTTTCAGCATGTCGATGACGTTGAGAATATAGGATTTGTCCGTAATCGCGCCGAAAGGACACTGATATACACATGCGCCGCAGGAAATGCATTTGTCGTTGTTGATGCACGCCTGTTTGTCTTCGCCCATGGAAATGGCTTTTACTTTGCATGCGGTCTCACAGGGGCGCTTGTAGTTATGAATGGCGCTGTAAGGGCAGACCTTAGCACATGCGCCGCATTCCTTGCATTTGGTTTTGTCGATGTGCGCCACATGATCTTCGTCAAAGGTAATGGCGCCGAAACGGCACACGTCTTCGCAACGGTGTGCAAGACAGCCGCGGCAGGCGTTGGTGACCTCATAGCCGCCCATCGGACATTCGTCGCAGGCTATGTCAATTACTTCGATGACGTTCGGATTGTTTTTGTTGCCGCCCATCGCAATTTTGACGCGTTCCGTGAGAATGGCGCGTTCTTTGTAAACACAGCAACGCATGGTGGGGATTTTTCCGGGGACGATCATTTTCGGAATATCTATCGCTGTTTCGGGTAAACGATCCGCCCATGCCTCTCTCGCTACTTCGCGCAGAACTTTATATTTCAGATGCTGTACTTTGGTATCAAATTTTCTCATTGTATTCCTCCGTCAGAAATAACTGACCTTGATTCGTTTGCCCATTTTCCGAAGACAGGCGGAAAGTTCTTCCACAAGATTCATTTTGATATTGAAGTTGATGGGAAGATCCGGGTTCTGGTGTGCCGGGTTGACTGCGCGCCCGACAAAGAAATTGATGTCCGTGGCTTCTTCAAAGAGAAGACGGCAGATCAGCGACGCGCCGTCGTGTCCGAATCCCCATTTTTCATACAGTTTGTTTTCACCGATGGCGTCCTTTGCGTATTCCACCACTTTGTTGACGGTGATAACGCCTTCCGTCACGAGGTCCACACCTTCGATTTCAGCAATCGGAGGTACGTCACTCGCCACAAAGTTAAGTCCCGCTTTTACGGGTTTTCCCAGATATTTTGCGGCAATGGAGGAAGTGGTGCCGCCGCAGATGATATGTTTTCCTTCTTTAGAGAAGAAAAGCGACATCATGCGGTTGCAGTCATCGCGGTTGGCGGGCGGTCCGAACAGGATATTCATCGGTTCCCGTTTGCGGATTCTGACCACACAGGCCGTGGCGTCGTCGCCGGGTTTTTGTTCGTAAAGACGGTTCACCTCGTCGATCAGCATGGTGGAAAGCGTTTTCGCCGTGTAACCGGCAATGGTGATTGTCTCCATGAATGAGACGATGTCGTCGCGCTTCCAGCCGAAGTTGTAGGCAAGGCCGATGCCGGCATGGGGGCACCCGTCGCTCATGGCGACGAAAATGTCGTTTTCGGTGAGTTTGATGACCGACTTCAGTATTTTTTTACCGCCGATGTTCATTTCGGTAGTCGGGTAATCGTAGTTTTTCCCGTCGCGAAGAAGAATCACCTGCGGATTGTCGTACTGAATCAGTTCCATTTCCCGGTTATCGACAAGGTGCAGAATCGTGAAAGTGGAGTACGCGACGCCGCGTACGGAACAGATGGGAAGCGTCTGCGCGATGGTTGCCACGCAGTCTTCAAGCGTCAGTCCCTCCGCCATCATGGTGGAAATGATCTTGCTTGTCAAGGTGGACAGTATGCTGGCCTTGACGCCGCTTCCGAGGCCGTCGGCAAGGACAATGACCGTTGAGTTTTCATTCTGCTCGACAACGTCTACATGGTCGCCGCAGAGTTGTTCGCCGATGTGGTTTATGCTTTTGTAGCCGATGTCGGCGCAAAGATCATTCATCGGAAATACTCTCTTTCAGCTTTGTCAGCGCAATCTTGGTTTCCGCGGCGGTTTCTCCGAGCAGGGAAGCGATCTCCTGCACAATACGCATCTGTTTGTCGACAACTTTGTCGGCAATCTCCACCGTCTGACGGCTGATGCTTTCTTTTTTCTCTTTTTCGGTTTCCTCATCGGTCACGTCGCGCATGATGCAGACAAGCATGTGATATGTAGAGTCGTAAACAATGGTCTGTTCCACATATTTTTTGTATTCGGCCAGATATACGCGCTGATCACGGAGGCTCTTCTTGGAATCGAGCACCTTGAGGAAGGGCGTCGGATCAAGAATACGGATAATCTGATCACCGAGGACGTCGGAAGCATAGCGGATATTCATGATCTTCCGTGCGGCGTCGTTGATCTGCTGGACTTCCAGGGCGTCATTCACCACCACAAGTCCGTTCGGCGTATTGCTGACAATGCAGTCGGAAAAACTCTCGGCTTTCTCTTTCAGGTAGGGGAGACACATGGATATTTCTGCCTTGCCGTGATAAATGGCAATCGCCTTTTCACGGCAGGTATTGTAACCGCAGGAACCGCAGTTCAGTTCATCCTCTTTCTTGGTTTTGCCCATCTTTTTAAGAATATCTGCGATTTCGCTTTCGCTCGGTATACCGTTGCGCCTTTCAATAGGTTCAAAGGTTTTTCGCAGTAAAAGAGGATCGGGTTGCGCCACGTCGAAATCCTTTTTGCCGGCGTAATGCGCTACGGCCATGTAATCGGAAACGGGCGAACGGTGATATTTCTCCATAACAGGACCGCTGATACAACTGCCGACGCAGGCCGACATTTCAATGAAGCATTTATGGATTTTTCCGCTCTCTATGTCATGAAGCGCGGCCATGCAGTTTTCCACGCCGTCAATGGCCATGTAGGTATAACCGGGCGCGTTTTGCGCCATGGTTTTCAGAATACCGCCCGCGGTCGGGAAGAAACGGGCCCGGCTCTCTTCCGTACTGTCCATATCGGGTTCCAGTGCGATATGTTCGTTTTCCAGCCATTTTGTCAGTTCTTCGTATGTCAGAACCGCGTCCACATATCCCGTATAATGTTCCGCTTCGTCTTTTTTGGCAACGCAGGGGCCGATAAAAACGGTTTTGGCGTTGGGAAAGCGGCGTTTCAGGTCGGCGCAGTGCGCCTGCATCGGCGAAAGCACATCGGCGAGAGAGGGAAGAACGGCGGGAAAATACTTCTGAATCAGCAGATTCACCGAATGACAGCAGGAGGCGATCAGAATGTCGCGGTCACCGCCGGCAAGAATCCGTTCATATTCGGTTTTTACCATAGAAGCGCCGACCGCGGTTTCCTCCGCGTCGGCAAAGCCGAGTTTGCGAAGCGCGCGGCGCATCCCCTCGATGCCGATGCCGTTATAATTGGCGATAAAGGACGGGGCAAGGCTGACATAAACGGGGTCGCCGGATTGAATGAGGACTCTGACCTTTTCGGTTTCGTCCACGATCTGTTTTGCATTTTGCGGACAAACAACGAAGCACTGTCCGCAGAGAATACATTCGTTGCCGATGATATGCGCCTGATTGGCGGAAAAACGAATGGATTTAACGGGGCAGTGTCGGATACATTTATAGCAGTTCTTGCAGTTTGATTTTTTCAGGGTCAGGCAGTCGGCCATATCAGGATTCCCCCTCGCTTGCTTTTAATGCCGGTATGATCTTATCGTTCCAGAAATCGCGGAAATTCTCCTTTGTGATGCCGGTGCAGATCTCGTCTCCCACAGTGACCGTGACGCCGATACGGTTGCACTTTCCCGTGCAGAAACTGCCGGAAAGCACAATGTCGTCTTCAAGGTGCTGCTCCGCAATGTTCTTGCGGAGCAGTTCCACGATGTCGGGAGCGCCTTTCAGATGACAGGAACTGCCGACACAGATTTCAACAAATATCATACTTTTGCTTTGATTTCTTTATCGAAGAAATCCTTTACGGTATCGGGCGATACGGAGTAAAAGGCGTCGTCTACCGTTACACATACGCCCTGCTGGCATTTGCCCATGCAGAATGTGCCGCCGAGTTCGACCTTATCTCCGAGGCCTTCCTCGGAGATAAGATACTGAAGGCCCTCCACGACCTGGCGCGAACCTTTGATATGGCAGGAAGAACCGATACAAACTGTTACTTTCATGATTTTCTCCTTTATTCGTAATCGACGACATTCACCCAGCTCTGGAGGAATTCGCGTTCTTTTTCATTGCCCTTGACCGATTGCGAAGCGGCAACGATAGGCATCCATTTCTGCACATACTGTTTGGCAGTGTCGCTCTTTTTGCAGAAAAGGTCGAGATATTTATTGGCGCCGTCGATGTCGCCCGCCAGCCAGAAGAGAAGGTATGTGCGTGCGGCGTCTGCGGAGGCGTTCCCCTGCGTGGCGTGAGACCAGTCGAGAATATACGGGGTGCCGTCATCGGTAATGATAATGTTGGAGGGGTTGAAATCGCCGTGGCAAAGCTTTGTATGCTTCGGCATAGCGTCAAGGCGCGTATGCAGATCATAGCGCGTCGTGGCGTCAAAATCGGTTTCGGCGATCTTGCGGTTCATCTTGTCTTTCAGTTTGGTGAGCAGGGGACAGGATTTTGACTGCACTTCAATCTGAAGATCGACAAACAGATCAAGATATTCGTCTTTCTTATCGGGGTTTTCTTCCATCAGGCGGGACAGCGTTTTGCCTTTGATGAAGTCGGTGACGATCGTCCATTTTCCGTCAATGACCGAAACTTCGCGGATTTTCGGAATACGGAGGCCGGTTTCTTCCACACGCGCCTGGTTCAGCGCCTCATTCAGAACATCGGCTTTGGAATAGGTTGCGTCGAATACTTTCAGGCAAAGGTCGCCGTCACGGTATACGGTTTTGTTGTTTCTGACCGCAATAATTCTGTCGAGTTTCATAATTTCTCCTCCTTACTCTTTCTTAAGACCGTTTCTTGCGCGGTTATAAGCAGCTTTGACGGGGTTTTCTTCGTTTGAACCGTCGAAATCCGAAGCTTTAGGCATGGACGGTTCGGTGAAATGGCGGTTGCCGTAGTACGCATTGAGATACATCTGTTTGATTTCGCTTATCAGAGGATAGCGCGGGTTGGCGCCGGTGCACTGATCGTCGAATGCCTGTTCGCTCATGGCGTCGAGGCGGGCAAGGAAGTCGGCTTCGTCCGGTACATAGTCTTTGATGGTGGGTTTGATGCCTACTCTTGCTTTCAGGTCATTGACGGCCTTTATCAGATTTTCGAGTTTCTCATGGTCGTCATTGCCGCCGAGACCGAGCGCGTCGGCTACTTCGGCATAACGTGCCAGCGTGTGCGGGTAAGCGTACTGCGAGAAGGTGCCCATTTTGACGGGCGCTTCCGCGGCATTGAAGCGCAGTACTTCTTCCAGCATCAGGGCGTTCGCCACACCGTGTGCGATATGGTGGAATGCGCCGAGTTTATGCGCCATCGAATGGCAGACGCCGAGAAACGCGTTAGCAAAGGCCATACCGGCCATGGTGGCGGCATTCGCCATCATTTCGCGGGCTTCGACGTCGGTCTGACCGTTGTCGTAAGCGCGGGGCAGGTATTTGAAGATTGTCTGGAGAGCCTGCTTTGCCAGACCGTCCGTATAACCGGTTGCCATAACCGAAGCATAGGCTTCGAGGGCATGGCTCACGGCGTCAATGCCGGAAGCGGCCGTAAGGCCTTTGGGGGCGCTCATATGGAAGTCGGTATCAATAATGGCCATGTTCGGAAGCAGCTGATAGTCGGCAAGCGGATATTTGATACCGGATTTTTCATCGGTGATGACCGCAAAGGGCGTTACTTCGGAACCTGTGCCGGCAGAGGTCGGAATGGCGATGAAGTAGGCCTTTTCTCCCATTTTCGGGAACGTGTATACACGTTTGCGGATATCAATGAAGCGCATGGCCATGTCCATGAAGTCCACGTCGGGATGTTCATACATCACCCACATGATCTTTGCGGCGTCCATAGCGGAACCGCCGCCGAGCGCGATGATGCAGTCCGGCTGGAACGCGTTCATCTGTGCCGTGCCTTCCTTGGCGCAGGCAAGCGTCGGATCGGGAGCCACGTTGAAGAACGTGGTGTGAACGATGCCCATTTCGTCGAGTTTATCGGCAATGGGTTTCGTATAGCCGTTGTGATACAAAAAGCTGTCTGTGACAATAAAGGCGCGTTTTTTGCCCATTACGGTGTGCAGTTCATCAAGGGCAACGGGGAGGCAACCTTTTTTGATATATACCTTTTCGGGTGCGCGGAACCAAAGCATGTTTTCTCTCCTCTCGGCCACGGTTTTGATGTTGATAAGGTGCTTGACACCCACGTTTTCGGATACACTGTTGCCGCCCCAGGAGCCGCAACCGAGTGTAAGCGAGGGAGCAAGTTTGAAGTTGTAGAGGTCACCGATACCGCCGTGGGACGAGGGGGTGTTGACGAGGATACGGCAGGTCTTCATACGAGCCGCGAATTCGTCAAGTTTTTCTTTTTCGGTCGTGACATTAAGATAAATGGAAGACGTGTGACCGTAGCCGCCGTCCGCAATCAGGTGTTCCGCTTTCGAGAAAGCGTCTTCAATATCCTTTGCACGGTACATGGCAAGTACGGGAGAAAGTTTTTCGTGTGCAAATTCTTCCGAAAGTTCCACGCTTTCCACTTCGCCGATCAGAATTTTTGTGCCGTTCGGGACTTTAACGCCGGAAAGTTCGGCAATGCGTTCCGCACGCTGGCCGACAATCTTGGCGTTCAGCGCACCGTTGATGATAATGGTCTTGCGTATTTTTTCCGTCTCTTCGGGATTCAAGAAGTAGCAGCCGCGGTTGGCAAATTCGGTCTTGACGGCGTCGTAGATACCGTCGAGAACGATCACCGACTGTTCGGACGCGCAGATCATACCGTTATCAAAGGTTTTCGAGTGAATGATGGAGTTGACGGCAAGCGTGATGTCGGCCGTGTCGTCGATAATGGCGGGCGTGTTGCCTGCGCCGACGCCGAGCGCCGGTTTGCCGGAAGAGTAGGCGGCTTTCACCATGCCGGGACCGCCGGTGGCGAGAATGATGTCCGCTTCTTTCATGAGGAGGTTCGTCATTTCCAGGCTCGGAACGTCGATCCAGTCGATGATGTTTTCGGGTGCGCCTGCTTTGACGGCGGCCTCAAGAACGAGTTTTGCGGCGGCAATCGTGGATTTCTTTGCGCGCGGGTGCGGGCTGATAATGATGGCGTTTCTTGTCTTCAGCGCGATCAGCGTCTTGAAGATAGCGGTGGACGTGGGGTTCGTCGTCGGAATGACGGCGGCGATGACGCCGATCGGTTCCGCGATTTTCTTTATGCCGTAGGCCTTATCTTCTTCGATAACACCGCAGGTCTTTGTGTTTTTATATGCGTTGTAGATATATTCGGCGGCATAGTTGTTTTTGATGACTTTATCTTCAACAATGCCCATGCCGGTTTCCTCAACGGCGAGTTTCGCCAGCGGAATACGCGCCTGGTTTGCGGCGATGGCGGCCGCTTTGAAAATGGCGTCGACCTGTTCCTGCGTGTAGGTCGCGTATTTTTTCTCTGCTTCCTTTACGCGGGCGAGCGCCGCTTCCAGCGTTTCTACGCTGTCCACAAGGGTTCTTTCTTTGTTTTCCATGGTATCCTCCTCGGTTTTATGTGTTATTTTTTGATTCTCTGACATAGATGGGCAAGGGAGAGGGCAATGTTCTCATACTGAACCGTTACGTTTTCGGGAACCGTAAGCCTTGCCGGAGAAAAACAGAACAGCGCTCTGACGCCGCTTTGTATCAGCCGGTCGGCAACTTCCTGCGCGGCTTCTTTCGGGACGGCAATAATGCCGATCTCCGTCTGATGAAGCGTACAGTAAGGGAAGAGATCCTCCATCGGCAGGACGGTGCTGTCCGTCGGGTTTTTGTCAAATATGCGGGTGACGGTAATACCGTATTCCGAAAAACCGTCGAATCCGCGTAACGCCATACCCAGTTTTCCTGCTCCAACGAT
>CAJLXA010000055.1 GCA_905210485.1 uncultured Eubacteriales bacterium | reverse complement strand
GATTATATTGCGCGGCGGCGTTGCCGAGTTTCGCGGCTCGTTTGAAAAGTTTAAGAGCGGTTTTCTCGTCCTTTTCAAGCCCGAGTTCGTCGCCGAGATACGCTTCCGCCATTCTCTCGATAGCGTCCGGATAATCATCTTCCATTGCCATACGATAATAGAAAAGCGCGTTTTTGTAATCTTTCTTTTTTGCCTCATAAATTGTCGCCATTGCCCAATATAATCCGACAACGTTCAAATCTGATGAGGCGAAACAATCGAGCGCGTCGTCATACTTGCCTTTTTTGTAATAGTAATACCCCAAATCAAGCAATGCGTCGTCCTGACAAAGATTCACCGCCTTTTTGAGATAATAAACATACTTCTTCTCATCGGGTTCTATTCCGTACAAACCGTCCCCGTATATTCTGGCTTGCAAATAAAGGCTTTCCGGATCATTGTGTTTCACGCCGTCCGCAAGATATTTTAAGCCTTTTTCATAGTCGTGCGGAACAAACCTGTCGTTCAGATATACATACGCCAAATCGAAATTAAGCGAGTATTCGCCAAGGCTCAATCCCTTTTCGTACCACTCTATGGCATTGGGAACGTCTTTCAGTTCTTCATTGTTTAAGTAGATAAAGCCTATCTTTTTTGCGATTTGAACGTCGCCGAGATAAAAAGCACGCTCGTAGTATCTCAGCGCATTTTTAACGTTTTCGATCTCGGAATCTTCAATCGGCGTATTGAAATAATACAAATCGCCGAGAGATCTTGCCGCTGCCGCGACACCCAAATCGGAGGCTTTGGCGTAACACTCGATTGTTTACATAACCGGTTTCATAGCAAAATCCGAGACGGGCAAAACACTCCGCTTCGCCTTTGTTTGCACCCTCCGTATAAACGTCGAACGCTTTTTTGTATTGAGAGCGGTAGCCCCAAGTATCGCCAAGAACAGTATATGCCAAAACGCCGTTGTCGACGGCTTTTTGATAGTAAATCGTTGCGGTTTTGAAATCGCCGTCATCGGAATATAAATCGCCGATAGAAACGTAGTACTTCGGCTTTTTTACGGCGAGCCGTTCGTATCTTTTCATTTTATCGCTATTTGTGCTCATATTGTCTCCTATTTTATAACGTTGCGAACGGTTTGGACGATATAAGTTTGTAATCGTCGTCGTGCGTGTAAAACTGTTCCATAAGCCAATAAATGCCGTTCGTCCCCTTTTTCGATTTCTTTGACAGTAACTCTCGCGTTATCGGCATTACCTGAAATATACTGATGTATTTATGCCCGGAAACGTAGCATTTTACGATTTTCGGCGTTTTGAATATTTCGGGCAACAACAGCACCGCGCCGCAGTATTTCCCGTCGATTCCCATATCGAGCGTGTCCGAAACGGTTATGTTATCTTTTTCGTTGAACGCATATTCCGCAGTTGCCCAAAGAAGCGAGTTTAACGATAGCCAGTCCGTCGACGCGTCTTCGTCGTCCGAAGGATTACGAATATCGACGTCGGGCGAAATAAGCATCATATACTCGTTGCGGCGATTCGCCTTCCTTCCCCAACCAATTTCACGCTCGGGCATCAGATAATCGCTTGCGCCGATTGTACACAGTTTCCAAAACGGCATTTCGTCCGTCGGTTTAAAAACAAGCGTCGTTATCGGCTTCATATCTGTCGGCAAAACATTCTTTTTCAGTTTCAAACTAAAAATCGGTTCTTCGCCGAAAACAGTTTTATAATGCTCATATAATTTTTGATGTCGTTTACTTTCCATAAACCAATACCCGTTGTTTGTTTTTTATTGTTATACCATATTCCTCCACTTTTTTCAATAGTTCTCCGCCGCCCATTCCAATGTTTTATATGTTTGAGGTTCAAATCCCCGTGGACGCCTACACTGTTTTCGGCTTAAAAAGACGCTCCTTTTTGTTCGTCATTGACAGAAAAACGCAAGTCGCACGGACTTGCGTTTTTCTATAAATACCGTATCGGGAAACAAAATAGCTGCCGCTATGTTCCATATTTTACAGATCGTCACTTTGTTTCCGTTATTTGTATTCCGCGAAATCGGTATATTTATGTAATTCCTCTTGCAAATTTTCACAAACGGTATTATAATACAGATATACGGTATTCTTTTCCGTAAATTTACTGTTCGAGGCAGTTATGAGAGAAAAAGATGACGCGCTCCGCGTCGTTATGCAATTCGGCGGAGATATTCTCTCCTCCGAGGGTATGCAAAAAGAAAAAGATTTTCTCCAGCACGGAACCGTCAGCGTTTACGAACATTCGCTGAAAGTTGCCGTCATGTGCGTCACCATTGCCGACCGACTCGCCCTAAGAGTGGATATGCGTTCTCTCGTGCGGGGCGCGCTTCTGCATGATTATTTTCTTTATGACTGGCATGTTTCGGATAAAAACCGTCCGCTCCATGCATTTTATCACCCCAAAAGCGCCATTCGCAATGCGGAACGGGACTTCGGCCTCAATAACATCGAACGGAACATGATCGGTGCGCATATGTTCCCCCTCGCAAGCAAGTTTCCACGTTACCGTGAAAGTATGATTCTCTGTCTGGCGGATAAAATCTGCGCCACACGCGAAACATTTGCCGGGAGACCGCCGAAAATACATAATAAAAAACAACGTGCCGAAATTACGCTTTCGGAAACGCCCCACCCGTAAAAAAGAAAACGGTTTGTTTTTCAAACCGTTTTCTTTTTATTTTTCAAAATCCGAAGCATACAAAAATCCGTCAACGCGACCGTGATCGGCCTTTCGGTACATTACGCCGTTTTCCGCATAAAAAACACGGTTTCCGGCATCGACTTCAATATAAACCAGCGGGCGATAAACCGTAACCGTCCCGTCATCGTGTTCCGCCACCCATACCGGCATACGGACAAACGCGGCATCCTTAATGTTTTTTCCGATCTTCAAAGTATACCGAAGATTCAGAATCTTTGCACTTGGCAAAGCGCCGCTTTCCGTTATTTCACTGTTATCCGTACAGAAAACGTTATCCTCTGCAATCGGCGGTTCAATATAAAACGGCGTCGGAACACCGCGCCCGAAATAACCGCCGAGATTTGTGACCGGCAAACCATTATACGCGTCGGGAATCACAATCTCCGTTTGCTCTGCCGCACATGTCACACAGCCGACAAAGGCGTTTCCGTCAAGGCGACTGTAGCCTATTGTCAATCCATCGGCATCCGTGATGCTGTAATTCAGACTGCACCCGCCGCAACCGGTAAAAAGCAAAGCAATGCACACCGCCTGCAAAATCATCATACCGAAACGGCGCCTATGTATGCTCACAGTTTTACCACTGTGCCCATCATGAGATTTCATGAAGAATCCGGTTGATCTCACGGCAATTTCCGGCGATATCGCCTTTCATCATAAAACTGCCGCCCACCGCATAAATGCAATCGGCCGTCAGATATTCTTTCAGATTTTCACAGTCAACGCCGCCCGTCGGAAGAAATTTGATCTGTGAAAAAGGCGCGGAAAGGGCGCGGATCGCGGAAAGGCCGCCATAAACATTTGCGGGGAAAAATTTCACAACTTCAATACCGAGCGAGATGGCTTTCATGATCTCGGTCGGCGTCACGCAACCCGGAAAATAAGGAATACCGGCATCGCGGCACAGAACCGCCACTTCTTCGGAAAGTCCGGGCGAAACAATGAACTTTGCTCCGGCGTCTATCGCCCGCCGGCATTGTTCGGCGTTGATGACCGTACCGGCGCCGATATACATATCGGGAAATTCCGATATGCCGCGACGAATCGCCTCTTCTGCGCAGGGGGTACGGAATGTGATCTCCGCTACAGGCAGTCCGCCGTCGCAAAGCGCTTTCAGCGTAGGTATCGCATCGTCAATATTTTTGATAACCACCACCGGGATAACTTTATATTCCATCTAAACTCCTTTACGGGAAAGTGCCTTACCCGTTTCATTCATATCCGCAGGATTACGGAAAAATTATAGCAGGATTCCGTCCGAAAGTCAATAGCGTCCGATGTGTTCCAGGAAATATCGGCGTCCTGCCTTTGACCATTATGCTATCCCTGCTCTTTTTTATCTTCTGCCATACTTTTTCTTTTATTTTTATCTTCTTTTTTATTGGCAATACCGATGTCGTTATCCATGATAGCGCCGGGAATCATAGAAAAATATCCGTACCGGCGACGGATTTCATCAACGGTTTTTTCTATCTTTCCGATTTTCTCCGTGTGCGCTTCCGTCGTATCGAAAAAACTGATCTGTTCGGATGCGGCGTCGGCAGGTATCAGTTCCATCGCGGTTACCGTCAACGAGCGGACAGGAACGCCGACCGTCCATATCTGCAATACCAGAGAAAAAGCCTCTTCTGCCAATATTCTTCCGACATCGGCGGCGTTTTTCAGTTGCTTTTGCCGGCTGACGGTTTTCAGATCCGCCCCCTTTACCGTTACGGAAAGTCCGGCGGCGCACAGTTTATGACGGCGCAACCGGGCGGCTACCTCTTCCGAAAGCGAGATAAGACCGACGCGGATCTCATCGGCTGTAACAAGATCGCGGCGGAAAGTCATTCCGTTGCCGACGCTTTTCGGCATTTCCTCCTCATCGGAAAGCGAAGCGACCGGCGACATATCCCGGCCGTTGGCATAATCGTGTATCATGCCGCCGAGTTTTCCGAGCCGCGTGACAAGAAAGGGACGACTGGATTCCGCAAGTTCTCCGATCGTACGTATATTGTAACTGTGCAATTTTTCTGCCGTACTTTTTCCAACGAAAAGCATGTTTTCTACCGGCAACGGAAACACAATCTTCTTATAATTATCACGGCTGATAACCGTCACGGCGTCGGGCTTTTTATAATCGCTTCCGAGTTTGGCGAAAACTTTATTGAATGATACCCCGACCGATACCGTGATGCCGATTTCTTTTTTCACTTCACCGCGTATCCGTTCCGCAATGGTAAGACCGTCGCCGAAAAGCCTTTCGCTTCCCGTCACATCCAGCCATGATTCGTCAATTCCGAACGCTTCCACCTGATCGGTATAGCGGCGATAGATACGATTCACCGCGTGGGAATACCGCACATATTCATCGTAATGCGGCGGAACGATAACAAGATCAGGGCATTTTTTCCTGGCCGACCACAGCGTTTCGGCTGTTTCCACGTGATACTTCTTGGCCAGCTCGTTTTTGGCAAGAATGATTCCGTGCCTGTCCTCACTGCTGCCGCCCACCGCCATCGGAACATTCCGAAGCGCCGGATTCCCAGCCATTTCCACGGAAGCAAAGAAAGAATTGCAATCGCAATGCAGAATAATCCTGTCCTGTTCCATGCGCCTCTCCTTTTTACTTATCGGGTCTGTTCGCCTTTTTCAAGGTAAAACTGAAGCGACAATATTCCCCTTCTTTACTGTCAAGAGTGATTTTTTCATTGTGCCCTTCAATAATGCTTTTGACAATGAAAAGACCTATGCCGAAGCCGCTCTTGTCGCGCCCGCGGCTCTCGTCGCTCTTATAAAAACGGTCAAACACGAAAGGCTGATCGCGTTCGGGTATGCCGGCGCCTGTGTTGTATACGGTTACCGAAAGACGTTTGTCGTCGACCGAAGCGATCTTTATGCGGAAATCACCGCCGTTTTCCGAGAATTTGATGGCATTGTCGCACAGATTGTAAAACACCTGATAGATGGCGTCCTTATCCGCGCTGACAAACATATTTTCTTCTTCCGCTTCAAAATCGACCTCCAGTTTTTTCGCGTCGATTTTCTGTTCAAAAGAAATAAGAATAATGCGTGCCATTTCCGCAATGTCAAATTCAGAGAAAACGAATTTGCGGTTTCCCGGTTCATAACGTGAAATCTCCAGTATCTGGGACACAAGCCGGGACAACCGATGAATTTCCCCGGAAATAAGACGGAGATAATACTCTTCCTTTTCCGGCGGAACCGCTCCGTCAAGGATACCGTCAATGAATCCCGAAATCGTAGTCATCGGCGTGCGGAGGTCGTGCGCCACATTGCAAAGAAATGTATTGCGCGTCTTTTCCATGGTGCCCAGTGATTCGGCCATATCGTTGAACGCTATGGCAAGTTCCGATATTTCATTCCGGCCTTTCATGGCCGGCACGCGGGCGTCGAATTCCCCTTTTGCGAATTTTTTGGATGCGGAAACCATGGTTTTCAGAGGACTTACCATGTAATCGCTGATGAAATAAGCGGCTATCATGGCCGCTAGCATGACCCACAGGCTGGACAGAAGCACCGTTTTTTCAAGGACGCCGATCAGGGCGTTTTCCGTTGCGGTGGAGGCAGCGGCAACCGCCGTCCCGATGAGTTGTCCCGCGTCATTTCTGATCGCATAAGCGACGACAACGCTCCGCACCGGCAAGAGTCCCTGCATAACGCCCGCTTCCCGGTATTTTCCCTCTTCGTTGATTTTCAGAAATATATCGGCAGGTAAAACGCCGTCCGTTTTTATGGTTTCCGTGTCGGAGGACAAAAGCACTTTTCCCGTCGCGTCGGTGATGAAAACCACCATTTCTTCACGGCGGTTACCGAAAAAGCCGATCATGCGCGAGAGGCTTTCGCACTGCTCCTCTGTCAAGTCGCCTATATCGTTTTCATTTCCGAGACCGAAAATACCGACGCGTGAAATCTTCGCCGTATTTTCGGCAATCCATGTCACTTCCTCCTCTTTTTCCTCATCGGCAAAGGAAGAAATCATGGCGGAAATCAAAGCGGACAGCATCGCAAAACTGAGTAAAATAATCAGTACGAACGCACAAACATATTTCGCAAATACACTTTTAAACAAAAGGTCACCCCCGTTCTCTTTCATTTTACACCACCGGGAACTTTCTGTCAATCAAATTTCAAAGAAAGATTGACTATCCGTGTTTTTTATGGTACAATAAAAGCATAAATTTCCCTTTTGTTCATCAATTGTATAAAAGAAAGGCCTTTTATGAAACCTGTAACAAGATTTGCCCCCAGTCCCACGGGCTATATGCACATAGGCAACCTGCGCACCGCGCTCTATTCTTACCTGATTGCCAAACACGACGGCGGGAAATTCATTCTCCGCATTGAAGACACCGACCGCGAACGCCTTGTGGAAGGAGCGACCGATGTCATTATATCCACATTGAAAATGACCGGCCTCGCTTATGACGAAGGTCCCGGAGTGGGTGGCGAACACGGCCCTTATATTCAGAGCGAGCGTAAGCCGATTTATATGGAATATGCCAAAAAACTGATTGATCTTGGCGCGGCTTATTACTGCTTCTGCACCAAGGAGCGCCTGGAGCAACTTCACGAAGAGGACGCCGTCGGCGGTTATGACCGTCATTGCCGCGATCTCTCGCCCGAAGAGGTGCAAAAAAATCTTGCCGCCGGTATTCCCTACGTCATTCGTCAGAAAATGCCGCTCAGCGGTCGCACGACCTACACGGACGCCGTTTTCGGCGAAATCGGTTGCGACAACAGCGAACTTCAAGATCAGATCCTGATGAAAGCGGACGGCTACCCCACCTATAATTTTGCTCATGTCATTGACGATTACCTGATGGGCGTTACGCATGTGGTTCGCGGCAGTGAATACCTGACCTCAACGCCGAAATATGTTCTGCTGTACGACGCCCTCGGCTGGGAACGCCCGATTTATGTGCATCTGCCGCTTCTGATGGGCAAAAGCGAAGACGGCAGCGTATCCAAACTTTCCAAACGCCACGGCGCCGTCAGTTTTCAGGATCTTGTGAACGACGGCTACCTCCCGGAAGCCATTGTCAACTATATCGCTCTGCTCGGCTGGTGTCCGAAGAACAGCGAAACCGAATTCTTCACGCTTTCCGAACTGCGCGAAGCCTTTACGCTCGACGGTATCAGCAAATCCCCCGCCGTTTTTGACTACAATAAACTCCTGTGGTTCAACGGCGAATATATTAAAAAACTCCCCTTTGACGAATTTCTTTCGCGCGTACGCCCTTTCAGAAAGAAAGTCCTCCCCGAAAATGTCAACGAAGAAAAAATGCTCCGTCTCGTTTCCACGCGACTGGACAAACTCTCCGAAGTTGATGAAAAAACCGCCTTTTTCTCCGTGCTCCCCGACTACACCACCGATCTGTTCATCAACAAAAAGAACAAAGTCACGACAGAAAACGCCAAAACCATTCTGGAAAACGCCTGTGCGGCGCTGAAGGGCGTCGAAACCTTTGATAACGACGCGCTTTATAATACGCTCCTTGCCGTTGCGGAAAAACTGGGTGTAAAATCAGGTGCCGTGATGTGGTGCGTCCGTATCGCTGTCGCCGGTCTTTCCGTAACGCCGGGAGGCGCCACGGAAATTATGGAGGTCATCGGCAAGGAAGAAAGCCTCCGCCGCCTCCGTATTGCAATCGAAAAATTCTGATCGGCTTCCTCCGAACGATCGACAGAGTGAGAGTGCAGATGTTATGACATCTGCACTCTCTTTTTCATATGCCCGAAAATGAAAACCACCCGCTATGCGGGTGGATATTTATTCATAGGCTTTGCCGTCAAAACAAAAACGACTCACGTTTATGTGAGTCGTTTTGCGGGATCAAAGGTGTAATACGCGCTCTTTGATTTCGGCGGTTCTGCCCTGATTCCAATATTGTGTACCGATATAACCGCAGGTGCGGCGTGCGACGTTCATTTTGGACTGGTCGCGGTTTTTGCAATTCGGGCACTCCCAGACGAGTTTGCCGTTTTCATCGGTCTGAATCATGATTTCGCCGTCGTAACCGCAGACCTGACAATAGTCGGACTTGGTATTCAGTTCGGCGTACATGATATGATCGTAAATAAATTGCATAACGGAAATCACGGCGTCCAGATTATTCTGCATATTCGGCACTTCAACGTAACTGATCGCGCCGCCGGGCGAAAGTGCCTGGAACTTCGATTCGATCTCTAGTTTCTTAAACGCGTCAATCTTTTCCGTCACGTGAATGTGATAACTGTTTGTGATATAGTTTTTATCCGAAACGCCTTTTACTTTGCCGAAACGTTTCTGCAACGCTTTGGCGAATTTATACGTCGTACTTTCAAGCGGTGTGCCGTAAAGCGAATAGTCGATATCCTCAGCGGCTTTCCACTTGGCGGTATATTCGTTCAGTTTCTTCATGATGTCGAGGCCGAGTTTTTCGCCTTCCGGCTCAGTCAGTTTTTTCCCGTTCAGAGCATATACACATTCCCAGAGACCGGCATAACCGAGCGACAGCGTTGAATAACCGCCGTGCAGATATTCGTCAATGACTTCTCCGCTCTTCAGGCGCAAGAGCGCGCCGTGTTGCCACAGGATCGGAGCGGCGTCGGAAAGCGTACCCGTCAGACGTTCGTGACGGCACTGAAGCGCACGATGGCAAAGTTCCATACGTTCGTCGAAAATTTTCCAGAATTCGTCGATATTTCCATGAGCGGACAGGGCGATATCCACAAGATTCACCGTAACGACGCCCTGATTGAAACGGCCGTAATATTTCGGTTTCCCGTCTTTATCCACATAAGGAGTAAGGAAACTGCGGCAACCCATACAGGTATAGCAATGCCCTTCGCCGTTTTTGTCGATTTTATTTTCGAGCATGATCTTTTCGGAAATATAGTCGGGAACCATACGTTTTGCGGTGCACTTAGCCGCAAGTTTCGTCAGATAAAAATACGGCGTTCCCTCTTTGATATTGTCATCTTCAAGAACATAGATCAGTTTCGGGAAAGCAGGTGTGATCCATACGCCGGCCTCGTTCTTTACGCCCTGATAGCGCTGATTCAGCACTTCTTCGATCACCATGGCGAGATCTTTTTTCTCGCGCTCGTTGCGGGCTTCGTTCAGATACAGGAAAACCGTTACAAACGGAGCCTGTCCGTTCGTGGTCATCAGCGTTACCACCTGATACTGTATCATCTGAACACCTTTGCGGATTTCTTCCAGCAAACGTTTTTCGGTGATTTCTTCGATCTTTTCCTCGGTGACATTGAGATCGGCCAGTTCCTCCGAAACCTGTTTATAAATACGTTTACGGCTGACATCGACAAAAGGCGCAAGATGCGTCATGCTGATGCTCTGGCCGCCGTATTGGCAGGGGG
>CAJLXA010000054.1 GCA_905210485.1 uncultured Eubacteriales bacterium | reverse complement strand
CGCCGCTTTTTATATAAGCAGAAACAAGATGAAAACCAGAAATCCGAGAAGAATACGGTAAACGCCAAACGCAAAGAAACCGTGTTTTTTCACAAAATCCAATAGAAAGCGTACCGTGACAAGCGAAACGAGAAAGGCGGTGATACCGCCGACCGCCAACAGGAAAATCTCCTGCGTTGTCAGACGATCCCCCGTCAGAAAGTATTTTACCGCCCGCAATCCCGAAGCTCCTATCATGACGGGAATCGATAGGAAAAAGGAAAATTCGGCCGTGGTCTCGCGCGTGGCACCGGCCTGTATGCCGCCGACCATGGTTGCGCCCGAACGGGAAACACCCGGAATAAGCGCCATTGTCTGAAATATGCCTACAAGAAATGATGAACCCGCGCTCAGATCTTCTGCCGAGGTATACAATGGCTTTTTTGACTTTTTGTCAAGAAACAGGAAGATTACGCCGAACAGAATCAAAGCCGAAGCAATGATCTCGGGGCGATAACATACCCGTTCAATCAGATCGTCAAGAAAAAAACCGGCTACAGCGGCAGGCAGAATACCGATAAGAATATTGCGGCAAAGATGAACATATTTTTTCTTTTCGGCTTTTGTTTTGCCGCGCATCGGCGGAAAAAGCCTGCGACGATAATAGAGCACGACGGCAAATACGGAAAAAAGCTGAATCACTACGAGAAACAATGAAAGAAACTCTTCGGAGACGTCCATCGGAAAGAATGTATTGAAAAGAAGCATATGCCCCGTACTGCTGACGGGTAACCATTCCGTAATTCCCTGCAAAAGTCCGAGAAGTAATGCCTTGATCGTTTCCCGCAAGTTGCCTCCTTATCCCCCGCGCAGTATATCTCCTGGATTTGCCGCATACGGCATATCCATGCAGAACTGCATTTCCGGGTGTCGCGTATCGGAAATCGGATTTCCTTCCGTATCGGTGAGACCCGAAACCGTCAGGGGCATACCGATATTTCCGGGAACCAATAGTTCAATATTTTCACCCTCCGTCATTTTGTTTTTCTGACGGCACAAAGCACGTTTGTTTTTTTCATCATAGGACAGTATGACGGCGAGAAATGCTTTTTCACGCAAATATCCCGTGTCGGATGTCGATTTGGCGTCGGTATGACTGTCGGAAAAGTAGAAACCTGTATCATATTCGCGGTGACTTACACTCGACAGTTCCCTCCCGTAAGCCGGCAAAAAGCAATAATTCTGCGGCGAACGGCTGTATGCGTCCATCGCCATGCGGTAAGTGTTGGTGACAACGGCGGTATAGTAGGCGCTTTTCATGCGCCCCTCGATTTTGAAACTGTCAAGTCCGGATTCCATAAGCTCGGGTATATGCTCGATCATGCACATATCTTTTGAACTCATGATAAACGTTTCTCCGCCGTCTTCCGTTATCGGAATCGGCATATCCGGACGTTTTTCTTCGACAAGTTCGTATACCGCATTGCGAACACGGTAATTCCAGCGGCACGGTTGCGTGCACATGCCGCGATTGGCGTCACGCTCCGTGAAATGCTGGGAAAGAAGGCAACGGCCGCTGTATGCGATGCACATGGAGCCGTGAACAAACGCTTCCAGTTCCAAAGAACGCGGCGTATCGCGGCGAATTTCCGCAATCTCCCGAAGCGTCAGTTCCCGCGCCAGCACCACGCGTTTTGCTCCCAATGCATGATACGCGCGACAGGTAGCGGCACTGACTGCCGATGCCTGTGTGGATATGTGCACTTCAAGATCCGGCACGTTTTCACGGATCAGAGCAAGAACGCCGATGTCGGAAACGATCGCCGCGTCGGCGCCGATCTCATGGAGATACCGTATATAGATGAGCAGATCATCGTATTCGGACGTGCGCGGCATAACATTCAGGGTCACATATACGCGGACATGATTCGCGTGGGCATATTCTACCGCCGCTTTCAGTTCTTCATTGTTGAAATTTCCGGCCGCGGCCCGCATGCCGAACCGTTTTCCCGATAGATATACGGCGTCCGCGCCGTAACGAATGGCCGCTTTCAGTTTTTCAAAATTGCCCGCGGGCGATAAAAGTTCAGGCATTTATACTTCCCTTTTCTGTCGGATTTTTTCTTTCGGGACGGCAATAAGCCGCAGTTCCCACGCCGGAAGACAGGCCGTACGGCGATAGTAGAACAAATAGTCGTCCGCCATGGCATGAAGCTGTAAAGGAAGCGCGAAAATATCTTCGTTCCGATGATATGCCGAAAGCGTGATGCACGGTCTGTCGCGGCGTACGGTATTTTCCGAACCGCGGAGCGCTTCCGCTTCCGCCCCTTCGACATCATACTTCAGATAGTCTGTATGTATGTTTTCCGATAAACTGTCAACCGTAATGAGGGGCACCGCCCGTTCCTTATTCTGATATGAACCGCAGAACAATGTGGAATTGCGGTTGCCGCCGGAGGCAAAGATTCCGGTGCCGCTGTGTGACGACACCGCCGCGCCAACCGCCGTCACCCTGTCGGAAAGGTCGTTTTCCTCCAGATAGCGGCAGAGTTTTTTCAGATTTTTCTCATCCGGCTCTATAGCATAAATATGTTCCGCCGACGGATTTATGCTTAAAAACTCGCGCACGGTATCTCCGTTATATGCCCCGCAGTCGATCACTGTTTTCAGTTCTTCCGTCGGAAAAAGCGCATAACAATCGGCGGGAGAAACCGTATGCTCCGAAAGATAGCGGATATTGCCACTGAGTTTATAATGAAGAACGGAAGAATAGAGCGCGCGGGATTCATCGTCCGCCAAAAGGTCATACGCGCGGACAATGTCGGAAAAATGCGCATTATAATAAGCCGCATTGAACGTATCGTCTCCGGCAACGGGCAGATCGGGCATAACCATACCGTAACGCCGGTCAAGATCCAAAAGATACATCAGCACGTCTTCGCGATTGGTCGCAAAAGAAAGGACAATGCAGAATTCCGGGTATTTATCCCGGATTTCCGCAAACGAGAGAACGCGTTTACCGTGAAAGGAATGTCCGCGCACGAAACCGTCGCTTGCAAAAAAATCTGCCACGGTAATGCCGTACTCCCGGAAACGCGCAAGCAACTTATCCGCGCCGTTTCCCATACCGTAAACAACGATCGGGCGCGTTTCGCGTACAAGGCGTGAAAAAACGTCATCGGTAGCGGGATAATCCGGTAAAGATAAGATTTCCGTCATGTTTTTTCTCCTTTCTCTTGCATTTTCAACGTTGAAATGGTATACTCATTTTAAGCCGTACGGACATATTCCGCGGCTGTCATAAATTGAATTTCAGTGAGGTAATAATCATGGACTGTCTTTTCTGTAAAATCATTACGGGAGAAATTCCGTCCGAAAAAGTGTATGAAGATGAAAAGGTGTACGCTTTCCGCGACATACATCCGATGGCGCCGGTGCACATTCTTATCGTGCCGAAAACGCATATCGCTTCGGCGAACGATGTGAATCCGGACAATGCGGACGCCGTTTCCGCCGTTTTTGCCGCAATTCCGAAAATTGCCGCCATAGCCGGCCTTAAAAACGGATACCGCGTCATCACCAATTGCGGAGAGGACGGCTGCCAAAGCGTTATGCATCTGCACTTTCATCTGCTCGGCGGAAAAAAACTCCCCGAAAGTATGGGTTGAACGGAAAAAGGCCGTCTCCGAGCGCCGCCGAACAAAAGAAACCGAAAAACGAATGACGGGCACACAGATACCGGGAATCGGTCTCTGTGCCCGCTTTTTCGTTTTCGCCGGCGAAAAAATCGCCGCGCGTCTTACGTTCGCCGTCTCTCTCAAGACAGCCTCTTCAGTTGCCGTAGCAACTCATTTTCCCGAACCGTGGAGCGAGAAGATCAGATCTTCTCTTTAACCTTGGCGCTCTTACCGACGCGATCGCGCAGGTAGAAGAGTTTCGCACGGCGTACGCGGCCTTCGCGGACGACGACGACTTTCGCTACATTGGGCGAATGGAGCGGGAAGGTTTTTTCAACACCGCATCCGTAAGCAACACGTCTTACGGTAAAGGTCTCGGAAATGCCGCCGTTACGCTTTGCGATAACGGTACCTTCGAAAAGCTGAATTCTCTCTTTCGAACCTTCCTTAATCTTGTTGTGAACCACAACGGTGTCGCCGACTTCAAACTTGGGAAGATCGGTCTTAAGCTGCTCATTGACAAAAGCCTGGATTTTATCCATAATAGGCTCCTCCTTCATACCGAACATTCATGCAGAGCTTCGCAGAGGACTGTTCTGAATCCGTTGCGCACGGGCGCAACATATAAATAATAGCATATTCTTCCTCGGATTGCAATAGGTTTTTAAAAAAATATCGGGCAAAATTGCATTTATTTCAAGAATTTTTGCGAAAACGGACATATACTTTTTCATCATTGCCGACAACTTCCGAAAATGCGGGTGATTTTTCGGAAAATTTTGTATTCGCCGCAAAAATTCTGTTGTAAAAGCCGTCAAGATGTGTTATACTTACATAAGTACTGTACATTTTATCGTTTCTATACGTCGTTTTTCCCGCTTTGGGACAACGGTCGGAAACCATATCGTAAAAAAATCGAATAAAGGAGATGTGCTCCTAATGGAAAACAATGAGAAAACAACATCGGAACCCGGAAAATTCCGTTCCGACAGTTTTGACTTTCTCGAAATATTTATCATCACCATGTCGCTTGTCCTCATTCTCTTTTCTTTTTTTGTGCGGCAGACCGTTGTGGACGGGAAATCCATGCAAAACACCTTGCAGGACGGCGAGCGTTTACTTATCAGCGATCTGTTCTATTCGCCGAAAGCCGGCGACATCATCGTTTTTCAGTCTCAGGCCGAAACGGGACATGAAAACGCCCTTGTCAAACGTGTGATCGCCACCGCGGGCGACACTGTTCGCATGGAACAGAACGGCATTTATGTCAACGGTGAAAAAATCGCCGACGATTATGTCTTCACGGATAATATGCCGTATACCTATTTTACACGCGGCGTTATCCGCCTTTCCGTCGATTACACGGTACCGGACGGAAAACTGTTCGTCCTCGGCGATCATCGGAATGATTCTCTTGACAGCCGTTACTTCGGTTTTATCGACGAACGCACCGTCCTCGGTCATGTGATCCTTCGCGTCAGCCCCTTTTCACGCTTCGGCACCGTCAAATAAAGAGAGGAGATACTATGCCCTCATCGACAATACAGTGGTTCCCCGGCCACATGGCCAAAACACGGCGCATGATGCAGGAATGTCTCGGCGATGTGGATATCATTATTGAACTTGCGGACGCGCGGATTCCTTTCAGTTCCCGCAATCCCGAAATACAGCGTATCGTCGGCGAAAAACCGCTTCTGACGCTGTATAACAAATCTTCCCTGTCCGACCCCGCTTACGGGCGTAAATGGCTTGATTTTTATAAAGCCAAAGGGGAAAACAGCCTTTTTACCGATTGCGTTACAGGCGACGGTATCAATAGGATCAGCGACGCGGTACGCACGATTCTGAAGGAAAAATGCGCGCGCTATGCCGAAAAAGGCATGGCCAACCGCCGTCTTAAAGCGATGATCGTGGGAATTCCCAATGTCGGCAAATCCACGCTGATAAATCGTCTTGCCGGCGCCAAAAAAGCAAAGGCGGAAAACCGTCCGGGCGTCACCGTCAATAAACAATGGGTGCCGACCTCAATCGGTCTTGATCTTCTGGATATGCCGGGCGTTCTCTGGCCGCGCTTCGACCGGCGGGAAACCGGCGAAAACCTCGCTATTACCGGGGCAATAAAAGACGATATTCTCGCAACGGAAGAAATTGCCGCCATACTTTGCGACCGTCTCCGTACACGTTATCCCGCCCTTCTGACGGCAAGATATAAACTGACCGATGACGCGATCCGCGATGTCACGAAAGAAGAACTCTTTCTCCTTATCGGAAAAAAGCGCGGTATGCTGATAGCCGGCGGCGAGATCGACACCGATCGTACGGCCGATATGCTGCTCACCGAATTCCGCGGCGGAAAAATCGGAAAAATCACACTTGAAACACCGGGAGAATACGATGCCGAACTTTGAATTTGAGGAAAAATACAAGGCAGAAGGCTACAAAGTTATTTGCGGCATTGATGAAGCGGGGCGAGGTCCGTTGTCCGGTCCCGTCGTCGCCGCGGCCGTTATTCTGCCGCCTGACGTAATGATTCCCGGTCTTAACGATTCCAAAAAACTGACTCCGAAAAAACGCGATATGCTCTATGACGTCATTCTCCGCGAAGCGGTTGCGGTCGGCGTCGGTATGGCGTCACCCGAAGAAATCGACCGCCTGAATATACTGAACGCCGACATGCTGGCCATGCGCCGCGCTGTGGAAAATCTGAAAACGCCGCCCGATTTTGCATTGGTCGACGGCAACATTGCCCGTGATCTTCCCGTCACGGCCGTTCCGGTCATAAAAGGCGACGCGCTCTCGCTGTCGATCGCCGCCGCGTCGGTTATTGCCAAGGTCACGCGTGACCGCCTTTGCATAAAAGACGACGAAAACTATCCGCAATACGGTTTCGGAAAACACAAAGGTTACGGTACAAAAGAACACATGGAAGCTCTCCGTACATATGGCCCGTGCCCGATTCACCGTCGCAGCTTTCTCGGTTTTCTGAACGAAAAGAAATGAAAAATACCGAAACGGAAAAACAGGTGATCGGTCGCTACGGCGAAAAACAGGCCGCCCGATACTATAGACGTCACGGCGCGCATATCTGCGCACGCAATTTCCGTGCCGGCCGGCATGAAATCGACCTGATCGCCGAAACCCGCGACACACTGATTTTCATTGAAGTCAAAACACGGACGCAAACTCCGGAAAGCAATCCCTTTTTCGGTATTCCCGCTTCGGCCGTCACGCAGGACAAAATTCATTCTCTGAAGCAGGCGGCATATGCTTATCTCAGCGCGCATCCCACAAACAGAAAAATCCGTTTCGACGTTGCCGAGGTCTATCTCGGACGCGGACTTTTTTCCCGTATGAAAGTTCTCGAAGTACATATTATCGAAGACGCTTTCCACTGACGTCCTTTTTCTTCTGCCCTGCTATATCTCAATAAAAAGATTCTTTTTGGGAGGTTAACGATCCTATTATGTATTCTTTTCCTTATGCCGATTTCCATTGCGATACGCTGACATGTCTTTATGCCGGAACGCCGGAAAATAAACTTCAGAATCCGATCTCCGCTTTGGCTTCTTATCCGAAAGTGATTCAATATTTTGCACTTTTCACCGCGCCGGAACTTTCCGATAAAGACGGATACGAACTTTTCATCAAAACAGCCGAATATTATCAAACTATGCATCTGCCGGAAAATATCACGCCGGTTCTGACAATTGAAGACGCCAGAATCCTCTCCGTTATACCGGACGGCGCCGCTGTAGCCGAAAAATACGGCGTTCGTCTGTTGACCCCGCTCTGGTCGGGAGAAACCGCCGTCGGCGGCTCGCACAATACCGATGCCGGCCTTACGCCTTTCGGTAAAAAATTGCTTGCCGATGCCCTTTCCCGCGGCATGGTTCTGGATATTTCCCATGCTTCGGTTCGTTCGGCCGATGACATCTTTACATTATCGGCAGGATATGACCGCCCCGTTGTTGCTTCCCATTCCGCTGTCTATGCTCTGAATCCTCACTCCCGCAATCTCCGAGACGGTCAGATCGACGCCGTAAACAAAACCGGCGGCGTGATCGGTCTGAATCTGTACCCCGTTTTTCTCTCAGAAGACGGAAAAGCAGACTTCGACTGCGCCTACCGCCATATTGACTATTTCCTTACGCACGGTTGCCGTTATTCCCTTGCGCTCGGATGCGATCTTGACGGTGTGGACGTTCTTCCGGACGGCCTTTCCACTGTTGCGGACATTCCGAAATTCCGCGAATACCTTGCAAAACGCGGCATGGACGAAACGCTTCTTGACGATATTTTTTACGGCAATCTGTGCCGTTTCACCGAAAAATACATTCTGACGAAAAAAGTTTAAAAGCAAAATTCAAAGAAAAGGATACCGATATGAATTACAAAAGTACAAGAAATCAAAACGGTGCGGGCGTCTCCGCCGCCGAAGCCATCAAGACGGGTCTCGCCCCCGACGGCGGTCTCTTCATGCCGGAAACCATTCCGTCCCTTTCAAAAGAGGATATCATACGCCTTGCAAAGATGGATTACCCTTCCCGTGCCGCAGAAATTCTCGGTCTGTTCCTTACCGATTACACGGCCGAAGAACTGCTTCACGATTGCCGTGCGGCGTACAGCGCGGAAAAATTCCGCGGCGGTATTGCCCCAGTGGTTCCGCTGAAAAACGACATTTCGCTTCTGGAACTTTTTCACGGTCCCACTGCGGCGTTCAAAGATATGGCGCTTCAGATCATGCCCCGTCTTTTGTCGCGCGCACTGGTCAAAACCAATGAAACGCGTGACGCGCTGATTCTTGTTGCCACTTCCGGCGATACCGGAAAGGCGGCGCTTGAGGGGTATAAAGACGTGCCGCATGTACGCATCAAAGTCTTCTATCCCGTATCCGGCGTCAGCCGCGTGCAGAAATTGCAGATGATGACGCAGGAAGGAGAAAATGTGGATGTCGCCGCCATCGACGGTAACTTTGACGATGCCCAGAACGGCGTGAAACGTATTTTCTCCGATGCAGCCGTTGCCGAACGCCTCAATAAACACGGCGTATTTCTCTCCAGCGCCAACTCCATCAACTGGGGACGACTTGTACCGCAGATCGTTTATTATGTATCCGCTTACTGCGATATGGTGAATAGCGGTGCAATCGCGCTCGGTGAACAGGTGGACATTGCGGTTCCCACCGGTAACTTCGGGAATATTTTTGCCGCGTTTCTCGCCAAGAAAATGGGACTGCCGATCGGAAAATTCATATGCGCCTCCAATGAAAACAATGTCCTTACCGATTTTCTCAAAACGGGTACTTATGACCGTAACCGTCCTTTCCACGCTACCATCTCGCCGTCCATGGATATCCTGATTTCAAGCAACCTTGAACGTCTGCTCTACCTTGTCGCCGGTCCCGAAAAAACCGCGGCGTACATGAAATCTCTTGCGAAAAACGGTTGCTATACGCTTTCTGCCGAAGAATTTTCCGTTATTTCCTCCGATTTTTGCGGATATTTCGCTACTGAGGACCAAATCCGCGCCACCATTCGGGAAGTATACGAACGTGAAAGCTATCTCATGGATACACATACTGCCGTCGGTTATTATGCGGCCGAATGTTACAAAAAAGAAAGCGGAAGCGAGAGAAAAATTCTCGTCGCTTCCACCGCAAGCCCGTATAAATTCGCGGCCGACGTATATGCGGCTCTCGGAAAAGAAAAACCCTCCGATGCCCTCCTTGCGCCCTCCGTTCTTTCTTCTTACACAGGTGTGCCTATCCATTATGCTCTTGCCGACCTTGCGTCGCGCAAAATGCGTTTTTCCGATGTGATCTCCGTTCAGGAAATGACGGATTCCGTCATTCGCTTTGCCGAAAATCCGAAAAAATGATTACTCTTCGCGGGGTTTAAAGGTGGCGCAAACGGTTTCGCCGGAGCTCTGTGCGCTTGCCGGGCCGACGGCAATCTTGCCGGCGCAGCAATTGTTCGACATGTCATGATACATGCAATGCTTTGCATCGCAGACAATACCGTCAATGCGCTTTTCTTCGCAGGGATGATTTTCGCAATTATTCTTGTGTTCCATTTTTATATCCTCCTTAAATTCGGGTATGCCTCTATTCTGCGCATGCCGTTTCCGTTTTATACATGTCAGGAGAAAAACAATGTCCCTTTACGTTATGGCCGATCTGCACCTTTCGATGGCCGATCCCGATAAATCCATGGAGGTTTTCGGGCGGCGTTGGTGCGATTACACAAACAAAATCAAAAACAATTGGAACGCCGTTGTGGAACCGGGCGACACCGTGGTGGTTCCGGGCGATATTTCATGGGCATTGACCCTGAACGATGCGGAAAAAGACTTTGAATTTCTGAATTTATTGCCCGGCAGAAAGATTCTCGGCAAAGGCAATCACGATTTCTGGTGGACGACCATGGCCAAAACGGAAAAATTCCTTGCCGCACACGGCTTTTCCGGAATTGATTTTCTGTACAACAACGCTTACCATGTGGAGAATTTCATCCTCTGCGGCTCGCGCGGCTGGTTTGCCGATCCCGGCGCCGAAAAAATTCCCAAGGATACCGATTATGAAAAGATGACCGCACGCGAGGCCGCGCGGCTTCGTCTTTCGCTTGAAACGGGACTGTCATTGAAAAAGAACGCGCCCGACGCAGAAATGCTCGTTTTTCTTCATTTCCCGCCCGTGTATAACGGCCTTACCGTTCCCGCCATTACCGATGTATTGCATGAATTCGGTATACGCCGCGTATATTTCGGTCACGTACACGGTAACTATACATTGCCGCGTTCTTTTACGGCGGACGGTATCCGCTACGCG
>CAJLXA010000053.1 GCA_905210485.1 uncultured Eubacteriales bacterium | reverse complement strand
AGAATGGAGGTGCGGATGCAGATGGATGTGCGTCCTGGCGACCGTTTACAGATGAAAAAACCGCACACTTCACCGGAAGTGTGCGGTTTTTTTATGACTGGAAATATCTTTTCAGGAATTCCTGCGTACGCTTGCTCGTCGGATGATTGAAAATCTCTTCCGGAGTTCCTTCTTCTTCGATAAGCCCCTGATCCATAAAGATCACGCGCGAAGAAACGTCCCGCGCAAAGGCCATCTCGTGGGTAACGACGATCATGGTAAGTCCGTCCTCGGCAAGACTCTGCATGACGTTTAAAACTTCACCGACCATTTCGGGGTCAAGAGCGCTTGTCGGTTCGTCAAAAAGCAGAACTTCGGGATTCATGGAAAGCGCCCGGGCAATAGCCACGCGCTGTTTTTGTCCACCGGAGAGCTGACGCGGTTTCGCATGAATATACGGCGTCATACCGACTTTATCCAGATAGGATAGCGCCGTTTCTTCGGCCTCTTCCCGGCTGCGATGCAACACCCGCATCTGTCCGATCATGCAATTCTGCAGCGCCGTCATATTGTTGAAAAGATTGAAACTCTGAAACACCATTCCCACCTTGGCACGGTATTCCGACTTGTTGAAATCTTCGTCGGCAATATCCTGCCCGTGAAAGAATATCTGTCCGTCCGACATGGTTTCGAGCAGATTGATGCAACGCAACATCGTGCTTTTCCCGGAGCCGGACGCTCCGATGATACTGATGACTTCCCCTTTGCGGACATCAAAGTTGATGTCGACCAGAACATTGTGATCGCCGAATGATTTGCTGATATGCGAAAGCGAAATCACGCTGTCAGTCATTGGGGATCACCTCTCTCGTATCAATATGAATTTCCGCCTCGGGATCGGACTGCGATCCGAAAACCGTATAATTCTCTTTTCCGTCCAACTTCTTTTCCAGATAGCGCAGAAGTTTTGTGATCGTAAAAGTCATAATGAAATACAGAATACAGACAACAACATAGTTCTGGAATATCTGCAGATTGAACCGCTTGATGACGGCCGCATAGTAATACAGTTCCGCCACACCGATAACGTTCAGAACCGAAGTATCCTTGATGTTGATGACAAATTCGTTGCTTACGGAAGGAAGAATGTTGCGGAGTACCTGCGGAATCACGACATATATCATTGTCTGCCAATGCGTCATGCCGATGGCGGCCGCCCCCTCAAACTGTCCCTTGTCTATCGAAACAATACCGCCGCGGGCAATTTCGGCCATATAGGCGCCCGTGTTGATGGACACAATGAAGATACCCGTTGCCAACAAAGGCAGTGTTTCGCCGCCGGTGGCAAAGGCGTAACCCCAATAAATGACCATCGCCTGCACCATCATAGGCGTGCCGCGGAAAACCTCGATATATACCCTGCAGATAACATCGAGAATTTTGTGAAGAACACGAAGCACACTGCCCCGCGGAAGGGGCGTTGTGCGGAAGATACCGATCAGAAGACCGATGGCAAGACCGAACAACGTACCGACAAGCGCAATCAGCATGGTGTTGCCGACGCCGCGTAGGAGATAAATCCAGTAGTTCTTGAAAATATTCCCTATATCCGCCAAAAATTGTATCATATATTATATACTCCCAAAGGGATTACTTACTATTCTTTTTATAGATGACCACCAGATTGGAAGAATAGTAGGGATCGGAAAAGTCAAGCTGCAGTTTTCTTT
The DNA here is from genome assembly GCA_905210485.1 of uncultured Eubacteriales bacterium. Lineage (GTDB taxonomy): Bacteria > Bacillota > Clostridia > Oscillospirales > CAG-272 > UBA1740. The sequence goes on along the minus strand of CAJLXA010000053.1, from coordinate 9,391 downwards.
CGTCTGTCGGAGACATGCCGGCGATAATGGCGTCATATGTGCCGGACTGCACACCGTTTATCAGGCTGTCCCATTCCACAGAGTACACTTCAAGATTCATATTGAGCGCATTGGCCACATATTTTGCAATCTGCACGTCGTAACCGTTTGCGTAAAGACCGGTGCTGTTGGCAATCGGCACAGCGCCATTTTCTGCCGTTTCCTGCGTCCAGTTAAACGGATCGTAAGCACATTCCATCGCTACCTTGAGCGTGCCGACAGGGGCGGTCGGAGCATCGTTGGAAACGCTGTAAGCCGTCACCGTTTTGCCGGAGTTCGCGTCGAAAATCTCGTTCATAAGCGCCGTTTTGTTTTCACTCGAAATGCCGGCAAGAACCGCATTGATCTTGGCAACAAGGGCGGAATCTTTCTTGCAACCGATAGCAACGGCGGTATCGTCAGGCGTCGCCGTGAAGCCGTTTTCGTTATTCACAAGTTTGATATATCCGAGTTCCGTATCTTTCAGGCAGTTGACAAACGCCGTCGGTTCTTCGGCAATATATCCGTCGATGGCTCCCGATTTCAAAGCGGCAAGAAGCGAGTCAAAATCTTTGTAAACAGTGCCCTTTACATCTTGGATCTGCTTACGGGCGATTTCGTGATAAGTACCTACCTGTGCGCTGATGTAGGCGCCTTGCAGATCGGCAATCGATTTCGCGCCGGAAATGTCGACCTTGGTACGGCCGCCGCAGGACATCAGGGAAAAAGCGCCGAGAGACATAGCACATGCGAGAACAAACGTCAGAATTCTTTTCATTACAGAATCCTCCTTAAAAATTTTAACAAAAAAGCCTGTGATAGTATCACAGGCTAAACAGTATCGCAAATAAAAAGCAAATACGTATCATAACCGTGATAGCTCTCCACTTTCGTGACAGTGCCACGCATATTCTCCGTGACCCCAACAAAGAAACGCTGTCATACGCTTCCCGTTTCGGCGACTGCCCCTTTCCCCGCGGCTATGACAAGCCGTATACCGGGTACTGATGACATCCGCGCCTCTATCCAAGGCAATTTTGTATGTTTATTCACATTATAGCTTATTACGACCGCTTTGTCAACACTTTTCCGACTATTTTTTCATATTCGACAATTTTTCCGAAAGAAAAGCGTATGGAACGGTCTTTTTGTGGATATACACCAAAGAAATACGGCAGAGGCGGTACGCCCCTGCCGTGGTTTCTCAGAGAGCCATCTGCTCTTCTTCCTCTTCTTCGTGCAAAGCCTGAATCTGTTCTTCGTTCATATCATGATAGGCGGAAAGCATTGGTTCAATGTCCTTCCCCGCCTTGCGGTCGAAGTAGTTCTTTGTGATTTTCACCGTCAACCCGCCGAGAGCCACCAGAGCCACGATATTCGGAAGCGCCATCAGCGCATTGGTCATATCCGAGATCAGCCACACAAAATCGGTGCCGAGTCCGTCGCCTCCCAGGGTGGTAATAACGGCCATCACAACGATCAGAACCGTAAACACAATATTAAAGACCGTTTTGGCCATCTTATTCCGAAACAGATACTGACACGCCTTGCCGCCGTAGACCGCCCATGCAAGAATGGTCGAGAAAGCGAAAAGCGGCAGAATGATGCTGAAAATCACAGAACCGAACATGCCGAGAACATTCGTAAACGCCGTCATGGCGACGGTAGCGCCTGCCGAACCCGCGTCGGTCGCTATACCGGATGTCAGAACAAGAAGCGCCGTCAGCGTGCAGATCACAAACGTATCGAGGAATACTTCAAACACACCCCACGCGCCCTGCTTCACGGGTTCTTTCTGTGTAGCGGTAGAGTGGGCAATCGTCGACGAACCGAGACCGGCTTCATTGGAGAAAATGCCGCGCGCAAAACCGTAACGCATTGCCTGTGCAATGCCATAACCGGCAAAACCGCCGATAACCGACTTTGCCGTGAAAGCGGAAGTGAAAATGCTGGCAAAAGCGGCGGGAACGGCCGTTACATTGGCAAAGATAAGAATAAGCGCCATGATAATAAACAGAATCGCCATAAACGGCACGATCATCGAGGTAACTTTACCAATACGTTTGATACCGCCGAGAACGACGAGCGCCGTCAGCGCCGCAATCACGCATGCGGTGACGATCGTCGGAATTTTGAAAGCCGTATTCCATGTGGACTGGATCGTGTCGGCCTGCACCGAACTCATACCGACGGCGGCCAGCATGGTAAACACAGCAAACAGAACGGCAAGCCATTTCCATTTGCGGCCGAGGCCGTTTTCAATATAATACATCGGACCGCCCACATATTCGCCGGTCTCGTCTTTCTTGCGGAAAAACAAACCGAGGGTGATTTCGCAATACTTCGTCACCATGCCGAAAAATGCGGAAATCCACATCCAGAACACAGCGCCTGGACCGCCGGAAATAATCGCGGTGGTAACGCCGACGATGTTTCCCGTGCCGACCGTACCGGAAACGGCGGTCGAAAAAGCTTCAAAAGGCGAAATAGCATTCGGATTTTCGCTTTTCTTTTCTTTTTTCTTCATCTGCTTCACAGAATCGCCGATGGTGTGCTTCAGGCAGAAGCCGAACCGCCGCAATTGCAGAAAACGCAGAAGTACAGTGAGAAAAATACCGGAACACAGAATAACGGCAATCATCGGAATGCCCCAGAGTATTTTGCCGTCGATCCAGTTCAGGATATCATATAGTTTCTTCATTACAATCCACCCCCTTCATTTCTTAAAATTGAGAAACCAACAAAAAAGGCCGAATTACATTCGACCCAAAACAGAAAGTGATAAAAACTCTGTCCTTTTGCCTGAGATATCACGCAAACGCGCTTAAACCTTCGGCGTCCTTTTGGCTGGAACTCTCCAGAGAATGTAATGAAAATACAAACAGCATTATAACACGCTTTTTTCAAAATTTCAATAGTTTTTTCACAGATAATTCAAAAAATATGAAAAAATGTAGTTCATTATCGTAAAACAATTAAAAAAATGAATGGACAAAAATGAAAAAATGCAAAAAATAATTGTTCAAAAACAAAAATCTTTTGCATTTCCCCGGCGGTAAAAGCAGTTTACGCTATATAATATAATGTAGAAACTGTCGATAAGTTCCGCTTATCACAATTAAACAAGAAACGCCGAAAACTTTTCACGATTGACGGCAAACCCGTCATCGGGATCGACGGTGCGGCATATCTCCTGCAAAGTTGTCCGGCAGACGTCGTCGATCGGCAGACGGTCAAGCGAGCGGCAGACCGATGGCATATCATGAAGCGGCAAATAAAAGCGTGTTTTCCCGTCCGTCAACAAAAGCAGGATCGGGCACCCCTGATAACGTTTGACATGATTCTTATAGAATTTCTTTAAAAAGTAAACTTTCAGTGACATTCCGAGCGTATTTTCGATAAACCGGATATTTTCTTCCACAGTATCCGGGGAGTAGCAGGCGGAAAGGAATGCACGCATTTTGCCGACAATATCCGCTTCGTTTACAACCATAGCGCCGTGAGGATAGAATACAGCGTCTCCGCGGGGCGTATACCGTCCCGCAAAACACATGACCGCAAAGGAAAGCAGATTTTCAATCTCTTCGGCGGCGTCGGCCGGGCGCAAAGTGAGATCCCGATCGGATACATAAGGCGACACTTCTTTTGAAAGACCGTATAGTTCTATAAAAATACGGTTGATCGTTTCTTCGTTTTCACGCATACGTTGCCTGCGTTCTTCCCGAAGCGACAAATACCGCATCAGCACATCGGAAAGTCGCGTTCCCTGCCCATGGCACAGCGGCGACATGCGGAAATCAAACGATGTTTCGCGTTCGTCCCAATCCGCGCGCGCCAGCGCTATATTTTCGCGGGCGCATCGCTCCAATGTCGGGCGTATGCCGTCCGGCACCGCCATTACCGGCAGGTCGGCAATATTCCCTACCTGAAAATTCACGGTCGGCGCTGTGGCGGACAGAAAGTAAAAGGCAACATTGCTACATAAAAAAGCGAGAAGACACAGAACGTCCCGTTCCGGCGGAAAAAGGGACGAACCGCTGACGTCGAAGATAAAGCCGCTCTCCTTAAAACGCACGCCGAAATTGGAAAAACCGAAAAGTGACCATGTAATACCGCTGCAAAAATAATACCGTCTGTTCTGCAAACGTGAACGCAGACGTCCTGCCCCGTCCCGATTTTCGGCAATAGCGCGTCCGTCGTCCGCAAAATCAACGACATATTCGTTCATGCCGTACCATTTGCGGTAATACCCGCCTTTGTTATAAGGGAAAAAACGTTTGCCGGAAGCGACGGCTTCGGCGCAGGATTTCATTCCGAAACCGATATGTTCCGGCTCCGGTTCATGCCAAAAACGCACGAATCGTTTGTTATCGCCCGTGGCAAGCCCCTGCTTTACGGGATAGAGGTCGCCGAGACGCGACGTTTTTCCGAGAAGAGCAAAAACATGTTCGGGAAGCATATAAAGAAGCGGCGCGCCCGCATAGGAAAAGAAATCGTTTTGTTTCCGCAAAACGGCCGGAGTATGCGTCAATGCCGCCATTTTCAGATCGGCGTCTTCCAAAGCCGTCACATCATAAAACGAAATCGTATGCGACGCGGACGGTCGTTTGTTTTGCAATACAACGACGGCAGACAACGCGTTATAGGCATTGAGTTCACCGAAAACGCCGGCGCCGAGATGCAGAACCGTGAGGAATGCCGTTTCGGTAAGCAGGCGGCGCCTTAAAGGCGCAAACGACGAAAGAAACAGCCACGAATGAATGGCGATAACGGATAGGATTCCGCCGGGTTCCAGAAAAGACACGGCGCGCAGAATAAAGGCCGCGTAAAGTTCGGTTTTTCCCTCCGGATACCGGGCGGCGCAATAATCGGACAATGCGCGGGGCATCCCCTTCTTCCCCATGTACGGAGGATTCAGAAGCACAATGCGATAATGACCGCACAGCAACCGATATGCCTCACCGTCGTGCGAAAAACAGGACGGCGAACAATCGGCGCCGAGGAGACTGCCGCAGGCGTTCTGTTCCGCGCCGCGCGGAACCGCCAGATGGAAAGTTATCTCTCCCAAAGCAAGTGTAGGATCATCTTTGCGCGCTTCGCAAAAAAGCGCCAGCGCGGCAATCATCAAAGCGTCGCCGTCGAGGTCGAGACCGAACAGATTGTTTTCCAATATCCGGCGCGGAATCAAATGCGGCGCCGCGCCCGCCTGCAAATATTTTTCACGCAGGAAACGATAGGCGACAAGAAGGAAAATTCCGGCGCCGCAGGCCGGATCCATAACCGTGATTTTTTCCGGCGGAAGATCGTCCGCAAGACAAAGAAACGCGCGCGCGGTCATTTCATACGCGACGGACAGGGGCGTATAAACGCCGGTAGTCAACAACAATTCGCTGTCCGATATTCCGCGTCCGGCGGAATACCGGCGCATCGCCGCCTTACGGTCGGCACGGCGCATCGCCGTATACAGGTCGCCGTAATCCTCCGGCTTCAGTCGCAGAAGCGTTTCCGAAATTGCCGCCGTGTCCGCAGATACTTTTTCACCGGCTACGAGTGCCATTCGTAAAAGTCGCGGCAGATCGGAGGCGGTATAGTTTTTTCCCGAGAGCCGTGCCGCTATATCTTCTATAAGATTTTCCCGATTTTTCTTGTCCATTTGCACGCTCTCCTGTCCGGGTTTTCGGTATAAGTTCCGTTTGTCAAACGTATTGTAACATATCCCGCGCATTTTGTAAATTCTTTTATTGAAGTTTCGGCATATTTTTCATTCGCCGTCTTGACATTCCTTTTTCCCCGTGATATACTATTGTCAACCGTTTTGCAGAATGTAGGTGACAACACATGAAAACAAAAACACGTATCCACGATCTGACGTTGATTGCGCTATTTGCGGCATTGCTGGCAATATCGGCGCAAATCCGTCTGCCGGTCGGCCAGATATCCTTTACAATGCAAACTTTTGTTGTCTTTTTTTCAGTATATTTTCTCGGAATAAAGCGCGGTACGCTGGCCGTTCTCATATATCTGTTGCTCGGCGCGGTCGGTCTCCCCGTATTTTCGGGTTTTGTCGGCGGTATCGGCATACTGCTCGGCGCCACGGGCGGCTATCTTATCGGTTTTCTTCCCGCCGCAATAATTGCCGGCCTCTTCACGCGTAAAAAATGTGCTGTTCCGCTGATGGTGTGCGGCGCGATCATCGGTCTTGCCGTCCTTTATTTCTTCGGGACCGTCTGGTACATGATGATATATCTGCAACAAGGCTCCGAAAAGGCCGTTTTATCGGTTCTCTCCGTCTGCGTCTTTCCCTTTATTCTGCCGGACGCCGTCAAAATCGCCGCCACCATTCTTCTGAGCAAAAGGCTTATGCCGCTCTTTTCCAAACGTAACCCTTGACTTTAACCGCAAAATAGCGTATAATCGATGTAACGGCTACGGTCGGGATTTTCTGCCCGACCCCTCTGTCCGCAAGCAACACATGCATCAAGGGAGAAACCATGAATATATCCGTTATCGGTTGCGGGAGATGGGGAACGCTCATCGCCTATTACCTCGACACGCTTCACCACACGGTCACGTTATACGGCCGCAAAGATTCCGCGCATTTCAGGTCACTGCGTGAAACGCGTAAAAACGAATATCTGACGTTGCCCGAAACGGTGATATTCACCGCCGACCTTAAAGAGGCTCTCAAAGCCGAAACCGTCATCATATCTATTCCCTCGCAGAATCTTCGCGCACTTTCCCGGGAAATACAGTCGTACAAGATAAAAAACCATACCTTTGTCCTGTGCATGAAAGGCCTTGAAATCGGTACGGGCGAACGGCTCTCGCAAGTGATCGGCAGTTATCTCGGAAAAGAAAACCGCATCGCCGTCTGGCTCGGACCGGGACATGTGCAGGAATTCTACCGCGGTATTCCGAACTGCATGGTCATCGACAGCGACGATGAGACCGTAAAACATGAACTGATCTCCGCTTTTGCCGGCCCGCTCATTCGTTTTTACTACGGCAACGATCTTATCGGCAATGAAATAGGCGCCGCCACGAAAAACGTAATCGGCATTGCCGCCGGAATACTGGACGGCCTCGGACTCACTTCCCTCAAGGGCGCGCTCATGTCGCGCGGCACACGGGAAGTGGCAAGACTTATCACCGCCATGGGCGGCAACGAACTGTCGGCATACGGTCTATGTCATCTCGGAGACTATGAAGCCACGGTGTTTTCCCCCTACAGCCACAACCGCTCATTCGGTGAAGCCTTTGTAAAAGGCGAAACGTATCCGGAACTGGCGGAGGGATGTCATACGGTCAAAGCCGTGATGGAGATCGCGCGGGAAAAACAACTTGACCTGCCGATAGCAACGGCCGTTTACCGTATTCTGTACGAAAAAGCCGAACCGCAGAAAACGCTCCGCGCATTGTTTGACCGCTCGCTGAAAAAAGAATTTTAGAGAAAGCCGCCGGTATACCGGCGGCTTTCTTCTTCATTAAAAGGACAGGTTGACGGTACAGCGGTAATTGGCATAACTCTTCCACCAGATACCGAAGATTTTGCCGGGAGCGCCCGCAAAGATTTCATACACGAATACGATTTCTATACGCGACAGCGTCCGGGAACTGTCGATTTCTTCGGCGGAAACGAATTCGATAACGCTGTTTTTATTCTGCCCGTTCAGGAAATTGCAACGGTTGTATTCTTCGATCGTTCCGTCTGTATAGCATATCCTGACCCAATAAGCGCCTTTCCCGACAGCGGAGAAAATATTCGTACCGGCAACGCGGTTGCAAGGATCGTCCGATATATTGATCTTATGTGCGCCGGCGCGCAACGGCAGATTCCACAAATCGGCCGTCACCTTTAAACTGATGGAAAACTCATCTTTATTCCGCACAATATACTGATTGCTGTTCGGCTTTTTTTCGCATCCGTAAAGACTGGTCTCGCCGATCTCATATCCCTCATGCAATTTCAGACGGAAGGCGTCGTTTTCCCGATCGGACGGGTCATATCCGTTGTCCAGACGACATACCGTTTTCCGATACAGCAGCTGAATCGGCGACAGGGTCTTCTCCGTTCTTTTTTCTTCCGGCGGGATACTGATACCGGAAAGATCAATGCTGCCGAGCGGTTTCAACCGCCGTTCATCGGGGATCTCAAAGTTATTGCTTGAAGACGAAACCATGGTGACATATGTTTTTTCGGGATCAATATCGGAAACAAAATATGTCGCATATAACTTTCCCGTATCGACTTCAAACGCCACGATCTGATATACGTCCATTTCTCCGGCCAGAACCAGTTTGTAACAATACCCCGTTTCATACCGTGACATATCGTATTCGGAAGTTACGACCTCCGCTTTTTGCCGCAGGCTTGTCGTTTCATATCCTTCGTTGATCGCTTTGACGATCGCGGAAGAATTGGTCGATTCAAGCCCTATTGTCAGGGAACTGCTCATGCCGGCCTCTGCCGATACGGTTTGACTGAATTCCGTCTCCGCCGACAAAACACCGGCTTTGATGCCGACGCCGGCCTTTTCCGTCCTGCTTACTCCCACATCAAAATGCCATGCAAGCGTTTCGGAAGCGGAACTTGTTATGCTCGTCGTGCGGGAAGACGATATGGAGTTTTCGATTTTACGGCTGACCGTTTCTGCCGTTATAATTTCGCTGGAGCAAGTCAGCGTCCTTAAAGAACCGTCGTAATACTGGCTCGTTGTAATGTCCGAGATCGGAAAATTCTTCATGTTTCCGATTTTGTATCGCACATAACAGATATTCCCGATCCTTTTCGTATCACAGTAAGAATATCCGTTTGTTTCCTGCTTAATAGTCATGTTACCGAGGTAATCGGTTGCTGTGTGTGGAATCGTAGGCATTTTCTGACAGCTGACGAACATAACGCACTGTAACAGAAAAATTGCCGCAAAAAGAAAAAACAAATGTTTTTTCCATGCCCTGCGTTTACCGGCCTGACGCATAAACTGTTTTGTGTGTTTCATCGCTGAATTCTCTCCTTTTCTTTGTCTTTATCCGCGCGTTCATCGACATCTTTCGCGCTTTTCTTCCATATTTTACCATATATTGCCTTGAATGTCAAGTACTTTTTCGAAGAAATTTCCATAAAATGGTATAATCCAACTTGTGAGTTCTGCACAAAAAGCGGCAGTGCCGGAGTTAAAGCATAACTCCGGCACTGCCGTTTGTTCGTTATAAAAATCCGTGTTATTCCGAAAAAGCGTTATCGCACGACATATGGCCGCGGATAGCCTCAAGGAGCACGGGCGACGCGTCCACCGTAATATCCGCTTCCTCCGCACCGTCGCGGATACGTAGCACCGTAACCTTATCGGGATGAAGCGAAGCATAAAAAGCG
>CAJLXA010000052.1 GCA_905210485.1 uncultured Eubacteriales bacterium | reverse complement strand
CCCCCCCCGCCGCATCGGCCTTTCCGCCACGGTGGGCGAACCTGACCGCGCCGCGGCATGGCTCGGCGCAGGCACCGGCCGCCCCACGGCCTGTCCGCGGCCGACGCCGGAAAAATTGCGCTGGCGGATTGGTATGGAACATTTCTATATAGGCGATGCCGCGCGCGATCAGGCGACAGCCGACGCGGCGGCAAACGCCGCTTCCCTGATGGCGGCGGACGCCGCGCAGGGCGCTGAAATAAATGCGCCGAAAAAGGCGCCGGCAAAAGAAAATAAGGAGCGCGCCGCCATCGACGCCGGATATGAATTTCTCTACGCCGCCGTAAAAGACAAAAAATCGCTTGTGTTTTCCAATTCCCGTGAGGAAACCGAATATGTGACGGCCACATTACGCCAGATCGCCGGCAAACGCGGCGAAGACGATATTTTCCATATCCACCACGGCAACCTGTCCGCCGCGCTGCGCGAAGACGCGGAGCGCATCATGAAAGACGAAAGCGTCACCCGCGCCGTGACCTGCGCCACGGTCACCATGGAACTCGGCATCGACATCGGACGTCTTGAACGTGTGGCGCAGGTCGACGCACCGACGACGGTCTCCGGCTTTCTGCAACGCCTCGGCCGCAGCGGAAGACGGGGCGATCCTCCCGAAATGATCATGCTTTTCCGTGAAGAGATGCCGCTTCCGAACACACCTCTTCCGAACCTGATCCCGTGGGGGCTTCTCCGCGGTATCGCGCTTGTCGAACTGTATACGGGCGAACGTTTTATCGAACCGCCGCGCGAAAAAAAACTGCCCTTTTCTCTTGCCTTTCACCAAACGCTGTCCATCCTTGCCTCTTCCGGCGAACTTACGCCGCGCGCCCTTGCCGAACGCGTCTTATCCCTGCCGCCGCTGTCTCATCTTGACCGGGAGGACTACCGCGCGCTTCTCCTCTCCATGGTGGAAAACGATTATCTGGAAATGACCGAAGAAAAGGGACTTATCGTCGGGCTTGCCGGCGAACGTCTGACAAACAATTTCCGTTTTTACGCCGTGTTCAAAGACAGCGAAGATTACACCGTCCGTTGCGGTTCCGACGAGATCGGAACCATAACCAATCCGCCGCCCGTCGGCGACCGTTTTGCCCTTGCCGGGCGCGTGTGGGAAGTGAACGAACTCGACATGTCGCGCCGCCTTGTATTCGTCACCGCCGTGGAAGGTAAAATGGAAATTTCGTGGCCGGGCGACAGCGGCGAGATCCATACGCGTGTTCTCGAAAAAATGCGGGAAGTACTCCTCTCGGAAAAACGTTACCCTTATCTTTTGCCGAACGCCGCCAAGCGTTTGGACAAAGCGCGCCATCTTTCGAAAAACACCGGCATGGACAAACATCTCCTTATTCCGATCGGCGGCCAGAGTTATGTTCTTTTCCCCTGGCTCGGTACGCGTGCTTTCCGCACCCTGCGCCGTTTCCTGAAAAAATACGCCGCGGAACTGGGCATCGCCGATGTGGAAAGCGAGGGGTGCTGCTTCATCACTTTCAAGGCCACAAAGGCCACGGCTACGCAACTGTTTCCGAAGATTGCCAATAAACTGAAAAAGGAAGGCATTGATCCCGAAAGTCTTATCGGAAAAGACGAAATGCCGATCTATGATAAATTCGACGACTATATCCCGCCGGCGCTCCTGCGGCGTGCCTACGCCGCCGACCGACTGGCCCCCGACGAGGTCGTTGACCGTATTCTCCGTCATAATTTTTGTGAGGTCACTGAATCATGAATTCCATTTACTCGCTTCTCGCCCCCTTCTACGACGCCATTAACGGAAGCGTTGATTACGAGAAATGGGCGGATTTCTACGTATCGGAATTCCGCCGTTACGAAAAAACAAAAACATCACTCGTACTTGACCTCGGTTGCGGTACGGGCAGTATGACCCTCGCGCTTGCCCGCCGCGGCTATGACATGACCGGGGTGGATAACTGCCCCGAAATGCTCGACGCCGCGCAGAAAAGAAGCATGCGGGAGGGATTTTACGGGAAGATACTTTATCTTTGCCAGGACATGACCGCATTTGAACTTTACGGAACCGTAGACGCCGTTGTCTGTTGTCTCGACGGCATGAACCACCTGACAACAACCGCCGATTTCAGAAAAACGCTATCCCTTGTTCACAACTATCTCGCACCGGACGGTCTCTTCCTCTTTGATCTCAACAGTGAATATAAATTCCGCACCGTGTACGGCGACCGCGCCTATCTTTACGAATGCGGCGCAACCGTCTGCGCATGGCAGAATGCCTACCACGAAAAAAGCGGCTTGTGCGATTTTTCCATCACGCTTTTTACCCGAGAAAGAAACGGCCTCTACCGCCGTTCCGAGGAATGGCAACGTGAAAAAATGTACAAGGACGCAACCGTCCGCCGTCTTTTGCGCGAAAGCGGATTTGAACTTCTCTCCGTGGCACAGGATATAAACGGTACGGAACCCACCGATACGAGCCTTCGCCTTTATTATACAGCACGCGCCATAAAGCCGCAAATGTAACTATATAATTACATTTTACTACATATTACGGGAGTGAAAATAATGAACGAATCCAAAATTCTGCGCGGTATGACGCATGACGGAAGCGCACGTATTCTGGTCATGGATTCCTGCGCCGTCGTCAATCGCGCTATCGCGATCCATCAAACCGCACCGACGGCAGGCGCCGCGCTCGGTCGCCTTCTGACGGCCGCTTCCATGATCGGCAGTCTGCAAGGTGAAAAAAACGATTCCCTGACGATCGGGATAAACGGAGAAGGCCCTGCCGGGAAACTTCTTGCCGTTTCCGATTATTACGGCAACGTCCGCGGCTATATTGAAAATCCCAAAGCCGATCCGCCCCGCAAAAAGAACGGCAAACTTGATGTCGGCGCGGCAGTAGGGCGCGGCAGTCTGTACGTCGTGCGCGATACCGGAAGCGGAACGCCGATGACCGGTACCGTCAACCTCATCAGCGGGGAAATTGCCGAAGATGTCACGGAGTATTTCGCCGAAAGCGAACAGATTCCTACCGTCACGGCGCTCGGCGTCCGTATTCTGCCGTCGGGCGAATGTCTTGCGGCCGGCGGTCTCCTCATACAGCTCCTGCCTTTCGCCGCGGAGGAAACCGTCAAAAAACTGGAGGAAAACACGGCCGCGCTCGCCGGAATCTCCTCATATCTCGCCGACGGAAAATCGCTCCGCGAAATTGCCGACATTGCCTTGGCAGATATACCGTACGACCTATTCGACGAACTTACCGTCGAATACCGTTGCACCTGTTCGCGCGAGCGCATGAAACAGGCGCTTCTGAAAGTCGGAGAAAAAGATCTGCGCACGCTTTTCGACGAACAGACTGCGGAGGAAAAACCGCGGATTCTGACCTGCGACTGCCGTTTCTGTAACAGCCATTACGACTTTGACGAGCGTGCGCTCGGACTGAAATAACAAAAGGAGAACCTGTCATGCCCACGGATCCCGATAATACGCTATCCCGTATCCTTGATGCGGCGGCAAATTTCCGTACGTCTCCCGGCCTTGTCCCGCCATGCCTCCGTATTGCCGACGCCTATCTTTTTTATGCAGTGGCTCTCCGGTCTTCTTTGTCGAAAAATCAGGATAAATGTCAATCAGAATTTGCAATTTCGGCAATAAACCGATACGGTGAGTATTTCGCTTCCATCGCCTCCGCACCTGTTCTCCCTCCCATGACAGAAGAGGATCTTTATTGTTTTCTTGCCCTCGCCGTTCCCTTTTATACCGGCCTGACCTTCCATGAAAAAGCGCCTGAAGTGCAATTCCTGCGCGAACAAATACGGCTTTGTGTAAAACGCTGTAACGAAAAGGCATCGGCAAACGCGTCTGCGACCGTTCTTTCCCTTCTTTCCGTTTTTTCCGATGTCCTGTTTTCCGAAAGCAACACGTCTCCTCTGTTTTCCTCCGTTATAACGGAAGATAACGATTCCCTTTTCGATCCCGATATTTACCGCGCGATTACCATGCTTCTTAATCTGCTCGCCTTTTGCGACACGGATACGGCTATGCCGGTTATCCGGGCGCTTCTGCCTGTCCTGCCGCGTTACCGTAACGCCCTGCTGACAAGCGGAATTGCCTATCCGTTTTTTTATAGCGATGACCGTATTTCGCCGGAACTTGCCGCCATTGCATTATGCCGTCATGTTCCCGCATATGCCGGTTTTTCGGAGAGCGAATTGCTCCGCCGCCTTTCCGTGACAGGATCGTCCCTCCTGACTTACCGCGGCATTTTCCTTGCGGCGCGCGCCGCCGTCGCCGCTGTTATTTCCGAAGCATGCGTAACCGGCGACAAAGAAGCCGCACCTTCGCCTTTATCTTATCCTGCCGAGGATGAACACGGCCATTTCGCTTTTCTCTCCGGAAAACAACGCACAGCCGGCTTTGTTTATCGGGAGGATAACGCGCCGTTTCTCGGATTCTATCCGACGGATTGCGCGGATTTTCTCCATTCCGAACCGCTTTTCAATCATATCGTCTTTGCGGACGGTCGCACGCTATGCCGTCCCGAACGCCATAATATGCTCACATACAAAGGCGGTTTTCTCGTATACGGCGAAACGACGTTTCATATCGGCGATCTCCCTTTCTCCGACGATCATATCGCCCCCTGTGCGGCAAGAAGCGCCTTCGCCATGGCCATTCTGCCCGACGACGAGACCGTTCTGATTCTGGAGGAAGCGCACGCCGCCCTGCCCGCAAACATCGCCTCTGCCTCTGCCCTTTCCTACTCTCTTCCCCCCACCGAAGCAAAACGGCTTTTTTACTACGATGACGTAAAAAAGCATATCTCCCCGAAACCGTCCGCGCAGAACTGCGGCCGCTATATCAATATAGAAGACAAATTGGGAATCGTCGCCGACGCGCCTATGACGCTTGAAGTTACAGGCGGTGGCGACGTACATATCGCGGTATCGCCGCTATCCGATACGTTTGCCGAAAAAAATCAATTGCTGTATCGCGTTGCCGCCGCCGCGGCTGTCGGCGGTATCCGCCGTACACGCGCATTGTCCGAAACTTTTCTTACGCTTGACGCTCTGCCGGAAGGCGTTCGCGCCGTTTCCTGCGTAGCCGCCAACCGCAAACGTTATACCCTGCTTTACAATCTCTCGGATACAACATTCTCCTGGAATGACCGCATCGTCGAAAGCGGTGAGGCGGTTCTTCTCGCATGGGATCGCTGAAAAGATTATAAAATGTTCCATTTGAAGATTTGCGTTTCATAAGGAGAAAATAAAAAAGCGGGCGCGCTGAAACGGACAGATTAAATAATGTTAAAAAAGTGATGGGGTACCTAAGACCGAACAAAAGCGATTCAAAATTTCTCGCGGATAATCAATCGTCAAAATCAAATGATATATAAAAGGAAGTCACAGTTTTGACCGTGACTTCCTTTTTATAATTACAAATGAAAACAGAACGGCATTTTGCTATCTGTCCGAAAGGCACTCGTTGATTATTTCTTTTCCGTCGCCGCGTCTCTTGCGTAATCTCCTGCATCATTACTTTTTATTTTTTGTTTTTTCCGCGAAAAACTCTTGACAAACATCATTGACAAGGATATAATACATTATGACAAAGATAATTGTCATACGGACAAATATGTTTGTCGGACGGAGGTGCTGAATGATTCTGCGAAATCGGTTAAAAGAGCGTAGAGCCGCGCTGAATGTCAATCAGCAGGAAATGGGACGCTTATGCGGCGTATCACGGCAGACAATCAGTCTGATTGAACGGGGCGACTACTCGCCGTCGGTCACCCTTGCCCTGACGATTGCGGAAGTTTGCGGCGTTACGGTAGAAGATGTGTTCTATTTACAGGAGGAAACAGAAAATGAAAAACGATGAAATCAAAGAAGCAAACAGAAAAGCCTTGCCGAAGTTTTTGCTTTTTGCGATCGTATGTGCGGTTGTCGGCGGCGTGATCGGTTATTATTCCGGTTATGGTTCCGCAAAAGGTGAAGCGGATAAACTGATCGGCATTATAAAGGATGCGGGCGCGTTCTTCGGCGTGTATATTGCTCCGTGGCTTATGGTTGCGATAGCGGTCATCGTGCCGATAATCTGCATCCCGGTTTACAGAAGCGCAAAGAAAATGCTCGGCGCGTGGGACGGAGAAAACGAGGACATTTCGGACGCGATTAACCGGAAACTGTCTTGCGTGATCTGGATTACGAGCGCAACCTTTATCGTCTCCTATTTTCTGATTGCGGCATCCTATTCCGGCGGTCTTGCCATATTCGACGACAAGGAAAGAACCCTTATATTTTTTATCGGCATTGCCGCTTTCTTCATTATTATGGTGGAAGCAATCCTCTTTCAGCAAAAATGCGTAGATACCGCAAAACAAATGAATCCCGAGAAGAAAGCGTCCGTCTATGATATGAGGTTTCAGAAAAAGTGGGCCTCCGACTGCGATGAAGCGGAAAAAATCATCATCGGTAAATGCGCATACAAAGCCTACACCGCAACCAATGCGGTATGCACGGTTTTATCCATTGCGCTTGCTATTTTTGCGCTTGTTTCGGGCATAGGCTTCCTGCCTTCCCTTACGGTGTGCCTTGTCTGGATAGTGAATATGTCGGCATACTTTAGGGAAGCCATGCGGTATTCCAAAGCAGGAAACAAAATATCCTGAAGAGAGATCGGCTTACGGCAAACGGCAGGTGGAAGAAATGGAATATTTTATTATAATCTTTGCATTATTTTTCCTTGTAATTATCCCATGGATAACACAGCAAAGAAGAATCGCGGCAGTCAGACACGTTTTAAAAAGAAAAAAACAAATGAAGGAGAATTCATATATGAAAGAATTGGCAAAACAATTTATCGGAAAAGATTGTATCGTTTATACGGTTACTTCAAATGAGGCAAACATACAGGGCGTTATAAAAGAAATTGACGACGGCGGTATGCTTATCGAGAAAAATTCAGGCGAAAAAGAAATAATCAACCTCGATTTTGTCACCCGCATCAGAGAATATCCGCGAAAGAAAAACGGAAAGAAAAAAAGTATCGTATTGGGCTAGACTACGGATGCCGGTCATTCTGACGATTCCTCCTGTGTTTTAATATCACAGGAGGAAACTTTATATCCGAACTCTTTCATTCCACCGCTTTTAGCGGTGGTTTACTTTTTTCTTAAGTTTGCGTCAAAAAGATACGGTCAAAGAACGCAAATTTCTTTGCGCCCTTTTGCTATAGAAAAATGGCCGGGATGGAATTCAGTTTAAACCGGCGTTTTTAAAAAATGTTTCGGCGACAGGCCGAATTTCTTTTTGAAAACCGATGAAAAATATGCAGAATTGCAAAATCCCAGACAATCGGATATTTCTGCAATCGAATAGGTCGACTGTTGCAGAAGCCACTTTGCCTCGTCAAGTCGCAAATTTTCAATATATTCGCTTATACTGACTCCGGAGCGCTTTTTAAAAAGGTGACTTAATGTTGAAACACTGTAATTGAATTTTTGGCTCAGGTCTTTCATGGTAATCCCCCTGTGAAACAATGCACACCGTTAAAGCAAAATTTTTTGCCGATTGTTCGGGCGACAGCATTTTATCAACGCTTACAGGCGCCGAATTTCGCTACGGCAGAGAGGCGTCGTCCGAGTTCGGTGAAAGTATAGAGCCGGAAAAAGCAGATAAAAAGACTATGGGAATGAGTTGCCTGTTTCAGGTTCGCGAAACCGATAAACCGCAACCCTTTTCTCCTCCCGAATGGGCGTATAAGTATAAATCTGATGAAGATATTCCGTTTCGCGAACATGATTTATCTTCAAACTTCTGGTGGATAGAAACAGGCGGTGAGGGAGACTGTATCCACGATACCGATAAATACCGCGACGAACTTCTGAAAATTGCATACGGCGTCTGGGACCATTTAAAAAAACATGGCGAGCACGGCGCCGAAAATTATGTGCTGGAATGGGTTGGACTTTTGCCCGGAAGACGCGAGAGCAGACGTTATATAGGAAAGTATACGGTAACGCAGAATGATGTTGAATCGGGCGGAAATTTTGAGGACATCGTCGCCTACGGAGGGTGGTCAATGGACGATCACTTTCCCGCCGGCATCGAACATAAAACTTCTTATCCGACGATATTTCATCCGGCTCCCTCGCCATGGGGCATACCTTTCAGAGCATTATGTTCAAGGAACATTGAAAATCTTCTGTTTGCAGGAAGAAATATAAGCGTCACGCATGCCGCGCTTTCTTCTTCCAGAGTTATGGCAACCTGCTCTTCGTTGGGGCAGGCCGTAGGAACGGCGGCCGCGCAAATGATATTAAACGGAGAAAACACAGAAAATATTAACATTGAAAAATTACAGAAAACCCTTATGGACGAGGATTGTTGGCTGCCGGGAAAAAAACAGAAGCATTTCAAAGCTTTCTTTAGACTTAAACTGCAGCGACAACATTGTAATAAACGGAAAGGAACGCGGCGACGAAAACCTTTGGAAAGGCAAAGAAGGCGATTATCTTGAATACAGCAGCGATAAACCGTTTAAACTCACAGGGATAAGAATAGTGTTTGACAGCGATTTAAACCGTGATTATCAGAATATGCCCTGCTGCATCAGACTTGAAGAAAACCGCTTTAAACTTCCGGAAACTCTGATTAAGAATTTTGACATACTTTTAAAACATGCTGACGGAAATACAAAGGTTTATCATTTTCACAATAATCATTTAAGATTTAGAAAACTTGATATTCAGGGCGGGGTTTTAAGCGTAAAGTTTTGCCGCTTGAAACCTACGGTGCAAAAACATTTAATATTTATAATTTTGAAGTGTTTTAAATCAGGGAAAAATCCATCACGGAAATTAAAAAGCATGCCGAAATTGCACGAAAATATGATATTAACCCGAACGCAACGGCGAACCAATAAACAGCAAGAGAAAAGGCGTGGCATAACGCCACGCCTGACTCTGAACCTGTAGCCTTACCTGAAAATTCCCTATGGGAACTGTGGTAAGGCTGTTCCTTTTTAACTTTAAAAAATATACGTATATTTTCACAGCATTTGTTTCAGGAACTCCGCCAAGGCTTCGCCCCAAAGTCTGCATCCTTCTTCATTCGGATGGCCGCCGAACCGTGCCACGCGGGGATTTTTCAAATCCGAAAGGTAGGGGCGGTTGTCAAAAACGGCATAAACCTTTTTGTCAAGCGTATGCAAAATATATTCATTGAGGCGGTCGTACAACTCTCCCAGCTCACCGTCGAAGTCGAACGGGGGAATCGTTTGAAAAATAATTTTCTTTCCTTTGAGAATATTGATAATCCTGTCATAGGCGGCCGTTATTTTGTCATAATCGTTTGTCGCAAACAGGTCGTTTACGCCGAAGCAGACGACAACCATGTCGCCGTTTTTCGCTTTTTGTGCCCACGCGCCGTCGGTGGCGGCGTCCGTTGCCCGTCCGCACCCGATTCCGAGATTCCAAAACGCATAGTCTGTGCCGAGAATATCCGCACATATTGCCGTATAGTGCTTATAAGAATCCGTAGGACAGCCGTTGCCCTGCGTAATGGAATCGCCCCAAAATACAATATTACTCTTTACCTTGCGTGAAATTCCCACCATGGAAGGGAGCGGAACGTATTTATCGGGTTTCATTCCGTCACCGTCATCGCGGAATGTTGGAATACAGTTTTCAACATGGCAAGGAATCTTTTCACCTTTGAAAGCCATTTTTATCCCGATGTATCCGTTTTCCGGAACATCAAGCAAAACGCCGTCACTGCAGAAGCAAGCGTCGGGTGTAACCTTTATTTTGTTTTTACCGTCAAAGCGCAGCGGAATGCCGCCCATTTTGCCGTAAAGTACTTCTTCAACCGATCTGCCGGTATATACGACGGCAAAATTCACCTCCCAATCTCCGCATGAATCATTGGCGCAGGTCGGCGGATTTAAGCCGAATGTACTGTCAATAGTATTGGTGAAAAGGAAGGAATACTCGCCGCGCCCGCTTTTTAATACCCGATAAAAAGCAAAAGATACCGCGCCGTTCTCGCAATCGAAATATTTCTGATTGGAAGTGCCGGCTACGGTATTGGATACATATTTTTTGAAATATTCTTCAGTTTGCATATGATTTCTCCGGACGTAATCCGCTGTAATGCAGATCCGTGCAAAAATCCAAAAATGGCAAATGCGAATTGAAAAACCGAACAAAGCAGAGGAAGAAAACCGCTCAAAGAGAACTGCTTAGAAAGGAAGCAGTTCAAGCCCTCGGTCTATTAGTATCGCTCAGCTGAACGCATTACTGCGCTTACACCCGCGACCTATCAAACTCGTAGTCTACAAGTGACCTTACTTGCTTAAAGCAATGGGATATCTAATCTTGAGGTGTGCTTCACGCTTAGATGCTTTCAGCGTTTATCACATCCGCACGCGACTACCCGGCTGTGCCCTTGGCAGGACAACCGATGCATCGGAGGTGCGTCCAACCCGGTCCTCTCGTACTAAGGTTAGCTCCTCTCAAATATCCAACGCCCACGACAGATAGGGACCGAACTGTCTCACGACGTTCTGAACCCAGCTCGCGTACCACTTTAATCGGCGAACAGCCGAACCCTTGGGACCGAATTCAGCCCCAGGATGTGATGAGCCGACATCGAGGTGCCAAACCTCCCCGTCGATGTGAACTCTTGGGGGAGATCAGCCTGTTATCCCCAGGGTAGCTTTTATCCGTTAAGCGATGGCATTTCCACTCACTACCACCTGATCACTAACTCCAACTTTCGTTACTGCTCGACTTGTAGGTCTCGCAGTTAGGCCAGCTTATGCGTTTGCACTCATTGCGCGATTTCCGTCCGCGCTGAGCTGACCTTTGAACGCCTCCGTTACCTTTTTGGAGGCGACCGCCCCAGTCAAACTGCCCATCTAACATTGTCCCCCGGCCGGATTCACGGCCGCAGGTTAGAAACTCAATCAATCAAGAGTGGTATCCCAACATCGACTCCATGCAAGCTGACGCCTGCATCTCATAGTCTCCCACCTATCCTGTACATAATTCACCGAGTCCCAGTATTAAACTACAGTAAAGCTCCATGGGGTCTTTCCGTCTAGTCGCGGGGAACCGGCATCTTCACCGGTACTACAATTTCGCCGGGCGGGCTGTTGAGACAGTGC
>CAJLXA010000051.1 GCA_905210485.1 uncultured Eubacteriales bacterium | reverse complement strand
TCGAACCCCCGACCTGCTGATTACAAATCAGCTGCTCTACCAACTGAGCTACACCGGCACACGAACAATTTATATTATAACAAAGAAAAATCTCTTTGTCAATACGCTGTTGTGCTTTTTTTCTCCCGACGGTTGTTTTTTTTCAAAAGATGTGCTATAATAATCGCATACAACTTGGATGCGCCATTTTAAAAGCATGTTTTTACATCGTCCCACGCTGTCGGAGCGGCATGTTTATGCCGATAAAAACGCGCGTATTCCGGTTTGTGACGGATATTTCGATCGGTCGGTTCGGAAAAACGGACCGGGAAAGAGAATGGTGTGCGAATGAATATCAAAGCCTGCATATTTGACCTTGACGGAACGTTGCTCAGCACGCTGGAGACCATTGCTTATTACGGTAATCGTGCGCTTGCAATGCACGGCTTTCCGTCCATTGAAACGGAGAAATACAAGTATCTTGTCGGAAACGGAGCGCGCATACTTGTGGAACGTATGTTACGGGAGATCGGAGCTTTTTCCGCTGAAAACTTTGACGCGGTTTATCGGGATTATATGCATATGTATGACGAAAAACCGCTGTATCTCACCGCTCCGTATGCACATATCGAAGAAATGCTTAAGGAATTGAAAAGCCGCGGCATACGGCTTGCCGTCCTTTCCAATAAACCCGACTCCGCGGTAAGACCGACTGTAGAGGCGTTTTTTCCGGGAGTTTTCGATTTTGTGCGCGGGTCGACGGACAACCGTCCTCTGAAGCCGGCACCCGACGGCGTGTGGGATATTATGAAAATGTTGCAACTCCGGACGGACGAGGTATTGTATATCGGCGATACGGCCGTTGATATGGACACGGGTCATAATGCCGGCCTTTTCGCCGCGGGGTGTCTCTGGGGGTTCCGTACGCGTGAAGAACTGACGGAACACAAGGCGGACGCGCTTCTCGCCGATCCGCGCGATATTCTGCAATATATAAGGGGATAAAGAAAATGGAACAGTATAAAATTGATCGGATCAATGCTTTGGCACGCAAGGCGAAGACCGAAAAACTGACCCCCGAAGAAGCGGCGGAGCAGAAGGCTCTCCGTGAAGAATACCTTGCCGCTTACAGACTGTCTTTGCGCAATACATTGGAGCATACGGTCATCGAATATCCGGACGGACATCGGGAACCGGTAAAAAGAAGATAATGCTGGCATATACCTATATATTACGATGTGCCGACGGTTCTTTATATACGGGAATTGCGCGGGATATTATCCGGCGCTTGCGGGAACATTGCGAAAAGCAGAAAAACTGCGCGCGATATACGAGAAGTCACACGGTTACCTGCGCGGAACTTTTGTTTTTATCCGCCGATCTTTCTCATGCCGCTAAACTGGAATATGCGTTGAAACAGTTGAAAAAGTCGGAAAAAGAATGGTTGATCCGCGATAAGGAAAGGGCGTTTTCCGCACTTTTTCCTCAGTGGCAAAACGGCGAATACAAGTTGATGCCATTCCCGGACGAAGCAAAAAGAATCATAGACAAATCTTACTTATCGGAAAACAATGGAGCAAGGGCGGAAATGAGAATGACGGCAACGGAAAAAGCGTATGCCAAAGTGAATCTTGATTTGTATGTTACAGGAAAACGCAGTGACGGCTATCACAATATAGATTCGGTTATGGTTGCCACTTCGCTGTACGACACCGTGACGGTTTCCTGCCGACCCAGTGATAAAACGGTTATCTTTTTAGAAAGCGACGCCGATATTCCGAAAGATAACGCTAATCTGGCCTGTCGCGCCGCCGCCGCTTTTCTTGCCCGATATGGCATCAGTGCCGAAGTGCATATTGCTGTTGATAAAAATATACCGGTTGCGGCCGGTCTTGCAGGCGGGAGCAGCGACGCCGCCGCCGTTTTGAAAATTCTGTCGGAGATATACGAAAAAAATGCGGACAGATATGGACTTTTCTCTCTTGCGGGAGAAATCGGTTCCGATGTTCCTTTTTGTCTGCAGGGCGGCGCCTGCCGATGTACGGGGCGCGGTGAAATTCTGCGTCCTCTGACTGTCGGTAAAACGCTTTTCCTCGTAATCGTCAAAAGCGGCGAAAGCGTAAAAACGCCGTCGGCTTTTTTAACGCTTGACAGACTTTATAACGATTTTGACGGCAGTCGGGAATATCTGCCGTATTACGGCGATGACATGGAAGCGGCGCTTATGCGCGGCGATATTCCCGCGATTGCGGCCGCCGCATACAATATGTTTGAGGATATTATTTATCCGCAGTGCCCGGAGGCTTTTTCGCTTAGCCGGCGTCTTGCCGATAACGGCGCATTGTCAGTTCATATGAGCGGAAGCGGACCCAGCGTATACGGTCTGTTTCCCGATCAAAAAACAGCCGATGCCGCCAAAAATGCCATCGGCGACGCGGCGCTTTGCGTTACGGTAAAGGCGTCCGCAGAATGATAACAGGGGGAATCAATGCCTTTTTTCTATCTTTTTTATCCTATCTATTCGCTTTATGCGGCGGCTAAATACCGTGTGGCTTCGTCCTATGTTCCGTTCGGTCAATTGTCGTCAAAGGAGAAGGTCCGCCGTGTTGTGGGATCAATTCTGATCTTTGCACTGTCAATCGTCCTTGTATGGGCGATACTTACATATACAGGAAATCTTTGGTCGCTTGTTTTGCTTTCCGGCATTATGGCGGCGTTTGTGTTTATCGTTGTCGGCCGGTTCTGGGCTATCATGAGCGGGTGCTGCATGGGCGGCATAATGGCGCTGCTGATTCTGATGATGGCGGCGTGTATGAACCCGAATGTCAACCGCGCCGTTGCGGTTTTTCTGGTTATCGACTTTATAGTGATCGCTCTTTTTATGGTCAATCTTCTTGTGCGGTTCTACTATCATACGGATGTTGTGGGGTTTTCCGTTTTCGAGCGGCAGGGCGACTATTTCGCCGTTTCCACTTTGCCCTCGCATTTTGCCTTTTTCAAGGCACGCAAAGTGACCTGCCGTATTGCGGAACTCACGGTTGACAGTTATGATGACGGCGAAAACATGCTGAAAAAAATCGGCGATCTCCGCTATATTGCCACGATACACCACTGGTTTTTTGCCGGGATGATGTACACTCCCAAAGAGAAAAAAGTCCGTTGCTATTATTATACGGACGCTTCCGTAAAATCATTTCCGCGCGTATGCCGCCGCTTTTTCGGCCGGTCGGCTTCTCTTGCGTTTTCTTCTCTGGAAGATGAAAAATTCCGGATATATGAAACGCTGTGCCCGAATGAAAAAGAATTTTGCCGTATGTATAACAAACTGGTGGTAACGACATTTGCCGCAAGTTCGTATAACGACTATGCATATTACGGCGTGGAATTCTATCTGGCTTTTCGTGACCGGGACTCTGCGGCTTCCGTGGCCGATAAAGTGTACGGCGTTTATACGCTTAAAGAGGTGAAAAGCGAAAAACACCCGCCCGATGAAAGCGGAAAAGAAATCGAAATGTTTGCTATGACGCTTTTGCGTGATCTTCCGCTTACCGAGGCGGCAATGAATGAAGCCACCGATACGATCGTTTCTCTGACCGGCGCGTGCAAGGGTCTGTTTCTCGGTTGGGATATTCCTTCCGGACCGTCTGTGCGCAAACCTTCGTAATACAGAAAAATGCGGCGCGCCGTTATGAAAACGGTACGCCGCATTTTGTCATATTTGTCTATCGGATATAAGAAATAATAGATTACGGAAGAATGAAAAATCTATTTGTTATTTCAGGATTTTCCGATAACCGTCGGCCCCGGCGCCCTCCATGACGGAGCGTGCGCGGCGGTCGAGCGTTTCAAGGGTCACACCGACGTGATTGTTCTTCTTATACAGGAAGAGATCACGTTGTTTTTCTTTTGTGTGACCGTTGCCGAGTACAAGATTTTCGTCGTCGAGGTTCAGAAAATAGTTGTCGCGGGCGGTAATGTTGTACACTTGCTGTGCCGTGATCGACTGATAGGAGATATAGGAGAAGCGCGACGGATTATCGGGGCGCGTTTCGATAACGTTGTGCGCCGTCAGCCAGTTTGACGACGAGCCGTCGTGATAAAGCACCGTGTAGCCGCCCGTTTTCTGGCCTGTCGTCGGGCCGACAACGCAATAGTTATCATGCACGGAGTTGAACAGTTCGTGATCGTCAAGCGGACTGTTTCCGCCGAGTGTGTAAATGGCGCCGCCGTCTTTCATGCCGAACATGAAGTTTTCCACGCGGTTATAAGCGATTTCGGCGTTCTGGATATTGACGGTGCTTCCTTTTTCAAAGGTGGCTTTGCTCCAGTTCCAACCGACGCTGATGGCGGAATACGGCGTATCAAGCAGGGTATTATAGCATATTTTCAGATTGCGTACGGGGCCGACCAGAATTCCGACATTGCTTTTGTAGACGCAACCGGGGTGACGGATATAGTTATTGACAATGCGGATATTGGCATTCAGATTGGTGAAAGTATTCAGTTTCCCGGAACAACGGCCGATACGTATCGGCGACATGGCGATGTATTCAAAGGTCGAACGTTCGACGGAGGCGGAATCGGTACAGCCGGTTGTGTTTACGCCGTCCGTTCCGAGCATGTAAAAGCGGCAACGTTCGACAGAGAGGTTATAAGTATTGTGTCCGTATACCGCGGCATGCGTCAGGAATCCGACGCCTTGCTTTTTGATACGTCCTCCCTGACCGGCGATATAACCGTTTTCCGTGATATAGTTGGAAGTTGTGCCGGTGAAAGCGATGTCCTCAACCGTTACATTGCGGATGTTGCGGAAGACCAGGAGATTCTGCAATGTGGGATAGGCAAGGGAGGCCGTTTCCATATTTACGCCTTTTGGCGGATAAAAATAAATGGTACGGTTCTTTTTATCGTAGAAAAAACTGTTTTCCTGCGTAAGGTAAGCAAGTTGATTTTTTCCCCAATAATAGCGGCCGCGGAGAGTGGAATAGAAGCCGCGGACAAAGGAGGGCCAGTCGTCTTCATGAACGGTGACGGCGATAAGCGTTTGTCCTTTGTCATCGACGACGGTATCGTTTTTGTCTATTTTCACGATGCGGACGGCATGAAGCTGCCACTCTACTTTTATCCACAGTTCAAGGGGCATGGGGCTGTCTTCGTCGATGCCTTCGACGGCTTCCTGCAGAATATACAGTTTCGGAACTTCGTTTTCTTTGGCGGCACGATCCTTATCGTTCGGAATGGAGCGCGTCATAACGCGTTCATAGCCGGAGGTGGCGAGCGAGACAAGTTTGCCGTTGCAGTAAAAGTCGCGGAAATCCGGCGTTCCTTCTTCCTCTTTCAGTGTGTAACGGTAATACGGTCTTTCGTCGACTTTGACAAATTCTTTTCCGTCGATCGGCACAGCGGAAGTAATAACCGCGCCGTTTGTTCCGGAAAAAGTCAGGGTATAGTCAAGCGCTTTTATGTTGTCCCCATCAAATACGATCGGCTGTTCGAGACGGTGAACACCGGGAAGCAGAACGATACGATACGCGCCTTCTTCTTCCGAACGCTGCATTTTGCCTTTTATGGTTTCCGCGGCTACGGCGAGCGAGCGGAACGGAGAAGTTTTACTGCCGCGTCCGGCGTCGTTACCGTTTTCGGGATCGACGTAGTACGTGATTTTTTTCGGATAGACTTTCATTTTTTCTCCTTTATGGGCATTGGTTTTTTACAGTATATCATTTTTTTCCGGAAAAAGCAATCGGTTTTCCGGAAAAAGTGCGGTATGTAGGCGGTTCACGCGGCGATCGGTTTCCGATTATACTGATAACGGTAAGAAGAAAGGAGGCACGCTTGCCATATAAAGTCTGTAAGTTCGGGGGTACCTCGCTTGCTACGGCGGACGCCGTGCGACAGGTACTTCATTTAATAGAGGCGGACGGAGAGCGGCGGATTGTTGTTCCGTCTGCGCCGGGGAGACGTTTTCCCGGTGACGGAAAAGTGACGGATCTTCTGTATATGTCCGCCGAGGAATGGAAAACCAGCGAGGTCAGTCCGTCGTATGCGGAGGTGAAAACGCGCTTTTACGCCATAGCGTCGGAACTCGGTGTTTCGTATCCGACGGAAGAAACGTTTCGGAAGATTTCTGAAAAATATAAGAAAAATCCATATGATGATTATCTGGTGTCGCGCGGAGAATATCTGATGGCGAAAATGCTTGCAAAGGCACTCGGCTTTTCTTTTTTTGACGCGGCGGATCTGCTTTTTCTCGACAAGGACGGATATACGGATGTGGAAAAGACCCGGCACGCTGTACGGGCCGCTTTCCGCAAATCGGAAAAAATCGTTGTGCCCGGCTTTTATGCCATGGGGACGGACGGCAGAATCCATACGTTTTCAAGGGGAGGTTCGGATATTACCGGCGCCATTCTCTCCGAAGCAATCGGCGCGACCGTATATGAGAATTTCACCGATGTCTCCGGCGTTTATGCCGCCGACCCGCGCCAGATAGATAATCCGCAAACGGTACCGCATATATCCTACAGGGAACTGCGCGCCATGTCGCGCCTCGGCGCCAGCGTGCTCCATGAAGACGCCGTGTTTCCCGTTCGCCGCGCGTCTATTCCTATTCATATCATGAATACTTTTGCGCCAAATGACTGCGGCACATATGTTGATGACGATGAAAAAGTGGGAAAAATCCATGTTACAGGTATCGCAGGAAAAGGCGGTTTTTTCCTGATAGGCGTCAAGCGGGATTGCTTTAACCATGAGAAAAATGCATACGAAAAAGTTTTACGCGTGCTGAAAAGGGAAAACCTGACGCCGGAGCAGATCGCTTTGTCTTCCGACGTGGTCACATTGATCGTCAGCGGTCTTGACGGTGACGGAAACCGTAAGGGGCTGGCCGCGCATCTTTCCGCGGCCATCGACGCCGATCTTGTGCGTTTCAAAGATCACATGGCGCTTGTCACCGTGGTGGGGGTGCTTTCCGCGCGGCATATTGCCGCCGTTTCGGGCGCACTTGATGACAAGGGGATTCCTTTGTTGTATTTATCGCATGCGCCCGAAAGCGTCAGTTTGTATATCGGCGTGGAAGACGACATGCTGTATCCCGCGTTGTCCGCGATATACGGCGCGCTGTTCCGCTGAATATCCGCATAGCCATTCTTTTTCCGAAGTTTACGAAGTCCGACAATGCCGGACTTCGTTTTTTATCTATCCGCAATCTCGGCGGCTTGTTTTCCGTTCGGGTGACATTGAAAAATGCAGAGAATTCTCGTTTTGACTTGACAGGTACGTTTTTTTTGCTATAATGGTTACCGAACGGTTACCTTTCGCTTCATGGCAAAAATGTGCGCAACGTTTTTTGCGCGGACAAGAAAAAACAGTGCCGGTTTTCCTTTAAATTGCGTATTTTCGGAAGCGGGGAAGCCTGTTTTGGCATGCAATTCATTGAAAGGACGGAAAACAATGGCCGGCGACAGAAAAGAACGGATTCTCGATGCGGCGCTTACGCTTTTTGCGCGCAACGGTTATACCGGAACGTCAATGAGCGACATTGCACAGAGCCTCGGTATTACCAAAGCGGCGTTATATAAGCATTACAGCGGTAAACAGGAAATTCTGTTTCGTATATTAAGGAAAATGGAAGACGCCGACGCAAATCGTGCGCGTGCATACGATATGCCGGAGGAAAATCCCGTACAGGGAATAGAATTCCCCGGAAAATTTCTTGGGAAAATAGGAGAATACAGCAAATTACAGTTCCGTTACTGGACAACCGAATCCTTTCCGTCCGCTTTCCGCAGAATGTTGACTTTGGAACAATATCGCGACCCCGAATTCGAGCGACTATACAGTCAGTATCTTTCGGACGGGCCGGTTTTGTATATGGCCGCGATTTTCCGTAATATGGTCGGTTCTGCGGAGGAGGGGATGCAACTTGCGCTTTCGTTTTACGGGCCGATGTATTTGCTTTACGGTATGTATGACAGTGTGGAAAACAAAGAGGGTGTGCTTTCCATGCTGGACGCACACATTGATTGCTTTTTGAAGAGATTGGAGATGAAGTTATGACTTCCGGAAAGAAGATTTACCCCCGTTCCATGGGGCGCAGTACGGTATATCTTAAAAATGTGGTTACCGATCCGTTCATTTCGGTGGGGGACTATACGATTTACGATGATTTCGTGAACGATCCCCGCGATTTTCAGCAAAATAACGTGCTTTATCATTATCCGGAGTGTAACCACGACCGATTGATAATCGGCAAATTCTGCTCGATCGCCTGTGGCGCCAAGTTTATTTTCAACGCCGCCAATCATGCGCTTCACAGTTTGTCCACCTATCCTTTTCCGATATTTTTTGAAGAATGGGAACTTCCCGCAGACCCGGCGTCGATCGCAACGGCATGGGACAATAAAGGAGATATTATCATCGGAAACGATGTCTGGATCGGATACGAGGCCGTGATTCTTGCCGGCGTGACGATCGGGGACGGCGTCATCATCGCCACGCGCGCCGTGGTGACAAAAGATGTGCCTCCGTACACGATCGTCGGAGGAATCCCGGCGAAACCCATTCGCAGGCGCTTTGACGAAAACACCGTACAGAAACTGGAAAATCTACGCTGGTGGGATTGGGATAAAGAGCGGATCGGACGTCATATGGCGGCGATACAGGCCGGAGATATTGAGGCATTGGAGAGGATAAATGAGCAAATATGAACCGCTGTGGGATTTTATATCAAAGCGGAACGAAGACGATCTGACCCTGACGTTTGCCGACATAGAAAACATTGTCGGCATACCGCTGAATCATTCGTTTCTGACAGCAAAAAAGGAACTGACGACGTATGGGTTTGCAGTCGGGAAAATTTCCATGAAAGCGCAAACGGTAACTTTTAAAAAAATAAAATAAAAAACGGAGAATTGCATGAAATTCTGTAATGTAACATCGGATTGTGTGAAGTGACCGGGAGGTCCGGCAAATTTCACACGCCATTCCTCCCGGAAAATGAATCACTTACATTTTTCAGGAGAATCTATCATGAATCGAGAAAACAAACGAAAAACATTTGAAAAAGGTTATTATAAAACACATCCTTGTAACGACAGCTTTACCTGTAAAGTATGCGGTCGGCTTTGCATGCCGCAGAATGCGGGAAGCGACCACCGTAACCATTGCCCCAACTGCCTTTCCAGTCTGCATGTTGATGCGGAACCCGGCGACCGCGCCTCCGATTGCGGCGGTATTATGGAGCCGGTGGCGGTCTGGGTGCGTAAGGGCGGTGAATGGGCGATCATTCACCGTTGCCGCCTTTGCGGGAAACTTGCTTCCAATCGCGTGGCGGCGGACGATAACCCGATGAAACTGATGAGTATTGCCATGAAACCTTTGACTTCGCCGCCTTTTCCTCTGGATCGTATCGAGGAGATGACAGCGCTGATGGGAGGCGACGGCAGTCTCGACAGAAAATGATTTTTGACCGTTTTGATCATCGCGTAAAAGTAAAAAGAGAAAAGGCGCAAGCAAATGCTTGCGCCTTTTCCGATGAAAAAGTGTATTTATGCCTTTTTCTTTTCTTTGATCTCTACGATCTGTTTGCCGTCGTAGCTGCCGCAGTTGCTGCAAACGCGGTAAGCAAGATTGTATTCGCCGCACTTCGGGCAACGGACGATGCTCGGTGCATCCAGTTTCCATACGCTGGAACGGCGTTTGTCTCTGCGGGCTTTGGAAGTTTTTCTCTTCGGTACTGCCATGTTTGTATTCTCCTTATTGTTTCGCGTAAATACGCTGTTTTAATAACTTTATGAATTTTGCGGTTCGTTTTTTTCTTTCGCTTCTTTTGCTTCCAGTTCTTCCAGAAGTTTTTGCAAGGGAAGCATGCGCGGATCAATCTCTTTTTCGGGGCAACCGCACGGCCCGTCGTTCAGATTTTTGCCGCATTTGGGGCACAGTCCTTTGCAATCTTCCCGGCACAGGAATTTTGTCGGAAACTCCAATTCGAGAAGTTCAAGAAGTTCTTCGTCCATGTCAAGAAAGCCGTTGTGCGTTACCGCGTAGTCATCGGCGGCGTCTTCTTTGATGTTCTGAAGCATGCCCGACGGAACTACGGTTCTTTCCACCCGGAAAGAAAACGAGTCGCTGACAGGGGAGAGGCAACGGGCGCACTGCGCCGTAAAGGAAATGGAAAGCGCAAGCGTCATGCGCATATAACCCGCGTTGTTCACCACTTCGCCATGCACATGCAAAGGCTCCGTGAAAGTGACATTGTAGAGCGAACTTACGGGGTCGGCGGATGCGGCGGGAACAAGGGAAAAGTCAATCGGCAGTACACGACATTCGCCGGCAAGCAGATTTCTTAAATCCAGTTTCATGAAATCCCTCCTTTTCGCGTCTACGTTATTATACACTTTTCGTCTTTGATTGTCAAGAGATTTTTAACGATTTTTTCACAAAAAACGAAAAAAATGATTTGACAAAGCAGAAAAACAGGTGTACAATATCTTTAGCAAAACAAAAAACGGAGGAATTCATGAAAACGCTGAAAATTACACTCAAAAGCGTCATTGTATTTCTGATATTTGCGTTTATCGCGTTGGTTTTTGCACGCATTGCCATCGCCGATCATTATCCTTCAAACGTTACCGACTTTGTTTTTACCGAAAAAATGAAAGAAGCAAAGTCTATCGAAGTAGACAACTTTCACGTTTATACACAGGACTTGATGGCGCCCTATGACGACGCGAAAAAAGGGAATTTTTTTGCCGCCTACATGCAATGCGTACCGGCCTACGGAGAATTACAGGCGACGCTGCGCTACAATAAAAGTTCGCTTGCCAATATCGCCGCGTATTATGATACGGACATTGCCGATGACGATCCTTTGGATCTCTTTTCGTTTTCACTTCTCGTTTCTTACGAGACCGAGGACGAGAACGGGCTTTATCGCCGTTTTGAATTGAACCGCGACGCCTGCCGCACCGACAGTTTTCTCATGTACCGTTATGCGAAACTGGTGTTTGAAGACGTGGATTTCCAAGACGCTGTATGGATGCGCGTGGATATATTTCTCCGGGGAACGGAGGAAGGATATACGGACGAAAAACGTTTCGGCAGTATCGTACTTTATGAAAGTTATGAAATTTACAAAACAACGGGACAGCGCGTGGATTATCCTCTGAAAGATTATAAATTGTCGCGCCGTGAGGAAAATTATGACTGAATTTCGTTTTACGCCGCAAAACAGCAAGAAAAATGAGAAAACTGCCGTTACGCTGACACTGGTTCTGGCAATGGCGGGGCTTGTAATGAAAGTGTTTAATATCCAGGCGCTTCTGGGACAGATTTTGTTTTTTATCGGCGCCGCGCTTTCGGTTTTTCTGTTTTTGCGCTTCTTTTATGCGGAATATACCTATTATATCCGGGAGAACGGATTATTTGAAATACAGCGGCGGAACTACAAACAATCCTTCTCAAAACGAACGACAGGACGATTCTTCGCA
>CAJLXA010000050.1 GCA_905210485.1 uncultured Eubacteriales bacterium | reverse complement strand
CCCCCGCCGTAAACAATGCCGTGCCGAGAGCGGAATACATCTTCGCGGCATAACGCAACCGATCGAAAAAATCTATTGCGTTTTCACCGCTGAAACAGGAAAGTACTGCCCCGATCCCCAGCGCCGTAAGCAAAACGCCTGACAGATCAAGAGAAATACCGCATATTTTTATCTTTCCCAGAAAGCACCCGGCCACTATGGCAAGGAATATCCACGAAACCGGCGTCATCATCGCATAAAGAATGTCATTCATATCGTTCCTCTGCGGAAAAGGCGTCGAGTTGCCGGATTTTCCTGTACATCATGTGAATTTTATCTATGGACTTGTCCACATGATAGTGACCGCAATACCATACGGAATAGTCGGTCATATTTTCTATTTCCTCAAGAAATTCCTCTGTTCCGCGGTCGATATGCGGTACAAATGCCGTGCCTTCGTTCTGTTTTTTCTTTTGACGTCCGGCACCGGAAGGACGCCTTACGGACAAAAACATTTCCCGCGGAAGATAACGCATGGGGCACGTATGCGTCAGCATACCGTAGATTTCGTTTTTTTCACTGCGAAGTCTTTTCTTTACCTGTTCTTTTACCGCGTCGTCCGGCATTTCATCTTCAAAATACGGAAGTCCTTTTTCCATGCAATAGAATTTGTCTACACTGCTTGCACCGCCCACGGCCATATATTTCTTCCCGGCAAAAGTATATACCTCACTGTCTTTCGCAAAATAAAGATTGGGATATTGCGGCTCATAATACACTTTCCCGCCATAAAAATTCCGGATTCCGTAAGTTTCTATATTCTGCGGTCTTTTCTCCTTGTTGCCCTGTAAAGACAGAATCGTTATATTCAGCGCGGATATTTCTGCCTTGAGTTTGTCATCGCGCCCGTCGCCGTAATAATTCAGTCCGGCGTCTCCGAGGATAATCAATACGTCATACTTGCGCGTATGTTTCTCTATGCAGAATTTTTTTACCGAACGAAAATCCCTGTGTTTATCACCCGTAATATAAAAACGCGGAATACCGTCATCGCGGATCTTTTCTGTTTTCACATGTTGCAACTTTTTCAAAGCGATCATTATAATCGCATTTATATAAATTAAAGTTGTCAAATTCACCAATATACAATACATACAAGACTTCACTCCTTCTTCTTTGACTGCTTATATAACTGATGGAAATACACGCTTGCGCCCGCTGCCAGAACTCCCTGCGTGACGGCGGCAAACAGCGCCGAACAGAATTCCTGCGGCGACGTCACCGGTTCCGTGGCCAGAATATAGACCGCGGCAAGCATGACGGAAATCACGCCCAGAATGGCCGGAATAAAGTGATTTTTTATTTTGCTTTTGCGCAAGCCGACGCCGATCACATATAAAACCGGGATCAGGACGAGAAGTTCCGATCGGATATATTCCTGTAAATTCATTTTTTCTCCTTTCTATGCAACGCATAACGATTTTGTCAGCGATACATGATCGCCAATATTTCCGGCGCATAGTAACTGTCGCCCGTAGATATGACGGAGAAACCGGAGTCTCTGACCGCCGATCGCAGAATAAATCCCTCGTTCGGCACGAGTGTTCCGCCCGGTTCCCGTAAAAGAATTTCCGTAATGTCCAACCGGCAGTACTTTTCTTTGTTTTCTCCCGTGGATATACGGTTAAAGGCGGTGACTTTGTTCTGCCAGTCCGAGCCGAAACTGCAGAACCGCCTCTGTATGCCACAGGCCGCGATCCGTACATTCCCGAGGCGATGCCGCGGCAACCACATGACGACCCGATCGACCTGTCGCTCCGTCACTTCTTTTAATTTTTCATAATCCGGCCGCGTATACAGCCACTGCTCACCGCAATAAGAGGTGTTTCCTATAAAAGCAATCCCGCCGAACGCATTGTTCATTTTCGGATGCAGGCTTTCCACAGTTGTATCCTGGAAAAGTTTCGGTTCATACATATTCACTTCAAACATCATTCCCGTCCCTGTAAATACGGTAGGAGACACCGTGAAGCGGTAGCGACCGACAGATGTTTGCCGGTATTCCAGAACGGCCGGCGCCAGAACGGCGTCGGCGCCGTCAACGGTGCCTATACAGGATATTGTAACGAAAGGACGGAATCTGTCCGTCATAAACGCAACGCACCGGTCATTCTCGCGGATGCTGTTAAAGGGATACTCCGTCTCCATTTCAAAAGAAAACGTCCGCTTGTCCCCTGCGGAAGCCCGTACGGTAATACCGTTCAGCGTGGGACGGATACGGAAAGTTCCGCAGTGGATGCCGTCGTTTGCGGGAATACATTCTTTTATGCCGAAATCAAAAACGCATTTGCCGTTTTCGTTCTCCATCTGTACGGTCTCCGATACCGTGACCGTGGCATTGCTTCCCGTAAACACGGCGCCGCCGGCTGTCTGCGAAAAACGGATGTTCACCATATCGCCCGTACGGCAGTTATAAACGGGCGTGCCGAAATAATATGCGGTTTGCCGGCCGTCCGGTTCCAAAACGACTATGCGATAACGGTTTCTGTTCCGTCTGTCTATCGCAAACGGCCTCCCTTCCCGCAATGTAAAAATCTCCTGTATCACCGAATTCATATGTCCTTACCTCTCTCTGACTGCCGTGACACGGGCGCATATGTTCTTTTGATTTTCCCCGAAGCGTTCTTTTCAAGTTCCTTTATAATTTCGATAACGGACGGCATCTGATATGCGGGAAGACGCGCCGCACATATCTCCCGTACCTCATCGGCAGATGTGAAATCCCCCGCCGCCTTCAGGCCTATCCTCATACCTTCGTCGGCGTCTCTGATTCCGTAAGCCATCACTTCCTTGACGCGCGGATCGCTTTGCAGAGCGAATTCGATCTCCTGCGGATAAATGTTCATTCCCGCACGTATAATCAGTCCGTCGCGCCGTCCTTTTATTTTCAGAAGACCTTTTTCGGTCAACACCGCTATGTCCCCCGTACAAAGCCAACCATTCCGTAATACTTTTCCGGTGGCCGCGGAATCACGGTAGTACCCCATCATGACGTTTTCGCCTTTTATCCACAGAGTCCCCTCTTCCCCGGTCTTTGCGGCGGTTCCGTCGTTCTTTTCGATCCTGACGGTCACGGATCGGACGGGGATACCGACGTAATCGCCGTATGCAGGAAACAGTTCCGGCGGCAGATAACTGACGCGCGGCGAAGCTTCCGTAAGACCGTATACATAATACACCGCGGCGTTCGGAAAGGCCTCGGCAATCTTTTTTCCGCTGTCACGGCTCATGCTTTCCCCGCTGATACTGATATGCCGCAAAGTTTCGGCAGATCTTTTTCGGTTAAAGCGCGCCATCATGGCCAGCATGGTCGGCGTTCCGCCGAAAACCGTTATTCTGTATCGGTCTATCATCTGCAATATGACCTGCGGCGAAAAAACGCCGGAATAGAACCGAATACAACACCCTTTTCGGAGGGCCGTCAGAAATTCCCCTGTCAGAACCGCGCAATGATAAAGCGGCCGCGTAATCAGAACGGTGTCTTCTCTGCCGATCCCGAAATAATCCGTAACATTAAGGACGGCGGTCTGTATATTCTTTTCGCTCAGCATAACCCCTTTCGGCGTTCCCGTCGTTCCCGACGTACACATGATAAGCGCCGGAGGGTGCTTTGGCGGTCTATATGTATATTTTTTTATCAGATGTATCTGAAAAGAGCCGTTATCGTCCGTAATCACCGCCTCCGGACTGATCGTTTCCAGTATTTTTCTTTCGTGTGCCTCCCCATAACGATGTGACAACGGTACGGCGGTAATGCCGCCGGCAAAGCAGGAAAGAAGCGCCATGGCGGCCGCCAGTTCGGATCGGCACAGAATGGCACAGCAACGGATCCCCGCCATTTTACAGGCGAAGAGTTCCGCAAATACCGCCATTTCTTCATAGGTTATACAGGCCTCCCCCTCCCGGATCTCCCGATCGGGAAACCGCAGCATGGACTCTTTCAATGTGTCCCACAATTTCATTTCTTCATAAACTCCTTTGCTCTATTTACAAATTCTCTTAATATGTTCTCTTCTTCCGTCCGTATCTTCGCGAGCCTGTCCCGGATAAGCGGTAACAAGGGATCCCGCCGCCGCATATGATAAGCGGCATACAAAAGCCGCGCGGCGTCCGCCTCTTCTGCCAGCCGACGGTATCTGTCGCCGAGATCCGGCGCCATTCCCCACACATTCTCCGTCATTACGATCCGACGGTGCATTACCTTTTTGTGCTCCCAGATCACCCGGAAAACTCTGCGATCCATACGCTCATACGGAATAAAGCCGTGATAAATTCTATCAAGATATTTACAGACATAATCCTGAACGGCAATGCCGTATACGGTTCCCTCTTCGTTTTCCGGGTATTTGCCGATGGAAGAATCCAGATATTCTTCTATTTTGGCGCAGGCAATTTCCGGGAGAAACGGGACGACCTCGTCTGTGGGTTTCAACCCGCAAAGCGATCCGTGCTGTCCCTTATGCAGCACAGCGTTCAGCCCTTTCAGAAAGCAGGCCTGCGGCGTTATGAATTTTCGGTATATCCAGTTTTCATCATACGCATACAGCGTGTAGGTTTTATTGTCCCTGTCATAGCCCGTAATCATGCCGTCATGGGAAAAGTGTCTTTCCCGATACCAGCTCTTTCCTTTTACGTAGTAATCGTCCACACCGCTGAACAACACATAAAATCCGTCGTCCAGCAGATTTTTTATCACATAGTTCGCATATCCTCTCACAAACTGTGTGGAACAGATCTTCCTCACGAAGTAAGGATTTTTGTCCCATGACGAATCCTCCACCGTTACCTCCGGCGTTGTGAAACCGGACAAAAATTTTCTCGTACATGTCAGGCGAACCGCCCGGTTCAGATAAAAATTCGATATGCTCGTATTGTTTTTCAGGATCGCGCTTCCGGCGCCCTGATAATGATAGGCGCTGTATAGCGGTTCGATAAGCGGAAGTTCAACCCGACGATTCATCATAATCGCCTCTCTTTTTTCGCACAAGATGTAAAACATCATTTGCATTTTTTAGTTTAAAGGGATCCATATCCTCCACGTCAAGTTCCATATCGAAACTATCCTCGATTTTTACAAGCAGTGTGACCATCGTCAGACTGTCAAAATGCAGGTCTTCACGCAGGGTCGACGTTTCCCCGATTTCCTCCGCTCCGCTCAGTTCGCGGAGGATTGCCCTGACTTTATCCCAATCACTCATATATCGCATACTCCTTTCAAAGCGTTTTTTATCATGGCATAACACTCTTCTTCATTTTTGTACGTCGGGATCAATATGCCTCCGTTATCCCGGCAGATGTCGAGATATTCCTTTCGCAGTTTATATTGCAATTTCATGTCAATATAGCGTTCTCTTTCTTCCGGCCGTTCCCGTACGCGCGCCACGGCCGTATTGACGGGGACGTCAAAGAAAAACGACACATCGGGTTTTATAACCGATCCGGCGATCTCATAGATCCAACGGTCGGTTTCAAAGCCGCGCGCACAAAGATTGGCAAGACAGGAATAATAGTATCTGTCGCTTAAAACGATGTCGCCTTCCCGCAGACGCGGTTCTATCACCTTTGCAACATGCTGAAGTCTGTCGCTTGCCGCAAGAAGCGACAGGCTCCGATAGTCATATTTTTCGTGATCGGGAGAATCCATATATGTACGGAAGATCGCGGATCTGCGCACGGAATCCGTCGGTTGCTTTGTCACAAAAACGGTCTGCTTTTTTTCAAGATCGTGTTGCAAACGCCGCATCATCGTCGTTTTCCCGCAACCGTCAAGACCGCAGAACGTTATCAGTATGCCTTTTGTATCATGACCGCGCATCGGCAGGTATCTCATGTTATTCCTCCCTCTCCAGATCGTCCTGCCGACTGACGGCGAAAAACCTTTCGGCAATATCTTTTGTTCTGTAATGAAATCTTTCTTTTTCCGCCGGCGCCTCTACCGTATGTAAAAACTCCGGATCGTTTTTCAGGATTTCATCGGCCGCCTTAACGGCAAAATCCCTTTCCGTACAGAAAAGAGCCGCCGTCTGCAGAATTGCAAAAGCGCAGATCTTCTCCAGTCCGAATTTTCTTGCGCGTTCCAGCCATCGGAGGATATCCGCATCGGACATTTCCCCTAACAGCATGTAGATATCCGCATACTTGTAAAGGGTCATATCCCTTTTCATGACGATCCACGGAAGCGTTGTCGCCTCTTTATACAGATGCATACACAAATGTATCAGAAAATCATCTTTCCGAAGCGTCGGAATCTTTATGTTCTTTTCCGTGACAGTGTCTGCGGAATCGAGCATTTCCCGGATAATGCTTTCGTCGCCGGGCTTATAGTCCAACGAAAAATTGACGTCGACTTCCAGATACTTCATACCGGGCAGGTCCACTTCTTTGATATACGGAACCGTTTCGCCGCGCGTCATGCCTGACGCGATGATTTCCTTTCGGTCGGCCGGAACAAATGCGCCGCTCCGTATATTTCCCTGCCGGAAACCCGCCTTTTTTAGAATCTGTCCGACAACTGCCGCGTTCTTACGCAGCATCAGCAGATCAATATCGTTGGAGGTACGGAAACCGGCAGGATAATGCGCGCATAACCACGCCCCTTTCAGCATTGCCGCTTTTCCCGGACACCCCTGAAGCAGTGCCGACACATAATTCACGCATCGGAAGAAACTGCGGTTACGGAGCAAATTCTGTTCATAAGCGTCTTTCAGCGAATTGCGGAATTCCCGGTCGACCTCGGACAAAAGTCCGTTTTCTTTCAGCGTTCCGAACGCAATTCCCTGCATGCGGTTATAAAAAACATGTCCGAGCACAGTCGGCGTCGCATAACCGAGAAGTTTTTTATTGAAATTCTCCTTTCTGAATGAACAAA
The DNA here is from genome assembly GCA_905210485.1 of uncultured Eubacteriales bacterium. GTDB lineage: Bacteria > Bacillota > Clostridia > Oscillospirales > CAG-272 > UBA1740. The sequence continues at coordinate 5,014 of CAJLXA010000050.1, read as the reverse complement.
GTTCTTTAAATAATTCTTTTTCGCCTTTCAGCATTTCTGTTTTTCCTTTCATTGTCTTTCTTTTTTCAAATACCGGATCAAGGTGCGGTTCCGTATACGTTTTTTCCCCATCCGAATCTATATTAACAAACAACCCGGACATGATCTGTCCGGGTAAAAATAAAAAATCCGGGCGTTCCGCAAAGGAACAAACCCGGATTCATAACCGACTTTTATTTGTATGAATTTATTATCACAGCGCGGCAAATACGGCGGCGCCGCGATATCTGAGATAGAAGTACAGCAATGCGGACAGTCCCGCCATCAGAACGGAAATGCCGAACAGGAAGAATGTGCTTCCGAAAAGCATGCTGAGGAAAAATCCGCCCACAAGCATGGCGGCACATAAAAGCCATCCGCCGAAAAGCGTTATTGCCACGCTTGCGCTTTGTTTTACAACCGTTATCTCGTTTGTCCACGTAAGATTCGGCATCTTAAGTCCGATAAAGAGCGAGAAGAGCGAGAACATTACAACATAGAGTAAAGACGCCACCACAAGGAAAATACGCGAAGCCGCCGTTGTCGGCAGAATGACGGCGCCGACGACAGCGCAGAACAACGTCGGAATCCCGCTGAGGAGAAGCTGAACCGAACATTTGGCTTTCAGAATCTGCCACGGCGTTACGGGAAGCGACTGCATGAGCCAAAGCGTTTTTGCCTCCAACGATACGGACGGCGCCGCCATATTGTTCATGCCGCCGAGAAGCACTATAGCGCCGAACAGCAATACCGGCATGGCGGACATCAGCATGCCGTCAAAAGCGTCGTTCAGAACGGCGATCAGTTCACCGCCTTTCACGGCCAAAAGAACGCCGCATATGACCAGAATAAGCGTACCGAGACCGCAATTCAGCATGTAATTGGGGCTTGACGTAAAGCGTCCGAATTCTTTGCCGAGAAGGGCGACATCCGCACTGCGTTTATGCGCCGCGGTCTCCTTATACTTCACATGCGTACCGTTTGCGCTCGACGTGGCAATTTTAAGAAAACTGCGGGACATCACATACCACAAAAGCGCAAAAAGCAGAAACACGATCCCCGCAACGATAATCAGGGAAACAGGATCTCCCTCGCCCATTCGGCCGAAAACATACAGAGGATAGGCCTTTCCTTTCATCGCGTCCCCATATGCCGCCGCGTTCTCGATAATATCCGTAATGATGTCCTGTGCGCGGAAGCAGATAAAATAATAGATTGCAAATCCGACAAGCGCCACAAAGACCGTGATAAAACTTTTGTTTTTCAGTTTGACGCTGATTTTCGCCACTACCCAACCGAGGGCACAGGACAAAAGCAGCACGATCACGGACACAAGGAAAATAAAGAACACGCCGCCGATAAGCGTGCGGAATGCGAAGCCGGAGAACACAAGATATACAATGGCGGCCGGCACGGTAACGACTGCGGAATACATAAGTCCCATAAGATAGACGCTGAGAAGGCGGGAGATCATAATATACCGCACGGGAATCGGAAGGGACAGCAAAAGATCGTTGTCCTTTGCAAGATACAGTCCGGCATACGTATTGAACACACTGCCGAACGCGCCGAGAAGAATAGCCGTCAGCCCCAACATGGTAAAGTAAAGCCAGCCCATACCCGCTTCCTGAAGCGAAAAGCACAGCGCGACGGAAAGAAGCGTAAACATGCCGCCGAGAAAGCCGACGATCAGAAGAACGAACAGTACCGTAAAGAAAACGATCGACGACGTTGACCGTCTTTTGTTTTTCTTTGCGTCATACGTATAGCTGCGGAATATTTCCGAGAACTGTTTTTTCAGCAGAATACCGAGCATTATTCTCCCTCCAGTTCGAGGAACACCGTCTCAAGACTTTCGTCGCCTGTCACTTCTTCCATGGTGCCGGAGCGGATAAGCTTGCCGCCTTTGATGACCGCGATTCTGTCGCAAAGTTTTTCCGCGACCTCCAGCACATGCGTGGAAAAGAAAATAGCGCCGCCGTTATCGCAAAGTTCCCGCATCATACCTTTTAATATATGAGCGGCTTTGGGGTCAAGACCGACAAACGGTTCGTCCATAATGATCAGTTTCGGTTCATGGATCCATGCGGAAATGATCGCCAGTTTCTGCTTCATACCGTGCGAATACGCGGCGATCGGTTGCGCAAGATCCGCCGTGATCGAAAAGGCGTCCGCATATTTACGTATACGCTCTTCACGCGTTTTGGCGTCAACGCCGAAAATATCGGCGATGAAATTCAGATACTTGATTCCCGGCATATATTCATAAAGGTCGGGGTTATCCGGAATATACGCCGTTTTTTGTTTGCAGACGATCGGGTTTTCTTTTATGGAAATGCCGTCGATCATGATTTCGCCCGCGTCAAATTGCAGAATTCCCGCCACCGATTTCAGCGTGGTGGTTTTTCCCGCGCCGTTATGTCCGATGAAACCGTAAATCTCGCCGGGTGCGATATGAAGCGACAGATCGTCCACAGCCTTTTTATCGCCGTAAATTTTTGTCAGATGTTCAATGCGTAACATAAATAACCTCCCGCCGCTTATCAGCGACCTGTATTTTCAAAACTGATTTTACCTTTGGCGTTATGCCCCGTAACGGAGATCGAACAGCGGCCGTCCGTCGGGATTACAACCGAAAACTGCTCCGTAACCAAATCTTTCCCACGATATACCGGCGTTTTTTTTCCGTCAAGGATCTCTATTTCAACCGTGCCGTCCGTAAGGGCAATATCCACAGATATTTCGTCTCCGCGGAGCAAGGAAAATTCTTTTCTCTCCGTCTCGTTGAGCACAGAAAAATCCATGTACCAATTGTTGTTGATCTTATAAGAATTACCGACAAAATCCGCCTTGCAGGAAGATAAAAAGCAAAGAATCGCTACGGCAACCGAAACAAGGGAAAGAATTCGCGTTTGATTCATTTATTTATCCTTTCTCCGGCAGAATACATTCATCAGAATGTAGGCGCCCACAAGTAGCAGAACGGAACCTGCGAGAACGGCATACATACCGCCGACCGACACCTTGTTTCCGAAAAAGTAAAGGTTACAGTCAATGGAATCCCGGATTCCCTCCACCACTTCCGGCGGAAATCCGACCTTATCCATCTCCCGGTACACTCCCGCCAACGCATGATTGCGGAGAAGACTTGTGCCGTACGTTCCCGGCAAAAAGGAGAGCACTTTCTGAAGTCCGTCCGAAAAATTTGCAATAGGCATATACGCGCCGCACAGGAAGCCGTAACCTGCGCTGACAATCGTTCCGACGGCAGATCCCTGCCCTTGCGTGGTAAGAAAGAAATTCACAACAGACGACAGCGCCACGCCGAACATCGTCAGAAGAAAGACATCGAGAATGATAAGCATAACGTCAGAAAAAGACATATACCATCCCCTGGTAAGAAGATAGAGGAAAGAGACGCCGAGCGTTGTAAAGCTGACAATCAGCGTGGTCAGCGCCGAGGCCGAAAAATATCCTATTGCGACCGAAGAACGCTTCACCGGAGAGACATCAATATCGCGCCGGGCGCCGCTGACCTTATCCTGCACCATCAAAAGATTGGAGCAGAACGCCACCGTCACACACGCAACCGCCAGAAGCGAGGAAATAAGCTGCCCGCCGACAGTCGCGTCGATCAGCGCCTTATCCACGGTAAAGCCGGACGGTAAGGAAGCGGAAAAACTGTCGCTGTAGATTTTCGCAAGAAACGTCGCATACAGAATAAGCAGAATAATCGGGGTAATCAATGAAGAAAAGAACATACCCTTATCTTTGAAAAACAGTTTTACGTTTCTTTTGATCAGAATGAGGTTTTGCTTCATCTTTCTTCTCCCGTCAGCGTTTTGCCCGTTACCGCAAGAAAAACGTCGTCCATCTTGCCTTTGATGATCTCGTAATCATAGAAGATATCCGGATGTTTTACGATGAGTTCCGTTGCCGCCGCCGTGTTTGGAACGGAAAAGCGAAAAACCCCGTGATTGATCCGTTCGGCGTTGACGCCGAGTTTGCCGACGGCGGCTTCGTCCGTGCCGTAGAGGGTGATGTAATCGCCGGTATAGGCGTTTTTTAAGGCATAAGGCGTGCCTTCCGCGGCGATTTTTCCGCTGTCGATGATGACGACGTAATCGGCGTCCGCCGCTTCTTCCATATAATGCGTGGTCAAAAACACAGTCATGTTTTCGTTTTTGCGAAGATCGGATATGACCTTCCAGATCGCTTTGCGGGTGTGGGGGTCGAGCCCCGTCGTCGGCTCGTCGAGGATGAGGATTTTCGGTTTATGGAACAGCGCTCTGGCGATATCGATCCGCCTGCGCTGGCCGCCGGAAAGTTTGCCGACGGCGCGTTTCAGCAGATCTTTGAATTCCAGCGCTTCTGCGAGTTCGGCGAGCCGCTCTTTGAAAGCCGCGCCGCAAATCGAATATAACGACGCACGGCTTTCGAGGTTGTCGTAAACAGACAGCGCGCCGTCGAGAACGGAGGACTGAAAGACCACGCCGATCTCCCGTTTGATGCGCTCCGGCTCCCTGTCGGGATCGCTGCCGTCGATAACGACTTTGCCGCCGTCTTTTTTGAGTTGTCCGCACATGATGTTGATGGTCGTCGATTTCCCCGCGCCGTTGACGCCGAGAAAAGCGAACAGTTCGCCTTCCCTGACGCGAAAACTCACATCCCGAACGGCTTCGATTTCCCTGAAACTTTTGCTCAAATGCTCGATCTGTATGATATCCTGCATGTTCTGCTCCCGTCAAGATCTCCCGTTAAAATCGTGCCGTCGGCAAAGAGAACGCGCCCGTCGGCTTATTCCCATTCGATGGTCGCCGTCGGTTTGGGGGAAAGATCGAAACAGACGCGGTTTACCCCTTTGACTTCCGCAAGGATTCGTTTCGTGATCCTTTGCAGTAAAGCGAAGGGGATTTCCGGCACTTCCGCCGTCATCGCGTCCACGGTGTTTACGGCGCGGATGATGACCGGCCAGTCGAAACAGCGCGCGTTGTCG
>CAJLXA010000049.1 GCA_905210485.1 uncultured Eubacteriales bacterium | reverse complement strand
CCCCCGGTATAACCGGGGTTTTTCTTCTACGCCTAAAGACGGCAAAAGAAAAAGCGGCGGGTCATAAAAATGAACCGCCGCTTTTTTACGTCGTCCGCGCAGGTGCGGCCGTGTTATACGACAGCAGGAAATATGTCGTATAATGTAAAATACAGTTTGCTTTTTGTCAGATATGATAGTCCGGCGTGATGGTATGAAGTTCGGAAGTCATGCTGTTCCATGCCTCTTCAAGGAGCGCGTCCGCATCGACTTTTTCCAGTTCCGCCATGACTTTTTCGATGACCGGTTTTGTTTTCGGGTGGCGGGGGGTAAATACGGTACAGCAGTCTTCATATGGCAGAATGGACGTGTCGAATGTGCCGATTTTACGCGCGATTGTGATGATTTCTTCTTTGTCAAGACCGATGCAGGGACGGAATACGGGAATCGAGACCACGCTGTCGGTGACGCGGATAGCGTCCAGCGTCTGGCTTGCAACCTGTGCAAGGCTTTCGCCGGTAATCAGCGCGCCGCAGTGATAGGAGGCGGCACAACGTTCGGCAAGGCGCATCATGAAGATGCGCAGGAGAAGCGTAAAGTAGTCTTCGTCGCACTTGTCGCGCAGTTCTTCCTGAATATGCGTCAGGGAAATGACATGGACGTACATGCGTGAGCAATATTCCGTCAGTTCGTCGGCCAGCGTCATGACTTTTTCCTTTGCCTGTTCGCCGGTATATGGGAAGCTTTCAAAATGCAGAGCTTCCACGTCCATACCGCGTTTGGCCATCATAAAGCCGGCGACGGGGCTGTCGATGCCGCCCGAAAGGAGCAAAAGACCTTTGCCGCTGCTGCGGGGGGGCATACCGCCGGCGCCGTGTTGTTGCGCCGCGTGTATATAGGCGGCGCGTTCGCGGATTTCCACGCGTACGGTGACTTCCGGCTCATGAATATTCACGCGGATACCGGGAACGGCGGAGAGCACAACGCCGCCGATCTCGGCCGCGATTTCGGGGGATTTCAGGGGGAAACGTTTGTCCGAACGTTTGGCGTCGACCTTGAAAGTCCGAACGCCGGCAAGCCTTTCCGGCAGATAATCTTTTGCTACGCGGCGGATATCGTCCATGTCCTTTTCGGCGACGGCGGCGCGGCCGACCGCGGCAATACCGAATACTTTCATTGACGAGCAATACATACCTGTGACATCACATTCTTCGTTTTGCGGTTCGATGAAGATGGTGGACTGGGCGGCGTGAATTCTGAAATTGCCGAAGCGGACGGCGCGTTTTTTCAGTTCTTTCAGGAGGGCGGCTTCAAACACACTGCGGTTTTGTCCTTTTAAGAGCAGTTCACCGTATTTGCAGAGAATAACTTCTTTCATTTGGGTCAGTTCCTTTTATATTCTTATGGTTTTCGTTTTTATTACGGGTGTCGGACGGTGTGTGGCTTCAGTCGGGAACGTCCGTCGTTTCCCGTTGCAATGCGCGGAGGATATTTTCTTTGCCGATGCCGTAAAACGTATAAAGATCGGTTGGCGTTTCGGGGAAGGTAAAGGCATTGCGGATGGCCAGTATAACGGTTTTTCCCGCATAACCGCCGTCGCGGAGCGCCTTTTCGATAATCATGGCCGCGCCGCCGTTGCAGACGCCTTCTTCAAGAAAGAGCAGGGGCTTATCCGGCCGCAGATAAGGCAGGAGCGCGTTTACGGTTTTTTCGTAGGGGGCGAGCGTTTCAAGAAGAAGGATGCCGAGATTCTTACCTTGTTTCTTCCATTCGTCGCGCGCGTCCAGGGCGGCGGAGAGAATACCGCTGTAAGTAACGAGAAGCGCGTCGGTTTTTTCATTTTCCGCGAAAGAGGCGCGGACGCCGTAAGCGTCGTAATCGCCGTGGGGATAAAACAAGGGAGCCGACCGCGGGTCTTCGGCGGCATTCGGATAGCGAAGCGCCTGAGGGGCGTTACTGCGGGTCATGTCGGACAGCATCGCCCGCATGGAACCGTAGGTGGCCGGAGCAAGAATTTCCACATCGGGAATGTGAGAGAGAAATGCCACATCGAATATGCCGTGGTGCGTCGCGCCGTCCGCAACGGCCAGTCCGGCGCGGTCAACGGCGATCTTGACCGGCAGATGCTGTAGGGCAATATCGTGCAGGATGTTGTCGTATCCGCGCTGGAGAAAGGTGGAGTACACGGCAAAGAACGGACACAGACCGTTTGCGGCCATACCGGCGGAGAATGTGAGCGCGTGTTCTTCGGCAATGCCGACGTCGAAGAAACGTTCGGGATGCGAAAGCGCAAATCCGCAGAGTCCCGTGCCGTTTTCCATGGCCGCGGTGACTGCCGTGATGCGCGGGTCTTCGTCGGCCAGCGCGGTGAGCGTTTCTCCGAATACACTGTGGAAACTGCTGTTTTGCAACGGCGTGTTTTGCGGCGGCAGACTGTGATAGCGGGACGGCTCGTTTTCAGCCGGAGGATAACCCTTTCCTTTGACGGTTTTGATGTGGACAAGAACGTTTTCCCCCTGCGCCGCCGCTTCTTCGAGGGCGCGCAGTACCATATCGTAATCATTGCCGTCGATAGGCCCTATATAAAACAGTCCGAGTTCTTCAAAATAGTTGGAATTGTAAAGTTTGTTTTTCATTTTTTGCTTTATTTTGCGGGATAAAGCAAGAATCGGTCTGCCGACAAGCGGTAGATGCGACAGTATGCGGGCGGTGTATTTCTTGGCTTTTACGTAGCGCCGCCCCGTGCGGACTTTGGCAATATACGAAGCAAAACGGCCGATATTCGGGGAGATCGACATTTCATTTTCATTCAGAATGATGATGAGATTGCGGTCTTTCCTTATATTATTCAGCGCTTCGTGTACCATGCCTCCCGTATAGGCGCCGTCGCCGATAACGACGACCGAGAAGCAGTGCCGTCCCGCGAGGCGGTCGGCCTCCGCAAAGCCGAGGGCGGCGGAAATCGCCGTGGCGCTGTGGCCGGTGCCGAAAGGATCGCATGGACTTTCGGCGCGGTTCGGAAATCCGCAAAGCCCACCCGGCACGCGCAGCGTATCGAAATCATCGCGCCGGCCGGTCAGTATTTTATGAACGTAACTTTGGTGACCCGTGTCGAAAATTAGATGGTCTTTTCCGGGATTGAAAACACGGTGCATGGCCACCGTCAGTTCCACCACACCGAGATTGGACGCCAGATGTCCGCCGTGTTCTTCGACCGCGTGAACGAGGAAATCACGGATCTCCGCGCAGAGGACGGGCATGGCGTCATCGGGCAGAGCGCGAAGATCGGCGTTGCTGTTTATGGAATCGAGGTACTGATATGTCAAGAACGGAGTTCCTCCTTTGGGGCGTGGCCTGTGATTTTTTTAAAAGTACGGTAGAAAGAGGAGTAATCGGAAAAACCCGCTTCTTCGGCCGCAACGCCGGGCTTCATACCTGCCGCAATCTTTTCTTTTGCGAGTAAAATCCGTTTTTCAGACAGATAATTCTGTACGGAAATGCCGTTGTACTGCTTAAAAGCGCGGCAAAGGTAGTATTTGCTGACAAGGAGTTCGCGGGCGAGTGTGTCGAGAGATATATGTTCTGTTATATGGGCGCCGAGATAACGGATGGCGCGCGCGCCGAGCGCGTCTACATTGCCGGCCGCGGGCAATGGGAGAAGTACAAGCAAAAGGAGAAGTTGACCGATGAGAAAGCATCGCATAGCCGCTTTTTGATCGTCGGGAAGTTCTTCTGCAAGACGTAAGCGTTCAAATGTGCGCCGGAGATCCGCGTCGATTTCGGCGGCGTCGTAGAAGATACCGCTGTCCGGCGCATTTTTTTTGAAACTGCGAAGAACGGCATCGGCATGATCGCCGAACAGATCAGCCGGAAAATGTATGACGCATCGCTCGTACGGCGTTTTCGGATTGGGCTGAACGTAATGGAATTCACCCGGACGGAACAGAGCAATGGCGCCGGGACGCATATCGTAGCGTGCGCCTTCGATGATCACCTGTCCTGCACCGCGTATAATATACAGTAACTCGTATACGTTATGAAAATGCCGTTCAAACTGTGCGGGAACGGGCGAACGGTCATAGGAAAAGGCAACGTTTGTGGATAAGAATAAATATTGTTTTTCCTGCATGGTACGCTCCTTTCCCGTACATTGTATCACATAGGTGCAAGATTTGCAATGATTTTCGCAAGATTTACCTATTTTTTGTTTTTGCTTTTACTTGAAAACATCATTTTAATAAGATATAATGGAGTAAAGACGAAACGAAACGTTTCGCACAAGGAGGATAACATATGTTGCTCGGCGCCCAGTTATACAGTCTTCGTGACAAAACAACGACGGAAGAGGGATTCCGCGAAACATTCCGCAGCATGAAAGAGGCGGGATATGAATCGGTTCAGCTTTCCGGCGGTAAAGCCTGCGATCCGCATTTTTTCGCCGATCTTGCGGAAGAATATGCACTCCCCATCAACTCCACGCACACGGCGTTTGACCGTATTGTAAACGATACGGATCGCGTGATCGAAGAACATAAAATTTTCGGCAGCCGTGAGGTCGGCATCGGTGCCTTGCCCGCCGAGTACCGTGATTCTGTGGAAAATCTGCAAAAATTCATAGAAATTATGCGCGAACCCGTCCGTAAAATCCGCGCGGCCGGACTGGATTTCGGATATCACAATCATCATTTTGAGTTTTTCCCGCTCGGTGACAGTTGTATTTACGAATATCTGATAAATAATACCGACTGGCATTTCATTGTGGACGTATATTGGCTCGCATATGCCCATGTCAATCCCGTTTCCATGATGGAGCGCCTCGGTCACCGTGTCGTGAATTTCCATTTAAAAGATATGGACGCTACTGAAGACCGCGGTATTACGGCCTGCGGAACCGGTATTATCGACTTTAAACCGATCATCGCGGTTGCAGAAAAAATCGGTGTGAAAAACGCGTTTATCGAGCAGGATAACGCCCCGGATCTCGGCGATTCTTTCGGTCAGATGCGTCTCGGTGCCGAGATGATGTTGCCGCAGGTTCATCACGCGTAAGACGGTCGTGCATGCCCGGCCGTTTTCGTACGCAGACAATCATAATAAAATAACGAAAGAGAACGGACGGCAGTCGTCCGTTCGGTGAGATTTATGGCTACTTACATACTGTCGGCCTTTTCCGACGAAGCGGCAAAATCGCTTGACGGGCAGATCGCCGCTCTGCATCGCAACGGTATCCGTTTTATGGAGACGCGGTTTATTGACGATAAGCCCGTTTACCTCATGGAACCGTATGAACTGGATGCCATGCGCCGGAAACTGGACGAAAACGGTATCGCCGTTTCGTCCGTGGCGACATTCATCGGAAAAAAGCCGATCACATCGGTTTTTGAAGAATCCATGGAAGAGATGAAGAAAGCGGTACGTGCGGCACATATCCTCGGCGCGCGGTATATCAGGCTGTTCAGCTTTTATGTTGAACCGTCGGAATACGAACTTTATCGCGACGAAGTGATGATGCGCATGGAAAAACTCACCGAATATGCGCTTCTTCATGATGTGATCCCGTGCCACGAAAACGAAAGCGGGATTTACGGTCAGGATCCGGCGCAGGTCGGCGATCTTTATCGTTCCGTGCCCGGCCTCGGCGGGATATTCGACGCCGCCAACTATCTTGCGCACGGGGATGATGTGATCGACGGACTTCTTGAAACCATGCCCGCGCTTGAATATCTCCATATAAAAGACGCCTTCGCCGGCGAGGACCGCGTGATCGTTCCTGTCGGGGAGGGGGACGGCCGCTATGCCGAAGTGCTCGCCATGACGGATGCGGCAGTCGACGGACCGGTGTTCCTGACGCTTGAGCCGCATCTCATGGAGTTCGGCGGCTACGCGTCGATCGACAAACTGGCCTTGAAAGGCGCGCACGTATACGCATCGCCGGACGAAGCGTTCGACGCCGCGGCCGACGCGCTTCGCACATTGCTCAGCAATATGGGTTATATAGAAGGAGAATACAGAACATGGATAAGAAAGTAAGATTCGGTATTATCGGATTCGGTAATATGGGAACCGCCCACGCCGGTTTTTTTGCGGATAACAAAGTAAAAAACGGCACGTTAACCGCTATATGCGATATTAATCCCGACAAATGCGATAAATTCAGAAAAGAATACGCGCAGAAGTTTGATCACGAAGTCAAGGTGTTCGGTAATGCCGATGATATGCTGGCGTCCGGCCTTTGTGACGTGGCCATGGTGGAGATCCCGCATTACGGACATCCGGAAATGGCGATTAAGGCTTTGAAAGCCGGTCTGCATGTCATTGTGGAAAAACCGGCCGGCGTATATACAAAGCAGGTGGAAGAAATGCTCGCGTATGCGAAGACCACCGATCGCGTGCTCGGCATTATGTTCAATCAGCGTACGAATCCCGCGTTTATCAAAATGCGCGAACTTGTGCGATCCGGCGCCATCGGCACGGTGAAACGTACAAACTGGATCATCACCAACTGGTATCGCAGTCAGGCGTATTATGACAGCGGCGACTGGCGCGCCACATGGAAAGGGGAGGGCGGCGGCGTTCTCTATAATCAGGCGCCGCATCAGCTTGATCTGTTTCAGTGGATCGTCGGTATGATGCCGACATCGGTGCGTGCGTTCTGTCACTTCGGAAAGTGGCATCATATCGAGGTGGAAGACGACGTGACGGCGTATGTCGAATATCCGAACGGCGCGACCGGCGTTTTTATCACCTGCACGGCCGACGCACCCGGTACAAACCGCTTTGAAATTACGGGTTCCAAAGGAACGCTGATCTACGAACCGAAAAAACTGACGGTAAAACTGCTGGAGGAAGACGAACGCGAATTCTGTTTTACGACGAAAGAAGGCTTTCCTTTCTTCAATACAAAAGAAGAAGTTTTCACTTATGAAGACGAAGGTCCCCAGCATGTGGGAATCCTGAATAACGTTGCCGATACGATCCTCGGAAAAGCAACGCTTTTTGCTCCTGCGGAAGAGGGAATCCGCGGCGTGACGCTTGCCAACGCCATGCATCTTTCCACATGGCTTGACAAAACGGTCACCCTGCCGCTTGACGGAGATTTGTTTTATAAGGAACTTCAGAAACGCATCGGGGAAAGCGACGAAAAGAAAAAGCATGAAACAAAATGAGGCTATGCGCGTCGCGCTTGTCGGGTGCGGCGTTATATCAGCCAACCACCTCTCGGCGCTTGCGGAAACCCCTGCCGTTACGGTTGTCGCCCTTTGCGATATAAGGCGGGATCGCGCCGGGAAACGCGCGGCCGAATTCTGCCGTAATGCCGTCATATATACCGATTATACGGAAATGCTGGAAACGGAAAAGCCGGACGCGGTGCATATCTGCACGCCGCACTGGCTTCACGCCGATATGGCGGTGGCCGCGCTTATGCGCAATATTCACGTTTTTCTTGAAAAACCGGCGTGTATTTCCGAGGAGGAGGCCGCAAGACTTCTTGCGGCAGAACGCGCGTCGTCGGCACGCATCACCGTTTGTTTTCAGAATCGGAAAAATCCCGCCATGGAAAAGATGCTGGAGCAGATCCGGCATTACGGCGGAAGAGAAGCGATAACAGGCGGCCGCGCCATGGTATCATGGTGCCGGGACGCCGCTTACTATGCCGACGACTGGCACGGCAAGAAAAAAACGGAGGGCGGCGGCGTTTTGATAAATCAGGCGATTCATACGCTCGATTTGTTGCTTTATTATTGCGGTACGCCCGTTGCGGTACAGGGAAGCGTGCATAACCGCCATCTTTCCGGCGTGACGGAGGTGGAGGACGCGGCGGACTTTCGTATCCGCTTCCGCGGAGGTGCCGTCGGCTGTTTTTCCGCTACGACCGCTTATGTAACGGACGCACCGAATTTTATTGAGGTTCTCGTCGGCGGGCATAAGCTCGTTCTTTACGGGGAAATTCTGCTTTCCGACGGCAATGTTGTACCGCTCCCGAAAACGGGAGACGTTTGTATCGGAAAGGCCTGCTACGGCGGCGGACATCGTTATATGATCCGCGATTTCTATCGCGCCGTCAGAGAGGGCGCCGCGATGCCGGTGTCGCTTCTTTCGGCCGTTACAACGACAAGAACATTGCTTGCGGTCTATCGCTCTGACGAAAAAGAAATATATTTGTAAATCTGTGTTTACAAAACGAGGTATCTCTATGAAAATGACGTTTCGCTGGTACGGTGAAAAAGACCCCGTCACCCTGACACATATCCGCGAGATCCCTGCCGTTTCCGGTGTTGTAACAGCGCTTTACCACATTCCAGTCGGGGAGGTGTGGGATGAGAAAAGCATACTGGAACATAAAAAAACGGTGGAGGCCGCGGGACTTTCAATGGAGGTCATTGAAAGCGTTCCCGTTCATGAAGAAATCAAACTCGGCAGTCCCGCCCGTGATCGCTATATTGAAAATTACTGTGAAACGATAAAAAATCTCAGCCGTGCCGGCGTCAAAGTGATCTGCTATAACTTCATGCCGGTGTTTGACTGGGTGCGCTCGGAACTTCATTATCCGCTTCCCGACGGCTCGAACTGTCTGGCTTATCGGGAAAAAACGATAGACGCGCTTGACCCGCGGAAAAAATCCCTGTCGCTCCCCGGTTGGGACGAAAGTTATACGAAAGACGAATTATCACGGTTGCTTCGCCGTTATGAGGATATTGACGAAGAAAAACTTCGCCGTAACATGATCTATTTTCTGTCCGCTGTGGTTCCGGAATGTGAGAAATACGGCGTGAAAATGGCGGTGCACCCCGATGATCCGCCGTGGCCGCTGTTCGGACTGCCCCGTATTATCCGCAGTGAAGAAACCATAAACGCGGTGCTTAACGCGGTGGATTCTCCGGCAAACGGACTTACATTCTGCACAGGTTCTCTCGGCGCGGATCGTCGGAATGATCTTGTTTCCATGGCCGGAAAATATGCGGCGCACGATCGGATCGGATTCGTTCATGCACGGAATATCCGCTTTCTTGATGACGGCGGCAAATTGTTCTTTCACGAGTCTCCGCACCCGACCTTTTGCGGTTCTCTGGACATATACGGAATTCTCCGCGCCCTGTACGAAAACGGTTTTGACGGGTATATCCGCCCCGATCACGGACGGAATATCTGGGGGGAAGACGGCCGTCCCGGATACGGTCTTTACGATCGCGCGCTCGGCGCCATGTATCTGTACGGTATGTGGGAAGCACTTGAAAAAACAATAAAAAAGTAAAATATAATATACAAAAATATACATAATTCGACCGTGCATAACAAAAAACGAAGAGCATGATATGCCATCTGTATCATACGGAATCCGGTTTTTTCTATGCCGGCGGTCGGGAAGGACAAATATGAAACTTCCGTTTTCTGTTGATTTCAAAAACAAGGTCGCGGTCATCACGGGCGCCGGCGGCGTTCTTTGCTCCGCGTTTGCAAAAGCCTTGGCGGCTTGCGGTGCCAGGGTGGCGCTGCTGGACATTAACGAAGATGCGGTAAAAAAGGTGGCGGCCGAAATTACGGCCGACGGCGGTACGGCGATCCCCGTTCCCGCAAACTGCCTTGACCGCAAAAGCCTTGAGGCGGCATATGATACCGTGATAAAAATTTACGGCGCATGCGATATCCTGATAAACGGGGCGGGCGGCAACAATCCGCGCGCAACCACGGCAGATGAATATTTTGACAAAGAAAAAGCGGTTCCGGACGGAGGAAACGATTTCTTTTCACTTAACCCCGACGGATTCCGCTTTGTCTTCGATCTCAATGTGACGGCGGCTTTTCTTACGACGCAGGTATTTGCGCGGGATATGGCCGTGCGCGGGCGGGGTAATATCCTGAACATTTCGTCTATGAACGCTTTCCGCCCGCTGACCAAGATTCCCGCTTACAGTGCGGCGAAAGCGGCGGTTTCCAATTTCACCGAATGGCTTGCCGTGCATTTTGCGGGAAGCGGTATCCGTGTGAACGCCATTGCTCCCGGCTTTTTCGTTACCGGTCAGAACCGCGCGCTTCTCTATCATGCGGACGGCACTCCTACCGCGCGCACCGGCAAGATCCTTGCCGGCACACCGATGCGTCGTTTCGGCGAAACCGATGAACTTATCGGCGCGCTCCTGTTCCTTTTGTCGGATAAGGCGGCCGGATTTATTACCGGCGTGATTTTGCCGGTGGACGGCGGATTTTCGGTTTACAGCGGCGTATAAAGACAGTAAAAAGGCGGTTCCGATGGAACCGCCTTTTTGTTTTCAGTGGCGTTCGTCAAAATTGGAATAGACTTCGCAGAAACGCGCCACGAACGATGCCGGTTCATCTGCGGCATAGAGATGCGAAAGATCGCCGAAACCCGAACACCGTAAGGAGGCGATTCCTTGTTCGCGTTCTTCGGTATTCAGCGTGGTGACCGAAGAGGAGAGCGCAACAAATCCCTGCCACAGCGGCACGGGCGACATGTGAAGAAGATGAGAAAGGATCACACATTCCACGGCAAAGTGGCAGAAAAATGCCAGTGTGTCGGTGTTTTCTTTTTCAACGCGGAAAAATGCGCCGTCATGAATATAACCGTGCCGTGCAAGAATGTCGTCGATACCGCGGCAAACGCCGTCATATTTTTCTTTCACCGTTCCGCTTCCGAAATAGGGTGTTCCGAGCCAGGCGGTCTTGT
This sequence comes from uncultured Eubacteriales bacterium, assembly GCA_905210485.1. GTDB lineage: Bacteria > Bacillota > Clostridia > Oscillospirales > CAG-272 > UBA1740. The sequence continues at coordinate 1,282 of CAJLXA010000049.1, read as the reverse complement.
CAAAATAGCGGTCGTCTTTGGCGACAAAAGCGGGCAGAAGATCCCACGGCCCCCGTTCTTCGCCGGTTTCCGGGTTTACGGCATGACCGTTGAACTCCCGGAGAAAGTCACATATTTCCGCGCTTTTTCCGTATGCTTCGAGGGTCGGCTTTGCGGTGTCCCGCGCACGGCCGAGCGGCGAGCAGTAAAAATACCGGATATTCAGTTTCACGAGGCGGTCGCGGAGGAGCGAGGCTTCGCGGAATCCTTTTTCGGTCAGCGAGTCGATGGTATAATCGGGTTCGGCGTGGCGAATGAACAATAAACGCATAAAGGTATCTCCGTAAGAATTTTTATCGGGGTGCTGTTTTTCGGTGTGGGATTGTACATTATTCTTGCGCGCGGGCAAGACGATATATCTCTTTCACCGCCGCGGCCCAATCGGTAACGCGGCGAAAATTTCCCGTAGCGGAACGGTTTCCTTTGCTGTCGAAGAGCAGCGCGGTGACGCCGCATTTTGCGGCCGCTTCACAGTTTGCGGGCAGATCGTCGATCAGCACGGATATGTTTTCGTCAAGGCAGGCCTTGGCTTTGTCCATGGTACAGATAAGTTTGTCATAGGGGATATTGCCGCGGGCAAGTTCTTCCTCGGTCGTCTTATAAGGATCGGTGTAAAAGGCGGCGGTACGCCCCGTGATGATGATAATGCGATGACTGTCATTCCGCAGTTTTTTTATGCTTTCGGCGGCGTCCGGTTTAAAGGGCGTATAGACGGCCACGCGGTCATAATAGGCTTTGCAAAATTCCAGTTCGTCTTTTTTCCACGCGGCAGGGAGCGTGCTGTAGGATATATTTTTTCTGCGTAACTCCGCTTCGTCGGCACCGAAGTATTCTGCCACAAACGGCAGAAAATAATCAAAAGAATCGGTCAGCGTATCGTCAATGTCAACAGCGATATTCATATGAACCTCCATAGGACAAGCGGTCAGCGGGCAGGCACGCGCGCCTTATACGGGAAAAAGCAACCGTACGCTATATTGTAGCATAAACGCGCCGGGAAATCAAGTCGGATAATGGATAAAACTTTATACAGAGGAGCGCGGCGCTCTCCGTCGCGACAAGTCTTTCACAATAAGTTGCGGGACAGATTATCGGACACACGAACGGACACACGAACGGACACACGGAAAATGTGCATTATCCGCATAGCGGAAAAAACAAAAAGCACCGTTCGTTTGGAACGGTGTTTTGGTGGGGGAAGGTGGATTCGAACCACCGAAGCAATCGCAGCAGATTTACAGTC
>CAJLXA010000048.1 GCA_905210485.1 uncultured Eubacteriales bacterium | reverse complement strand
CATATAAGTTATATTTTTCACCATATTGTACCACTTCTTTCCTCCCTTTGCAATACTTTTTTGGCAAAAATATGTAATTTTCTGTTGCTTTTTATCGTTTTTTTCCGATCGTGAAACGAAATACACGTATCGCCGCGACCGAAAATAAACATTTTTGCGCAATCTCTTGACAAATCCGAAAAATGTGGTATACTAAATCCATAAAGGCCATGATGAAGACAAAGAACGTACCGTCTACGGCAAAGTGAACGCGGGACAGTGAGAACCGCGCGCGCAAAGGTACGGAGATAACACTTCGGAGCCGCAATCCGAACACCGCATGCCGGCCTGTAGGTGCGCCGGGCGCTTCCCGTCACAGAAGCCGGACTTTCACAGGAAGTCCACGAGGCCCTTTCCGGGCAAAAATAGGTGGCACCGCGTTATGCACAGCATGACGTCCTATTACGGACGCAGGCTGTGTTTTTTGCTATTTGCGGCCGTAAGCGTTTTTCTCCGCTCTGCGGAAAAACGCCTGCATGTTTATGTTTTATAAAAAGGAAGGACACAGAAATGAAACACACCGACATTAAGGAAATCATGCAAAACGAAGCGCTGATCGGTACGTCCGTTACCGTCTGCGGTTGGGTACGCACCGCGCGTGACTCGAAAAACATGGCGTTTCTCGCGCTGAACGACGGCACAACGGTCCCGCACCTGCAGATCGTTATCAACAAACAGAAAATCACCGCCCCGGACGCCGTTTTTCACCTCGGCGCCGGCCTCCGTATTATCGGCGAAGTCGTGCGCGGTATGAAAGGTGAGGGCGTGGAGATCAACGCGGAAGAAATCGCCGTCCTCGGCGACTGTCCGCCCGAATACCCGCTTCAGAAGAAGTTCCAGAAACTCGAAACGCTCCGCGAAATCCCGCATCTCCGCGTGCGCACCAACACTTTCAACGCCGTTTTCCATGTCCGCGCCGCGCTGGCGCAGGCGATTCACCGCTATTTCCGCGAGCATAACTACGTTTACGTTAATACGCCACTCATCACCGGCTCCGACTGCGAGGGTGCGGGTGAGGTCTTCAAAGTCACCACCATCGGCTACAGCGATAAATATAAATCGGAAGAAGAATACTATAAAAACGACTTCTTCGGCAAACGCGCCGGCCTCTCGGTATCGGGACAGCTGGAGGGCGAGGTCGCGGCGATGGCATTCGGCAAAATTTATACGTTCGGCCCGTCGTTCCGCGCCGAAAACTCCAATACGCCGCGCCACGTGGCGGAATTCTGGCATGTGGAACCGGAAGTGGCGTTTGCGGAACTTCCCGACATTATCGAGATTGCCGAAGACATGATCAAGTCCATTATCCGCGAGGTCATGGACACCTGCAAAGACGAACTCCGTTTCTTTGAAGAGCGCTTTGAAAAGGGGCTTCACGAAAAACTGCAATCGGTCGTCGACCACGACTTTGCCATCGTCGACTATACCGACGCCATCAATCAATTGAAAGCCTCCGGCAAAACCTTTGAATATCCCTGCGACTGGGGATGCGACCTGCAAACCGAGCACGAACGCTATATCACCGAGGAAATCTATAAGAAACCCGTATTTCTCATCAATTATCCGAAAGACATCAAGGCTTTCTATATGAAACAGAACCCCGACGGAAAGACCGTCGCCGCCACGGATCTTCTGGTTCCCGGCGTCGGCGAAATCATCGGTTGCTCCGAACGGGAATCCGATTACGATAAGCTGGTTGCGGCCATGGAAGCGCGCCACATGAACCTTGACGAATACCGCGATTATCTTGATCTCCGCCGTTTCGGCTCGGTTCCTCACTCCGGTTTCGGCCTTGGTTTTGAACGTATTCTCATGTATATCACCGGTATTCAGAATATCCGCGACGTGATTCTGTATCCGCGCACCGTCGGCAGTATCCGCTGAGAAAGGACGTCACCATGTACAAACTGTATCCCGTAAAAAACTACAAAACGCCGCTTTCGCTCCGCGAAACACAGCGCGCCATCAAAATGACAAAAGACCTGTTTCAGAACAGTTTATCCGCCGCGCTCTCGCTTGACCGTGTGACGGCGCCGCTAATCGTCACGGCCGACAGCGGTCTGAACGACGACCTGAACGGTGTGGAACGCAAAGTGTCGTTCTCGGTCAAGGAAATCGAGGGAACGGCCGAGATCGTACAGTCGCTTGCCAAATGGAAGCGTATGGCGCTTTACCGCTACGGATATACCGCAGGCACCGGGCTTTATACGGATATGAACGCCGTCCGCCGCGACGACAGCGTGGACAATCTTCACTCCATCTACGTCGACCAGTGGGACTGGGAACGCGTGATTACCCGCGAAGAGCGGAATCTTGCGTTTCTAAAGGAAACCGTGTGCAAAATCGCGGCCGCACTCGCCGAAACCAAGAAAAAAGTGAACGCGGCGTTCCCCGCGCTCAGGTATGAGATCAGTCCCGACGTATACTTCATCACGACCGAAGAACTGCTTCAGCGCTACCCCGATAAAACGCCGAAAGAACGTGAAAATCTGCTTCTCCGTGAACACAAGACCGTCTTTCTTATGGAAATCGGCGACGCGCTTTCAAACGGAGAACGGCATGACGGCCGCGCTCCCGACTACGATGACTGGCATCTGAACGGCGATCTCCTGGTTTACAACCCGATTCTGGATTGCGCCTTTGAAGTATCGTCCATGGGTATCCGCGTGGACGCGGCCACGCTTTCGCGGCAACTCACGCTTGCAAACGCGGAAAACAGAATGTGTTTCCCGTATCACAAAATGATTGCGAGCAACACGCTTCCTCTGACGATCGGCGGCGGCATCGGGCAATCCCGTCTCTGTATGCTGATTCTCGAAAAGGCGCATATCGGCGAAGTGCAGTGCTCCATCTGGCCCGCCGATATGGTTGCGGCGGCAAAAGAAGCCGGCATTGATATTCTGTAACAAAAAAAGAAAAATGCAAACAAATGTTTGCATTTTTCTTTTTATTTTTGATCTTGTTCCAGAATATGCAAAAGGTGCGCAAAGTCCGGCGGAAGCGGAGATGTGAAATGCATCGGCTTACCGGTGCGCGGGTGCGTGAACATCAGTTCCTTTGCATGCAGGCACTGACCCGAAAGGAAAGCGGCGTTTTTCTTTTCAAATACCGTCTTCCCGCCGCCGTAAACGGTATCGCCGAGAAGCGGATGCCCCATATAGGACATATGCACGCGGATCTGGTGCGTGCGCCCCGTTTCCAGTTTCAGTTCAAGATAAGTAACGGCGCCGAAGCGTTGCAACACCGTATAATGGGTAACGGCCTCGCGCGCATGTCCTTCACCCGGTCGGAGCACCGCCATTTTCTTGCGGTCGGCGGGGCAGCGGCCGATCGGCAGATCGACGGTTCCCGTATCGTTTCTGAAGCCACCGTTCACCAATGCATGATACAGGCGGGAAATGCGGTGTCCCTCCAGTTGCGCCGCCAACGCGCGGTGAGCGTCATCGTTCTTCGCCGCCACAAGGAGGCCGCTCGTATCTTTGTCAATACGGTGAACGATACCCGGCCGCAGGACGCCGTTGATACCGCTGAGGCTGTTGCGGCAATGGTAAAGCAGAGCGTTGACCAGCGTCCCGTTCGGATTGCCCGGCGCGGGATGAACGACCATGCCGCTCGGTTTGTCGATGACAATAATATCTTCATCTTCGTAAACAACGGAAAGCGGAATATTTTCCGCCTCTGCGACAAGCGGTTCGGCCTCCGGCAGTACCACCGTCAGTACGTCCCCCGTCGCCACCCGATAATTTTTGTCGAAAACGACCCTGCCGTTCAGCGTAACGTTGCCGTTTTCCGCGCATCGTACCGCGGCGCTTCGGGAAAGCGCGCCGTCCGCAGACAGAGCGCGGTCAAGGCGCAGGCCGTTTTTTTCTTCGTCAACGGTGATCTGTATCATGGTTTTTCTGTTTCCTGTCCGCCGCAATCTCGCTGAGTTCCGCGATGATAAGGAGGACGGCTCCCACGGTGACAAAACTGTCCGCAATATTGAAAACGGCAAAGTCGATCAGATAAAAATCAATGAAATCCACCACATATCCCTGCGCGACGCGCTCAATCATGTTGCCGATGCCGCCGGAAAAAACGAACGAAAGACCGATAAGAAAAAGAGGGCGGATCTCCTTTTTCAGAAGCACATACAAAAGAATCAGAACAATCGCCACGGAAGAAAGCGTGAGGAATACCCATCGTTTATCGGTGAAAGAGCCGAAAGCCGCGCCCGTGTTGGTAATGAACCGCAGGCGCAGAACGCCGGGAATCAGATCCACGGCGGCCTGTCCTTTCAGGTAGGCAACCGCGAGACGCTTTGTCAGTTGATCGAGGAAAATACCCGCGGCGGCAACGGCAAAGAACAAAAGCCGCGTCAGAATATATTGCTGTCGTGCGGGAGAAAGTGCGAGTTTTTTCATGATAATCTCCTTTCGGAAAACGGAAAAACCGCCGGAGCCACAGAGAGAAGCGCGCGACTGTTCGGCGCGGCGTTTTCCCGTAGATCTCTCACAGCGGTTTTATGTCATAGAATCATGCTCAATACGGCAATGAAGAGATAGGTAACAAAATACGGAACGTCCAGCATCGAATCCTGAAACCAGTTGAACCGATCGAAAAGAACCCGGACAGGATAGATAAAGGGTTCGGTAATCATAATAAGGAAAATGCAGAAGCGATTTTCTCCGTCCGGAAAAAACCATGACACCAGAGCACGCAGAAACATGGCGACTTCCAGTACTAAAAGAAAAAGCGAGACCGTGCCGGACAAAACGGCAAAAACTGTTTGCATGAGGCTACCTCTGAATCGGCCGGCAGTTTATTACCGTCCTTTTTTCTTTTAAATGTAAACTTCAGTTGTCAAATCCGCCGATGTTTTCACGGTTGATACCGGTTTCAAGATTGGTCGAACGTGCCGTATCATACACGTCTACGTTACGGGGCGTCAGAATATACGCGGTCGCGGCCACTTTCTTGATACCGCCGTCCATCGAATACACAACGCCGCCGAGGAAGTCGAGGATACGACGGCTGGATTCCTTATTCATGCGGTCAAGGTTCATAATCACCGTGATACCGCGCATGACCTGTGATGCAATGGTGGTCACTTCGGAGAAGTCGGTGGGATTCACAACGGTCACTTCAAGACCGCTTTCGCCTGCGGGCTGTTTTTGCGCGGGAGCCGACTCCGTCAGCGTTTCGCGTTTGGTTTCCAGACCGTCCACATAAGTATCGGCCGCATTGTTATTGTTTCTTCCGAAAAAATTCATTGTTGTTCCTCCGTCTTATTTTTTAAAAAGATTACTGCCGACGCGCACCATGGTCGCGCCTTCTTCCACGGCAATTTCATAACTGCCGCTCATGCCCATAGAAAGGATCGGATGTTTGCCGAAGCCGCCTCCGGCGGCGATTTTGTCAAAAAGAGCGCGCGTTTCCCGGAAATAGGGGCGGTATTCTTCCGGGTCTTCGCAGTTCGGCCCCATCGTCATCAGACCGACAACGTCGAGATGCGGATATTTTTTCACGGTTTCGTAAAACGCTTCCGTATCTTCCGGCATGACGCCGCCTTTGTTTTCTTCGCGCCCGCTGTTGACTTCAATCAGAACGCGGACGTTTATCTGCCGTTTGGCCGCCTGCTTTTCGATTTCACGCGCAAGTGCCTCGCTGTCGAGCGACTGGATACACGAAACGCGGTCGATAACCGTGCGTACCTTGTTGGTCTGCAAAGTACCGATGACATGCGCCTCCGGGGAATACCCGTTTTCGCGCGCAAGTTCCACGCGATGGCTGAACAATAACGCGCGGTTTTCGCCAATCATACCGACGCCGCACTGTAAAAGTTTCAGAACTTCTTCATCGGTGGCGCTTTTGGTAACGGCGAGAAGCGAGACGTCGTCCGCGCGTCCGACGCGTCTTTTTGCGGCCTCAATGCCCTCTTTCACACGGGCAAGATTTTCCGCAACATATTCATAACTCATTGCAAACGCTCCCCTTTCGGCCGATTGCGTTTTATATTTATTTTGTAATATTTTGAAATAGTATAGCATATCTTATCCGTTTTTTCAATAGTTTTTATGAAAAGTTAAAGGATTCTTCTGAATTAAGGTGGGAATTTTTTCATTTCGCTTGCTTTTTGTCTGTTCTTGTGGCATAATATACGCAGTAAGCCTTGTTCCAAGTCTCCCTGCTGTGCGCGTTTGCACTCCGTGCACCCTGCGTTCCTTGTTGTCTTTCGTAAAAACGCAAAGGCCGACACACTTCGTACGGACTTTCCGAGTTTCGTCTTCATCCGAAAAAGCCGGAAAACTGTATAAGGAGAGGCATATGAAAAAAGAAGAACGCCGCGGCGGCGCCGTTCCGCATTACGCCGATTTTCCGGCGCCGAAAAAATCGCGTCACCTGTCGCATATTCTGATCCGGCGCGGCATTACCGTCTTTCTCGTCCTTTTGCAGCTTACGCTTTGGGTGATGCTTCTCGTCACAGGTGCGGTCGCGTTTCGATTTCTCTTTTATTTTTTCACCGTCCTTTCGCTCCTTTCTTCTCTGTACGTTCTGACAAAAGAGACAGAGACGGCGTATAAGCTCTTATGGATATTCTTTCTCTTGCTTTTCCCGATTCCCGCCCTTGCCGTTTTCCTCCCGATTGAAGCGCGCGGTTATCGCCGCCGTCTTCCGCATCACAGTTCCCTGCCGGTCAGGGAAAATCCCGGAAAGGATGTATCCGCCGATTACGAAACGCCGTTCCGCCTCCTGCAAAACGCAGGTTTTGCCGCTTTTTCGACGCACAGCGTATATTACCCCTCCGGCAAAGACAAAATTGCCGCGCTGATCCGCGCCGTAGAGCAGGCGGAGTCTTATATTTATCTTGAATATTTCATCATTGATGAAGGGTTTGTTTTTGAAAAGCTGTTGTCCGTCCTGCTTCGGAAAGTAGAAGAGGGCGTCGACGTCCGTATTCTGATGGACGACATCGGTTGTTTTCTTCTGCGGCCGCGTCACTTTGCCAGACTTCTGCGGCGCGCGGGGATTCGCGTGGCGGTCTTCAACACGTTTTCCCCGTACATCACGGCCGCGCAAAACTATAGGGATCACCGGAAGATCGCCGTAATTGACGATCGTATCGCCTTTATGGGCGGCGTCAATCTCGCCGATGAGTACGCGGGAATCCGCCGTCGGTTCGGTCATTGGAAAGACGTCGGTATCTCGATAGAGGGAGATGCGGCGGCCGTATGCAAAGGTTTCTTCCTCGAAATGTGGAATGCCGCGAAAAAGATCGGCGAGAAAAAAACGTCTTCCCCCTCGCCCGTCATCTCCTGTATTCCGTCTTCCTTCCGCAAGTCCCCGCCGCTACGGCAGTTTTCTCAACCGCCGAACGGAACGGTACTCCCGTTTATCTCCGATCCCTTTTCACGGGTGCTTCGGGATCTGTGGCTTTCCGTCATTCACACGGCGCGTGAACGTCTGTATATCACCACGCCTTATCTGATTTTAAGCGACGCATTTCTGTCGGCGCTCACCGTTGCCGCGCGCAGCGGCGTCGACGTCCGCATTGTTGTTCCGTCGATCCCCGACAAGCCGCTGATTTACCGCGCCACCAAAAGTTACTACAAACCGCTGATCGAAGCCGGCGTATCCGTATACGAATACACGCCGGGATTCATTCATGCAAAACTCCTGTTTGCGGACGAACGCGTGGCGGTCGTCGGCTCCGGCAATCTTGACTATCGCAGTCTATGCCTCAGTTATGAATCGGGCGTTTGCCTGTACGGCAGTGAGCCGTTAAAGGCGATAGCCGCCGACTTCGGCGCGCTTTTTGACATATCGCACCGTGTGGAACCGCGGGAGGTTGCCAAAGGCCCCGCCGGTCTTATCGCGCCTTTCCTGCGCCTGTTTGCCCCGCTTATGTGATTGTCGACCGCATACGCTTCCCCCGACAACCGATAAAGATGAACACTAAACTTTACTTTTTACAGGAATATAACACATTATGAACATGATCCCCCCGGCCGCTCTGCCGCCTACCCCGGCGCTCGCCTTTCTCGGCGACGCCGTTCACAGCGCTTACGTGCGCGAAATGCTTGTCCGCCGCGGTATTCCGAAAGCCGGCGAACTGAACCGCCTTTCTCTTCAATACGTGACGGCCGGAAATCAGGCCGCCGCTTTCCGCCGTATCGAACATCTGCTGACGGAAGAAGAACGCGACCTTTACCGCCGCGCGGCCAACAGCGGGCATCTCTCCCGCCCGAAGCATGCTTCCGGTGCCGATTACCGCACCGCGACCGGTTTTGAAGCGGTTCTCGGTATGCACCGTTACCTCGGAAATGAAGACCGCATCCGCTTCCTGCTCGGCGAAGCCTTTCCGGAAACCATCGTTTCTCAGGACGGCAATATTCAGTAATTTACAGCGCTGACGCGCGAAAGGACATAACATGATTCAGAAAATCAAAGGCACCATGGACATCATGCCGGAGGAAACACCGCTGTTCCGGCACATCGAAAACATTATGCGCGAAGAGGCGGAACGTTACGGTTTCGGCGAGATCCGCACACCGATGTTTGAAAACACCGAATTGTTTGTGCGCGGTGTGGGCAACACGACCGACGTCGTGCAGAAAGAAATGTATACGTTTGTGGATCGGGATGAGAACCGTTCCATCTCCCTCCGCCCCGAAGGGACGGCCGGTGTGGCGCGCGCGCTGATCGAACACGGAAAATGCACCGATACCATGCCGCAGAAATATTACTACATTATCAGTTGCTTCCGTCATGAAGCGCCGCAGGCGGGAAGAAGCCGTGAATTTTTCCAGTTCGGCACCGAAATGTTCGGCGCGGCGACGCCCGCCGCGGACGCGACCGTCATTTCCCTTGCCACCGCCGTTCTCCGCAGGCTCGGCCTTACTTCCGTCCGTCTGCATCTTAATTCCATCGGTTGTCCGCACTGCCGGCCGACTTACCGTCAGGCGCTTGTCGATTACTATACGGCGCATAAAGACGTGCTGTGCGACACATGCAAGAAACGTCTTCTCCAGAACCCTCTCCGCCTGCTTGACTGCAAAAATCCCGATTGCGCCGCACTGGCGCCCGGTGCGCCGCGCACGGTCGATTATCTTTGCGACGATTGCGCATCGCATTTCGACACTCTGAAGAACCTGCTTACTGCGTCGGGAATCTCCTACACCGTCGATCCGAAAATCGTGCGCGGTCTGGACTACTATACACGCACCGTTTTTGAATTTGTCGCCGAGGGCATCGGCGCGCAATCCACCGTTTGCGGTGGCGGTCGCTATGACGGCCTTATCGAAGAACTGGGCGGGCCGTCCCTGCCCGGCATCGGATTCGCCATGGGCATTACCCGTCTTATCCTCGCCATGAAAGACGCAGGAATCGTTGTTCCCTCTCCCGCCGCGCCGCGCCTTTACATTGCCGGCCTCGGCAATGCGGCCGCAAGCCGCGCCGCCGTTATAACGGAGCAGTTGCGCGCCGGCGGCATTTACGCCGAATGTGACCTTGTGGGACGCAGTCTGAAAGCACAGATGAAATACGCCAACAAGATCGGCGTGGCCTATACCCTGATCCTCGGCGACAGCGAACTGGAAAGCGGCAAGGCCATGCTCCGCGATATGCAGAACAGTGAGCAGACCGAGATCTGCTTTACAGACATCGACGCCCTGATCTCCCGTATAACATTATGAGCAATACGCTTTCCGACCGCCGCGCGTTTCTCCCGGTTACACCCGCCGATGTTGCGGCGCGCGGCTGGGACGGCGTGGACTTCGTTTATGTCACGGGAGACGCCTATGTCGATCACCCGTCTTTCGGCGTTGCCATTATATCGCGCGTATTCGAAGAGGCGGGCTACCGGGTCGCCATACTGTCGCAACCCGATTACCGCTCCGCCGACGCTTTCCGCATATTCGGCCGGCCGCGCCTCGGATTTCTCGTTACGTCGGGCAACATCGACTCCATGGTGGCACATTACACCGTCTCAAAGAAAAAACGCAATTACGATTATTACAGTCCCGGCGGACAAATGGGAAAACGTCCCGACCGTGCGGTCATAGTCTATTGCAACCGTATACGCGAAGCGTACGGCGACATACCGATCATTCTCGGCGGCCTTGAGGCTTCTCTGCGCCGCTTTGCCCACTACGATTACTGGGACGACCGCGTGCGCCGTTCGATCCTCGTCGACAGCCGCGCCGACCTTCTGACCTACGGTATGGGCGAAAATATTCTCCGCCGCGTTGCGGAACTGCTCGACCGCGGTATTCCGATCAAAAAGATCCGCGACGTCCGCGGTTGCGTCTATCTTTGCAAAAGAGACGAAAAAATCCACTTCGACTATGTGGTATCCGGCGACTACGACGCTTTGAAAACCGATAAACGCGCATATGCCGCGTCATTCCGCACGCAGTATTCCAACATGGATTCGGTGGCGGGAAAAGCCGTCGTGGAATACTACGGCGACAAAATGCTCGTGCAGACGCCACCGATGCCGCCGCTGACGCGCGAAGAACTTGACCGCGTGTATGCCTTGCCCTATACGCGTACATATCATCCCGACTACGAAGCGGCGGGAGGCGTTCCGGCCATTGCCGAAGTCAAATTCTCAATCGCGCACAACCGCGGCTGTTTCGGACGATGCAATTTCTGCGCCATCACCTTTCATCAGGGGTGCGAAGTACGCTCGCGCAGTGTGGAAAGCGTCATTGAAGAAGCAAAGAAGATCACGGCGCTCCCCGACTTCAAAGGATACATTCATGATGTCGGCGGCCCGACCGCGAATTTCCGCTATCCCGCCTGCGACAAACAACTAAAAAGCGGCGTCTGCATGAACCGGAAATGTCTTGCTCCCGCGCCGTGCAAAAATCTGAAAGTCTCCCATGAAGAATACGCCGATATGCTGCTTGCGATTGAAAGACTGCCCAAAGTGAAAAAGGTGTTCATACGCAGCGGTATAAGGTTCGACTATCTCCTCGCCGATAAAAGCGACCGCTTCTTCCGTCAGCTCGTGACGCATCACGTTTCGGGTCAGCTCAAAGTTGCCCCGGAGCATTGCACAAACCATGCGCTGACAATGATGGGAAAGCCGTCGATCGAAGTCTATAACCGTTTCCGGGAAAAATACTTTTCGCTTTGCAAAGAAGCCGGACTGAAGCAGTTTCTCGTTCCCTACCTGATGTCCAGTCACCCCGGCACGACCATGAAAGATGCCGTGGAAATGGCGTGTTATCTGAAAAAAGAAGGCTACTCTCCCGAACAGGTACAGGATTTTTACCCAACGCCCGGCACGGTTTCCACCGTCATGTATTATACGGGGCTCAACCCTCTGGATATGAAAGAAGTCTACGTCACGCGCGACTATCACGAAAAGCAGATGCAACGCGCGCTCCTGCAATGGGGGCGCCCGGAAAACCGCGCTTTGGTACGTGAAGCGCTCCGCGCGGCAGGGCGTACCGACCTTATCGGAAACGGTGAAAACTGCCTTGTCCGCACGGAAAACGCCTTCGGCGGCGAAAGCCGGAAATCACGACCCGCTTCTTACAGAAATCCGGACGCGTCTTCCCCGCGGGAAAGAGCCGATCGCCGTAAGAATGCGCAATCTCCAAACAAAAGCAAAAAGAGCAATGCATCTTCCCGATTCGGCGGGCGCGACACGCACTATGCGCCGAAGAAACCCGCGCTGGGGAAAGAGCAAAGAAAGACCTCCGGCCATAAAAAAAGATAGGTTCTCTGCCGGAATAAAAGAACGCGACGGCATGCGTACGGCCGCGTTCTTTTATTCCGATGATATTTCCGTTTCCATGGATCCTGTAAAATAATTTCGCAATTTGGCGCATTTTTTCCCAAAAGGTATTGACAACCCGTCCGCTTTTTGCTATAATAACTAGCGTTGCAGGTTGCTGCTATGGCTCAGTTGGTAGAGCACATCCTTGGTAAGGATGAGGTCCCCGGTCCGAATCCGGGTAGCAGCTCCAAAATCCCGAATGTGAAAACATTCGGGATTTTTCATTTATGGCTTGCCTTTATGTCGCCCGTAATTGCAGAATACTCACAGAAAACGTTCGGCTGTGCCGCGGAATCCCGCGGCACAGCC
>CAJLXA010000047.1 GCA_905210485.1 uncultured Eubacteriales bacterium | reverse complement strand
CCGCCGAAAGTGCGGCGGGGAATTCGCGGCCGTAGGGAATTTTCACGACGGTGTCCGCTTTTTCGAGAAGCGCGCGGGAAATACCGCGCTTTTCGCCGCCGACGATCAGAAGAAGCGGCAGGGGCATCGCCGTGTCGGAAAGAAGCGCGTCTGTTCTTGTGTCCGCGCATACGATGCGGTATCCGTGCGCATGAAAGTAGTCGGCCGCATCGGCGGCGGGAGACCTATAAACGGGAAGCATTTCCGAAGCGCCCGCCGAAGACCGTGCTACAACGCCGGCCGCAGACAGCCAGTTGCGTTCCGGCAGAATTATGCCGTCGACGCCGCAGGCGTAAAGGGAACGGAGTGCATATCCGAAATTATAAGGATCTTCGATACCCTCTATCATTGCATAAAAACCGTTTTCTTTCAGATCGGGGCGCGCGCCGGTAAGCGCGGGGATGTGGCGTTCGTCACATTCGGCTATCAGTCCGCCGTGCGTACTGCCGACACTTTTCTCCTCGATTTCGGACTTTTCCACAATATGAAGAGCAAATCCGCGGCGTGCGCTTTCGTGTATCAGCCACTGATATTCTTTCGGATATTTTTCTTTACGCTCCGATGTCAGTAATACGGACAGAATCTTTCTGTCGTTCACACCGGCGTCCGTTCCCGAAAATACGGCGCGCAAGGAGGTTATGCCCTCCAGAACGGCAGAATTTCCGAATCTTGTTTCTTCTTTTAGCATATCGTGCAAATGCCTTTCATATAGTGATGGTGGACAAATATTACGGGAGGAAATATATGTTTGCTTTCATGAATGACCAGAAAGAACGTTGCGAAATTCTCGGAGCCTATCTTTTGGAGAACGCATGCACCGTGCGCACGGCGGCGCGCCGCTTCGATATCAGCAAAAGTACCGTACATAAGGACGTTACCGTCAAACTGCGATATGTAAACCCGGCGCTTTATAAAGAAGTGAAGGAGATTCTCGAAAAAAACAAATCCGAAAGGCATATCCGCGGCGGTGAAGCCACACGGAGAAAATATCTGCTCGAAGCGGCAGACAAGGAAGAAAAAACGCCGAGCGACGGATAAGTCCGTCGGGCGGGGACGAGCCTGTGTGGGTATGGAACTTCGGATGTGACCGAAGTATGACAAACCACTTATTATATATTATAAAGGAAGAAAAGGGGATTTGCAATGTTTTTTCCGTTTTTTTCTTTATTACGGTCGTATTTTTCGTAAAATCGCTTTTGTCGCATAATACGATATATTTACGGGAATTGTAAGTGACGGTAAACAGATCGTCATTTATCCCTTGTTTTGCCTTGACAAACTCCGGATTTCATGCTACAATAGGGAAAATCGGCGTTCTGAAAACACACAGTTGCAATTATACAAAATGCAAATTTTGTATAATTGAGGGGATTATAATACGGTTTTCAGACGAATATGCAGGAGTAATGATATGCAAAACAACGGATTATTTTCGGTAAACGGTCGTGCCGGACATAACAAAACCGCGCGTCTTGTGCTTTTGGCGCTGTTATCGGCTTTAACAATTATTTTTACATTTTTTATGATACCCGTAGGACCGTTTGAACTGACGCTTGCGGCTATACCCGTAGCAGTCGGCGCCATCCTTCTCGGACCGGCGGCCTCGACTTTTCTCGGTTTTCTTTTTGGCATGTGCAGTTTTATCACCTGTTTCGGCATCAGTTCGCTCGGCGTTCTGTTGCTTGCGGAAAATGCGTTTTTTACTTTTCTTGTCTGCGTTCCGACGCGTATGCTGATGGGTTTTCTCGTAGGTTGGATCTTCCGGCTTCTCATGCCGCGTTTTGAACATATACCTGCGTTCCCGATCACGGTAACGGCGTTTGCCGCGGCTGTTCTGAACACGATCTTTTTTGTCAGTACGCTGATCCTGCTTTTCTGGAACGGCAAGACCATCACCGACCTTATGCAAAACGCCGGAGTAACTTCCGTTATCGGCCTTATCGGCGTATTTATCACACTCAACGCCGTGGTGGAAGCCGCGGTTTCCATGGTGATCGGCGCGGGACTTTCCGGAGTTCTCCTCTATGCTTCCAAAGCAAAACGCAGTTAATTCCCTTTTTATACAAGAAAGTTTCTTTTTCGGTCAAATTGTTGCAAAAAACAATTGCTATTTTAAAACGATTCTGTTATAATGAATATATGCGGTATCTTATACCCGTTTTGCGGCGTCGCCGCTTCTTTTCCCCGCGCTTTATATTGTAGTTTAAAACGGAGGTTATATATATGAAAATTCGCGTACTGACCGCTTCCAAGAAAGGTAAATTCAAAGCCATCGCGGAAGAACTCGCAACACTGGCGGCTAACGGCATTTATAAGGCCGACATTATTCCGCCCGCCTATGCCTGCGACAATGAACGTCTCATCATTATTCTGATCACGCCCGCGTCTATGCCGCGCAAAAATGAGGTGGAACGTTTTATCGAGGGTATGAACCGTCAAAGAACCCGCAATGCCGCGTTCATTGTTGACGGCACCGAAGAGCAGATCGCTCCCATTATCGAAAAGGTCAAAGAAAACGACGTCAACGTTCTTGACGTGCTGTATATGAACGGCGGTCTTCCCGGCCCTCTTTCGATGTTCTCCAAAATGACGGCGGAAGATAAAGAAGCCGCCACTGCATGGTATAACGATATTCTTACAAAACTGGCTTGATACCGGCCGTAATCATGACAATCCGACACCGTTTGGTGCCGGATTGTCGCATATATAGCGGTTTTGCAGCAAAATATTGTAAGGCTCCGGCAATATCGGTAATAAAATGTATACGGTATTCCCTTATCTTATCCCGGAAACAGCGGCCGCATGCTTCCGATGAATTACCGATAAACGCACATTATCTGCCGTATCTGTCAAATTTCATTTTTATATGTCATATAAGGAGACAAACCATGGATTACAAACATTTCGGCGTTATGCTCGACTGTTCCCGCAATGCGGTTATGAAACCGGAATCCGTAAAGAAAATGATCGACATTCTATCGGTTATGGGATATAACTGCCTCGAACTTTATACGGAAGATACGTATGAGTTGCCGGACGAACCCTATTTCGGTTATATGCGCGGTCGCTATACGCAGGAAGAACTTCGTGACATCGACGCTTATGCAAGGTCGAAGAACATGGAACTTATGCCTTGTATTCAGACATTGGCGCATTTCACGAACCTTGTGAAGCATGCCGCGTATGCCGACATTGTCGACTGCGGAGACATCCTGCTTTGCGGTGATGAAAAAACCTATGCGCTTTTTGATAAAATTTTCGCTTATCTTTCCGAAACTTTCACTTCCCGCAATGTCAATATCGGTATGGACGAAGCGTTTTTGGTCGGTCTCGGAAAGTATCTGGCACAGCACGGCTATCAGAAACGATACGAAATTCTGCTTAACCACCTGCAACGCATTTGCACCATCGCCGCCAAATACGGTTTTCATTGCCATATGTGGAGCGATATGATTTTCCGTCTGAAGAACGACGGCGTTGACGACGCGGCCATTCCGCGAAACGTAGCGCTGACATACTGGGATTACTATCATGATACGGAAGAACATTACAGCCGCCGTATTGAGGAGCATCAGGCACTCGGTCGTGAAGTGTGGTTTGCCGGCGGCGCTTGGTCGTGGCACGGGTTTGCGCCGCTCAATGCATATACGCTGAAGAATTCTCTTCCCGCCATGAAAAGCGTGCGTTCACACGGTATTGAAAACGTGCTTATCACGATGTGGGGCGATAACGGAAAAGAGTGCTCTTTCTATTCTCTGCTTCCTTCGCTTTATGCTATTCGCCGTTATGCCGACGGCGTGTATGACGAAGCACAGATCAAAGCGGAATTCGATCGGTTGTTTTCACTTCCTTACGACGCTTTCATGCTGCTCGATCTGCCGAATGTTGTGAAGGACAGACCGCTGATGAGCGAATCCATATGCAAAACGCTTCTTTACAGTGATCCTTTTATGGGTATTGCCGATGTTGAGGCCGCAAAAATGCCGCCAATCCCCTACCACGACTATGCCGACAGACTTGCGGCATATAAGGATCATGCGGAATACGGCTATATTTTTGACTCCATGTCGAAATTGTGCCGGGTTCTTGCCCACAAATATGACCTTGGTATCCGTATCCGCAAAGCCTATCTTGCCAATGACAAGGTCGGACTGCATATGATCGCGGCCGATGAGATCCCTGACCTCATCCGCGACCTGGAGCATTTTTACCATGCTTATCGCCATCTTTGGTATACCGAAAACAAACCGTTCGGATTTGAAATTCAGGACGTGCGGCTCGGCGGTGTTATGTGGCGCCTGCGCGCGGTTGCCGAGCGTACTCTTCTTTATGTGGAGGGCGGAATCCATAAAATCGAAGAACTTGATGAGGCGGTATTGCCCCGCTCCCCCGGAAACACGATGATCGGACATATTCCGTATGTGAATTGTATCAGCGCCGGTTGTATCTGATAAACAAAAGGCGGTATATAAGCGCATCTGCGTTTATATACCGCTTTCTTATTTAATAGAATGTGGCGACCTCTTTTTCAGGTTTTTCGGCTTCATGCATTTCCGTAATATGCAAAACCGGGCCTTTTGACTGATAGATCTTATGTTTTTCGATTTTCACCGTGGCGGTTACCGTTTGCCATGATCCGTGTGCCGCCGCAATCGGCGTATCTGCCACAGCGGCAAGTCCTTTATAGGCAATATCGGCTTCGCAACAGGTCATGACATGACGTCCGATAACGCAACCTTTATCGCCGAGTTTGGGGTCGCGTGCGACAAGCCCCTTGAATACAAGCGTTTTGCCGTCGTATTTCTTGATGTCCTCCGCAAGATCCCGGTAAAAGATCGCATAGTCCTCGTCGTTTATGACAACGGGATTTTTTTCAAGGTCATACGGCAGAGGGTCCTGGATATCATCGTATTCAATGGTATCTTCGCTTTCATAGGCAATATTGGCCTTACGGCTGACGGCGCGCACGATCTTATGCAGCTCCAGTTTGTCCATGTCGGGCGTATAGCGGTTGAATACCACAAGTTCGCAACTCTGCAATTTATCTACCACGAGACTGCGCATATTGGCATTATACACCATAAAAGTCGTGGCGTCGGCAAGAAAAATCTCCTGATAAACCATGCAGTTGTCCGGCAAAGCGTTATAAAAGGCGTCCAAAGTCCACATGCCGTTATATTCGACCATGACCCGTTCGGCATTATGCTTTTTTATCAGAGCGGTGATCTTGTCCGTATTCACCTGCTCAATGCGTTCGATTTTTTCGATTGAAACATTTCCGCCGGGAAAACGGGTGGGATCGTATTCCTCTTCGCCCTCCTCGCACATGAGAATCAGCGTCCGTTCGCCTTTGTTAAAGTTACGGTCTTCGAGCGTTTCCTGAATGACGCGGGTTTTTCCGGCTTCGAGAAAACCCGTGAAAAGGTAAACCGGTATCTCCATAATCTCTCCTTAAGCAATACCGAACAAAGCGGCTATCTTCTTTTTATCCAGTCCCGATCCGATGACGCACAGACGCCCCGTAATATCGGCCGCACCCGTACGGATATCGGGTTCTCCGGGAACATAATCAAAGTGTATCCATTGCCCGTCCTTGCCTTCAACGATACCTTTTGCACGCAGAACCATGCCGTATTCGTTTGACTCCGCAAAGGCTTCAAGGGCATCATGCAATTCTTCTGCCGTAAATTTTTTTGCCGTTTCCACGCCGAAACTAGTGAAAACATCATCGGCATGATGGTGATGATGCTCATGTTCATCATCATCGTCATCGTCGTGATGATGATGGCACGCGCAGTCGGGATCATCGCACTCACCTTCGCCATGGTGATGATGATGTTCGTCTTCATCATGGTGGTGATGCTCGTGTTCATCGTGATCATCGTCGTCGTCATCATCGTGATGATGGTGGCAGGCGCAATCGGGGTCGTCACATTCGTCGCCGTCGTGATGATGGTGGTGATGGTGTTCCGTTTCTTTTTCCAGGCTTTCCAGCGTACGCGCGAGAGAATTCTCCTGCGTCATCGCTTCAAAAATCTTTTTACCGTCAAGAAGTTCCCAATCGGTAGTGACAATCACAGCGTCGGGATTATGTTCGCGCAAAAGCGAAACCGCCGCTTTGATTTTTTCTTCCGGGAGATTTTTTGTATGGCTCAGAATAATTGTTCCCGCATGCTCCACCTGATCGCAGAAAAATTCTCCGAAATTCTTCAGATACATTTTGCATTTTGCGGCGTCCACGACCGTTACGCTGCCCGCAATCGCAAGACCGTCGACATCGGCTTTTTCGATGGCGCGCACAACGTCGCTCAGTTTTCCGACGCCGCTCGGCTCGATGAGTATACGGTCGGGATGATACTCGTCCACAACTTTTTTCAGCGCTTTTCCGAAGTCGCCCACAAGGCTGCAACAAATGCACCCCGAATTCAGTTCATTGATCTGTATGCCCGCTTCGCGCAGAAAGCCGCCGTCAATACCGATCTTGCCGAATTCGTTTTCTATCAGCACGATCTTTTCGCCGGCATAAGCCTCTTTTATCAACTTTTTGATCAGCGTGGTTTTACCGGCTCCGAGAAATCCGGAAAATACATCAACCTTTGTCATAAAAAACACTTCCTTAAACTATCGGGCGCCGAACGCCCTTTGATTCTGATATTATATTATAACCCTGCCGCGCGAAATTGTCAACCTTGAAAAACAATTTCCTACATTTTTATTATATGTATGCGTTTTTTCTTCCGCGGCGGTTCCGTCCTTTTTTGCGCATTTAGGCAACTTAACCAAAACCGACAGGGAAAAATCGGCTTTTTTATCTCATATTTTTTCACGTTTGCTCTTGCAATTTGTGTCGAAACATGATACAATAAATGTACAAATTGATTGTTTGCCAATATAGATTCGGTTTTATGGTCCGAATGTTTCTACCGCACGCCTGAAGATGCGACTATTGGTTTTTTATGTTATCGTTGGCGTGAGATAGGCGGTAATTGGCAAACAGACTGTTTTTACAGTCTGTTTTCTTATTTTTACGGAGGTAAGTCATGCGGGCGCTGGAAGAAAAGATTCAAAAAGACGGCAAAGTCCTTCCCGGCAACATTCTGAAAGTCGGCAACTTCCTGAATCAGCAACTTGATGTTGATTTCCTTGCGGATATCGGCAAAGAGATTGCGCGCCTTTATGAAGGTACTCCCGTAACCAAAATCCTGACGATCGAAGCCTCCGGCATTGCCATTGCCGTTATGGCGGCCGCCGCCATGCATGTCCCCGTAGTCATTGCGAAAAAGCACCCGTCTGCCAACCAGTCGAAAGACGTCTATGCGGCCGAAATCGCTTCCTTTACGCACGGAAATACCTATACGGCCACCGTTGCCAAAGAATATCTGCATGAAAACGACAAAGTTCTCATTGTTGATGATTTTCTCGCATGCGGTAATGCCATCAAAGGTCTTGAAAAAATGATAAATGATGCCGGTGCTTCCCTTGCCGGCTGCGCCATTGCGATTGAAAAAGGTTTCCAGCACGGCGGCGACGCGCTCCGTGCGGAAGGATACCGCATTGAATCGCTGGCCATCGTGGAATCCATGGATTCCGAAAAAGGGATTGTGTATCGTTCATGATTCCTTATATTATGAACGGTTTTTCTTTTGTTTTTGTTTACGCGGGAGCGTAAAGAAAATAAAAAATTTTGGAGGTTCGCACAATGTCTAAAAAGCTCATTTCCCTTTTCCTCGTCGCCGTCCTCTCCCTCGGTGTCGTATGCGGTCTCGCATCCTGCTCCGATACAGATGACGAAATCAAAGAGGTAACCGTTCTCGACGAAGTTTCTCTCGGCGAAAAATTCACGGTTTCTTCGGATTTCAAGATCGGGTTCATCCTTCTGCACGATGAACAGTCGACCTACGACCTGAACTTCATCAACGCCGCAAAGAAAATTCAGACGTACCTTTCGCTCACCGATGATCAGGTTCTCTTTGAAAAGAATATCCCCGAAGAGGGCAATGATTGCTATGAAGCCGCCGAACGTCTTAAAAACAAAGGCTGCAAGATCGTATTTGCCGACAGCTTCGGTCATGAAGCCAATATGATCAAGGCTGCTCAGGCTTTCCCGGACGTACAGTTCTGCCATGCTACCGGTACGAAAGCCGGTCT
Source organism: uncultured Eubacteriales bacterium (assembly GCA_905210485.1). Classification (GTDB taxonomy): domain Bacteria; phylum Bacillota; class Clostridia; order Oscillospirales; family CAG-272; genus UBA1740. The sequence goes on along the minus strand of CAJLXA010000047.1, from coordinate 4,276 downwards.
TGACGAATATGCTTCTCTTACCAACTATCACAACGCTTTCGCTTCCATTTATGAAGGCCGTTACCTTGCCGGTATCGCCGCAGGTATGAAGCTGAACGAAATGATCTCCAGCGGTAAGATTACCGCCGAACAGGCCATCATCGGTTACGTCGGTGCGTTCCCCTATGCCGAAGTTGTTTCCGGTTACACCTCTTTCTTCCTTGGCGCACGTTCCGTCTGCCCCACTGCCACGATGAAGGTTCGCTATACTTCTTCCTGGTATGACTATGACCGTGAAAAGCAGACCGCCGAAACCCTGATCGACACCGATAAGTGCGTTCTCATCAGCCAGCACGCCGACTCGATGGGCGCTCCTACCGCCTGCAACAACAAGAAAGTGCCGAACGTTTCCTACAACGGCTCGACCATCAAGGCTTGCAACAAGTCGTTCATCATCTCTTCCGCCATCGACTGGTCTCCTTACTTCTATCACATCATCAAGGCTGTTACCGACGGTACCGCCATTGAAAAGAACTGGTGCGGCACGCTTTCTACCGGCTCTGTCGTGCTCAGCAAGATGAATGAAAAGGTTGCCGCCGACGGCACTGTTGCGAAGATTGAAGAAGCCGTTACCAAACTGAAAAACGGCACGCTCAAAGTTTTCGACGTAACGAAATTCACCTACGAAAACGGCAAAACCGTTGACGCCGACTTCCTTGCCGACGTTATCGACCTCGGCGACTACAAGGCCGATACGAAAGTTGTCAAGACCGAAAACGGCATTACCTATTTTGCCGAATCCGAATTCCGTTCGGCACCTTATTTTGAAATCCGTATCGACGGTATCACCGAGCTTAACAAAGGCTGGGAATGATTTTTATGATGGATAACAGGCGGAGCTTATGCCCCGCCTTATATCCTTTTTATCGGGTAACTTTCTCTTCCCTTTCCAACAGCATTTTCTGTGTTTTTTTCCCTCATTTTGTATTTTTTAGGAGGAATCCTGTGTGTTAGACACGCCTGCTCTTGAGCTGAAACACGTCACGAAACGCTTCGGAAGCGTAGTGGCCAACCGTGACGTGGATTTAAACGTCCGCCACGGAGAAATTCTTGCCATTCTCGGCGAAAACGGAAGCGGCAAGACCACACTTATGAATATGATCGCCGGGATTTATTACCCGGATGAAGGAGAGATTTACGTCAACGGCGAAGAAGCGGTTATCCACTCGCCGAAAGACGCTTTCCGCTATAAAATCGGTATGATCCATCAGCACTTCAAACTGGTGGACATCTTCACTGCCACTGAAAATATCGTCTTGGGGATCGACGACGGTCAGAAATACAATCTGAAAGCGGCGACCGAAAAAGTACGTGACATCACCGAACAGTTCGGTTTTGAAATTGATCCGCAGAAAAAGATCTATAACATGGCCGTATCCGAAAAACAAACGGTGGAGATTCTGAAAGTTCTCTACCGCGGCGCCGATATTCTGATACTGGACGAGCCTACCGCCGTACTGACGCCGCAGGAAACCGCCAAACTTTTCAACGTTCTCCGCAAGATGCGCGACAGCGGCAAGGCCATTATCATCATCACCCATAAAATGCATGAGGTTTTGTCCATTTCCGACCGCGTTGCGGTTCTGCGCCGCGGCGAACACATTGCCACCGTGGATACCAAAGACGCAACGGAATCTTCGCTTACCGAAATGATGGTCGGCAAAAAAATCAGCCTCAATATTCATCGTACGCTGCCCCGGGATTCCGTTGACCGCTTGGTTGTCGACGGACTCTCCTGCGTAAGTCCCGAAGGCGTTACCCTGCTCAATAACGTTTCCTTTACGGCCAAAAGCGGAGAAATTCTCGGCATTGCCGGCATTGCCGGCAGCGGACAGCGTGAATTGCTCGAAGCTATTGCGGGTCTTCAGCCGATATCCGACGGCAATATCCGCTATATTGATCCCGAAAGCGGAAAAACAGTTGATCTTCTCGAAAAAACACCGCTCGAAATCCGTGAACTCGGCGTTCGTCTTTCCTTTGTACCGGAAGACCGTCTCGGCATGGGACTCGTCGGTAATATGGACATTACCGACAATATGATGCTCCGGAGTTATACGCAGGGTCATTCTTTTCTTCTCGACAGAAAACCGCCGAAAGACCTTGCCGAGCGGATCATTGACGAGCTGGAGGTCGTGACTCCCGGCACAACGACGCCTGTGCGCCGTCTTTCGGGCGGCAACGTACAAAAGGTGCTTGTCGGCCGTGAAATTGCGGCGGCGCCGACCGTCCTGATGGCGGCATATCCTGTCCGCGGTCTTGACATCAACTCCTCTTATACGATTTATAATCTTTTGAATCAGCAAAAAGAAAACGGTGTGGCCGTTATTTTCGTCGGCGAAGATCTCGATGTGCTGATCGAACTTTGCGACCGTATCCTTGTCGTCGGCGGCGGCCGTGTGACCGGACTTGTTGACGGACGTACCGCTAAAAAAGAAGAAATCGGTCTTCTCATGACCAAAACGGAAGGAGTGTAAAACAATGAAGAGCAAAACCTTCGCTACAGAAAAGCGTGAACCTTTGTTTCATATTGTAAAGCGCGATCAGCTCCCGCTTGAAAAATCCATTCTGATCCGCGTGATTGCCATTGTCTGCGCCCTTCTCTTTGCCGGACTTCTGACATTTATCCTGACCGGCGTCAACCCGGTTGCCTTTTTCAGCAAAATGTGGATCGGCGCATTCGGCACCGGTAAAAACTTTCTTGTGACGCTGAAAGAGTTGGCTATTCTTCTTTGCATTTCGGTGGCGGTAACGCCTGCATTCCGTATGCGTTTCTGGAATACCGGCGCCGAAGGACAAGTAATCGCCGGTTGCCTCGCAACGGCCGCCTGCATGTTTTATTTTCAGGACTGGTCACTCGGTATTCTGATTCCCGTTATGTTGGTTTCCGCTCTGGTTGCCGGCGCCGTCTGGGGTGTGATCCCCGCCGTTTTCAAGGCGCTGTTCGGAACAAACGAAACGCTTTTCACTCTGATGATGAACTATGTGGCCATGAGAATCACGCGCTTCTTCATGAATATGTGGAACAAACGCGGTTCGACGGTGGACTTTACAAAACTTGATCCGCAACAACGTATCGGCTCGTTTTTCGGTGGCAACAGAATGTATCTTATTCCCTTTTTTGTTGTCATTGCAGTCACTTTCCTTATGTACGGGTATCTCCGTTACCATAAACACGGATATGAGATATCGGTCGTGGGCGAAAGTGAAAACACGGCGCGCTATATCGGTATCAACGTAAAAAAAGTCATTATCCGTACCATGGCGCTTTCCGGACTCCTGTGCGGCCTTGCGGGTTTCCTCCTTGTCGGTACGGCGCAAAACGTTTCTCCCGATATTGCGGGCGGACGCGGCTTTACCGCCATCATGGTTTCCTGGCTCGCAAAATTCAATCCGATTATTATGATTCTTGCTTCGCTTCTTATTGTTGTCCTGCAACTCGGTTCACTGGAAATTGCGACCGAACTTCGCGTTGACCCGTCCTTCCCCGATCTTATCACGGGCATTATCCTTTTCTTCATCATCGGTTGCGAATTCTTTGTGCAGTATAAGATCATCTTCAACCATCAGAAACATGCGGAAAAGGAGGAAAAACAATGAGTGTTCTTGTCGGTATTCTGCAAAGTGCCATTGCTATCGGTACGGTTCTTCTTTTCGGCGCGGTCGGTGAAATCATTACCGAAAAAGCCGGTAACCTGAATCTCGGTATTCCCGGCGTTATGTATGTCGGCGCCATTTCCGGCGTCATCGGCGCGTTCTTCTATCAGGAATCGCCGCTCAAAATGAATCCGATCTGCGGTATTCTTGTACCTCTTATCTGTTGCATCATCGGTTCTCTTTTTGCTTCCCTTATCTACAGTTTTCTGACGGTTACGCTTCGTGCCAATCAGAACGTGACCGGCCTTGCCCTGACGACTTTCGGCGTGGGTTGCGGCAATTTCTTCGGCGGCTCATTGATTCAGCTGACCAAAAGCGAAACGCCGAACATCATTCTGAATCGGTTTGCCGATTATTATCGCGCGCATATCGAGGCAATGGAAGAAAATCCGATCGGACGTATTCTTTTTTCACACGGATTCATGGTTTATCTCGCCGTGATTATTGCCGTCGCCGCCACACTGATTCTGAAAAGAACGCGCGTCGGCCTGCAACTCCGTGCGGTCGGTGAAAGTCCTGCCACTGCCGACGCCGCCGGTATCAACGTGACCAAGTACAAGTATCTGGCCACCTGCATCGGCAG
>CAJLXA010000046.1 GCA_905210485.1 uncultured Eubacteriales bacterium | reverse complement strand
ATTTAATCCTATGGATAACTCATCATTAAATAACGAAAAGATTAAAGCAATTGGCTACAAAGATACCTTTTCTGTAAAAGAAGGATTGTCGCATACAGTGAAGATACTTAAAGAATTGTATTGATTTTTGCGGAGATATCAATAATGAATTTAAAATTGTTTATAAAAAAAGTCATGAGAAAAATTCGGGGGGGGGGTACTCCTTTAATCTCCGAGTACCGCGAGCGCGGTGCGGTTATCGGCGAAAACTGCCATATATACGGCTCGGTTGATAACGGACACGAATTTTTGTTGTCTATGGGAAATAATGTTACTCTCGCAAGTGGTTGCAAACTTCTGACACACGACGGCTCCACCAAAAAGATTTTGGGGTACAGTAAGGTTGGCAGAATTGATATAGGTGACGATGTTTTTATAGGAGCCCTGAGTATTGTCCTTCCGAATGTAAGAATCGGCAACAAAGTAATTGTCGGTGCAGGCAGTGTGGTGACAAAAGATATTCCTGATAATTCGGTTGCGGTCGGCAATCCTGCAAGAGTAATCGGAACCTATGATGATTTTGTTTCTAAAAACAAAAAACTATTTCATGACAAACCGATTTGGAACACACATTATTCTAAAAAGTCCGTTAAGGAAAAGCAAGAGATGAAAGAAAAGTTGCTTGAAAGCGGATACGGGTTCGATTTATAAAGGAGAAAGTTAATAATGAAAACAGCAATGCTCGTATTCGGCACACGTCCCGAGGCAATAAAAATGTGTCCGCTTGTGAATGAGTTGAAATCGAGAGAAAATATAAAAACGGTGGTGTGTGTAACGGGGCAGCACCGACAGATGCTCGATCAGGTGCTTGAAGCTTTTGATGTTATACCCGATTACGACTTGTCGATTATGAAAACGGGTCAGACCTTGTTCGATATTACAACCAATATTTTGAATAGCATTGGAGAGGTACTTGACAGAGTAAAACCCGATGTTGTTCTTGTTCACGGCGATACATCGACCACTTTTGTTACGGCACTTGCCTGCTTTTATAAACAGATTCCTGTCGGACATGTGGAAGCAGGACTACGTACATACAATATCTATTCACCATATCCCGAAGAATTTAACCGGCAGGCGGTCAGCATTATTTCACAGTATAATTTTGCTCCGACTGAGCTTTCAAAACAAAATCTGTTGAAAGAAGGCAAAAAAGCCGAGACGATCTGGGTGACGGGTAACACAGCAATCGACGCTCTCAAAACCACCGTTCGTGAAGACTATACCCACCCTGAGTTGGAATGGGCGGCTGACAGCAGGCTGATCATCATTACGGCGCATCGCCGAGAAAATCTCGGTGAGCCTATGCACCATATGTTCAGGGCAATCCGCAGAATCATGGACGAGCACCCTGACGTTAAGGCAATCTACCCCATTCATATGAATCCTATCGTTCGCAAGGCCGCAGATGAGGAGTTGGGCGGTTGCGATAGAATACATATAATTGAGCCGCTTGAAGTGCTTGATTTTCACAACTTTTTGGCACGCAGTTTTATGATTCTGACGGATAGCGGCGGTATTCAGGAGGAAGCTCCTTCGCTCGGCAAACCGGTGCTTGTTATGCGCGATACCACCGAACGCCCCGAGGGTATTAAGGCGGGGACTCTTAAACTTGTCGGCACAGATGAAAAAGTAATTTATCAGAACTTCAAGGAGCTACTTGAAAATAAAGAAGCTTACAATGCAATGGCACACGCAAGCAATCCATATGGTGATGGACTTGCCTGCAAGAGAATTGCGGATGTTTTAGAAAAAGGATACATGGAAGATTAAGAAATAGTATTGGACGAATTTGATGTGTGACAACTGTGATGTGCCATATATACGCAGTGAAACCGATACATTTCAATAATGGAAAACACCGGGCGAACGCTGTTGCGTTCGCCCGGTGTTTTTGTTTCAATATAAAATCCCCCTTTTAAGGGAGAAATTTCCATCATGAATTCAGGATACCGCTGTGTTTATGCCAGCGGTTCCAGAAGATTTTCACGGATCGCGGCAATTTCGGCGTCGGTCATTCCGAAAGCGCGGCAATAGGCGGCGGCCGCATCGGCTAATGTGTCGTCGGGATCATTGCGGTAATTCTCCAGTACGCGGAAAACTTTGTCGATGCCGTTCTTTCCTTTTGCCTGGTTATCACGGGTTACCGAGGCAAACATAAGTCCTGTGAGTTCGTAGTCACGGATAATGTCTTCTTCACTCACACCGAGCAACGCTTCCAACAGAATGAAGAGGGTGCCGGTACGGTCGGCGCCGTAGGTGCAATGCACATAAAAGGCGTTGTTGCCTTTATTTGCAAACAGACGGAGCGCGTCAACATACAGAGAACTGAGGTTGTAGGAAGATACCCGGAAATTGTAATAAGCGGCGCCGCTTATCGGAGACATGTGTGCGTTGCTGTTGCGGAGGTCGATGTCGGTGGAAACGCCGAGCTTCTTCAGTTCCAGAAGACCTTCTTCCGTAATTTCAAAGGTTTCTGTATTGCCGTCGGTGGCAAGGTCAAGCTGAGTGCCGCGGAAGACAACGCCTTGTTTTATGCGCCGACCGTCGAGGCCTTTCCAACCGCCGATGTCGCGGACATTATACAGTCCGTCGATATACATAAGACGCGGTTCGTCCGCCGTGCGGAAACTGCCGGTTTTGCTGACATACGGATCTTCATCGGTCAGCTCAAGAATTACGCGGAAATAAAACTGTGTGTCGGATTCAAGATTGTAGATCTCTACCGTCGTATCGCTCATGTCGGTAAGGTCTATGAGATAATACTGCACTTCTTCGGAGAAATCCTTTGCACGGGAGAGTTCAAGCGTTGCTGACAGGATGTCGGTGCCGGCCGGCAGGTTGTCTGGATAAAGCTTCAGCGGGATAGAGACGGGTTTCGGTTTATCGAGGCGAAGCGCACGGAACTGCGCGGTGTCGCGCGCGTCGGTATACGGCGTGTTGGCAGGGAAGCGGGAGGAAACAATCTGGCCGATCGTCGTGGACGAGGATGACGAGAGGTAACGCGCGGCGTCTGCGCCGAGGCGGCTGACAGGCTCTTTGAAGACCGGCAGGTCGATCAGCGGCAGTCCGGCGTTATTGTCTTCGGAGGGGAAATCGGATTCGTCGGACGAATCGGACGGATCCGGATCTTCGGTGTCGGATGTCGTATCCGAAGAAAAGTCGAAGTCGGAGGAGGAATCGGATTCCGATGATGTATCCCGTTCGGAGGAATGTTCACTGTTTTTTTGAGTATCGCTTTCTTCATCATCTTCAACGTCAAATTTACAGGCGGGAAGTGAAAAGAAAAGGGCGAGAAGCAGAATGAGTGCGAGAATACGGTTACGGAATTTCATGGGGGCTCCTTTCGTTCATTCAATGACTGTCGTTTTTTCTGTTTTCAAAATAATGCCGCAGGAAAACGTTATAGCCGTTTCCGTGCTGAACGCAACGGTTGACGCGCGAAAGCGTGGCGCTGGAGATCTGCACGGCGTCGTTTACCTGCTGATAGGTGTGTCCCTCCATCAGAAGACGGGCGCTTTCAATGCGCTGTGCCATGTATTCGATCTCTTTATATGTGCAGAGATCGGAGAAAAGCGCCTCCGCCTCTTCGGGCGACTGAATGGCGGCGATAACTTCGTAAAGTTGTTTTGTGATATCCGGCATAATGATCCTTTCGTTCGCGGAAAGGGATTCCGCTTACAAATATAGGGTAATGGGAAAACGCCCGAAACGGTTTTCAGGGAGGTTTACAGCGATTCGAGAAATGCGCCGATACGGTCAGCAAGGAGAATGTGACCGGCGTCATTCGGGTGCAGGGCGTCAGGGCAGAGGCGCTCGCGGATAACCGGTACGCGCGGCTGTATGCCGGACATTTTGTAAAGATCGAGAACCGGCAGAGCATAGTAGGCGGCCGTCCGACGGATCACTTCGACGTATTCCGCAAGCGTGGCGACGTCTTCCGGCTTGTGATCGCCGCGGGGACTGTCTTCGTTGCCGCGGTGCAGGGGTGTTAAAAATACGATAGGCTTTCCGGGGTAGCGGTTCAGCAGTTTTGTCATCAAAACGTGGCATGCGCCGCAGAACGTATCCGGCGTACGGTCATCGAATGTACCGAACGGGGCGTTTCCGTGGCCGAAATCGTTGGTGCCACCAAAAATGACGATAATATCGGCATCTTCATCCATGTCGTCGACGCGTTTTACAAAACTGTTGCCGGGAACGGCGACGCCGTTTTCATACTGATAAGCAATGCGTGAGCCGTCGATGCCGTAGTTACGGGAAGCGGCGAGGTTGTAGCGCTCTTTTATGAGCGACGTGAAAATTTTGTCTTCGGACGTGGTTCCAGAGCCGTGCGTGATACTGTCGCCGAGAAAATTGATTTTTTTACCTTGAAGTTTCATACATTAAAATCCTCTTAATCTTAATCGTGTGTCATCCTGCGCAAATATCAGGATGCCTCTTCGGCAATATTATACAACACATCGCGATAAAAGGCAATAGTTTATGAAAAAAATGTATATTGGGGGATCAGATTAATGGCCATACGTTCTTATAAAATGCAAATTACAGTTTACATATTATGCGTATTGTTGCGAAAAAACTGAACTGAAGTAAGAGACGCGGTTTTTATGGTAGACAATCCTGCGGGATCGCTCTCATACTTTTCCCGCGGAATTCACGCTTCATTCATTGACAAGCGCGTGCGCGCGTGTTATACTTTTATAAACAATCGGTGTATACGGAAACGGTCGCGCCGACAAAAAGCGTAAGCGGCACGGTTGCCGTTTTTGCGGAAAGAGGTTTATATGCATCCGACATTCGGTGAAGAAGACAAAATACACGGAGAGCCGGCGGCCGTTCCGAAAACGACCCGTGCAAAGGTGGCCAATTTCTTTTATCATTATAAATGGGTTGCTCTCATAACCGCCGTACTTCTGTGCGCGGGGATTATCTGTACCGTGCAGATATGCAACCGTACATCGTATGACATTTATGTAATGTATGCGGGAACGCGCAGTATCATGTCCACGCAGAGCCATACGATCGCCGGAACACTTGCCGATGTAGCCGACGATTACGACGGCGACGGAAAAAAGAACATATCATTTTATCCGCTTTATATAGCCGATATCGACGCTCTGACGTCGGAAAAGAATCCGAATTCGGGTTATCTCGCCGCCGAGAGCAAAAAGAATTACGACACGTTTACAAGCGAGATACAGACGGGGAATTACCTTATCTGCATGCTGTCGCCGAAACTTTTCTCATCGCTTGACGAGGAGGGAATTTTCCTGCCGGTCGCGGAGTTTTCCGATACCGTGCCCGACGCCGCGCTGTGCGGCAAAAACAAAACCGGCGTGCGCCTTTCCGCATTGGGAATTTACGCGGCTCCCGGATTTTCATCTTTGCCGGCGGACACGATTCTCTGCATCCGTCAGCCGAGTGCGGTTTCCGGTTGGTTTACCGGGAAAAACGAAACGTCAAACCCCGAATGGTGGCGCGACACGGATCAATATAAACATCATGCGGATATGTTCCGGCGCCTTCTCACTTATGTTCCGGCGGAATCGTAACATGATCGGCAACAAAAATCCCCGCAACCTCTGACGGTTGCGGGGATTTTTATGTTTCGGCGTCAGACGCCGAAAAGAAGGTCGCCGTAACTGGGATAGGGCCAGACGTCTTTTGCCGTCAGCGTTTCGGCTTCGTCAACGGAAAGCCGGAGCGCCGTCATGGCGGGCAGAACATGGTCTTTATAGGCAAAGGCGCTGTCGGTCGTGTTTTTACAGCGCCGCGCTTCTGCCACAGCCTCGGCCAGCGCGTCGGTTTTCTTGTAAACGGCACCCGAAAGGCCGGAAAGCCGGGAAGCGAGATCCGCTTCATATCCCGCGCCGAGTCCGAGAGATTTTTTCGCGTTCGCGGTGTCGCAGAGTTCTTTCGTATAGCGGCTGATTGCGGGGAGAATCTCTCTTTCGGCCATGTCTATCATGGTCAATGCCTCAATATTGACAACCTTGGCGTAGTTTTCGGTCATGACTTCATAGCGCGCGCGCATTTCGGTTTCGCTGAAAACCGACATGGACGTGAAAAGGGAAACGTTTTCTTTGTCAAGGAAATGCGTAAGCGCTTCCGGCGTTGTGCGGTAGTTATGCAGACCGCGCTTTTCCGCTTCTCCGATCCATGCATCATCATAGCCGTTCCCGTTGAAAAGGATACGCTTGTGATTGCGGATTGTTTCGACGATAACGGTGTGAAGCGTTCCCTCAAAGTCGGCGGCGTTTTCGAGAAGATCGGCAAACCGGTTCAGTTCATACGCGACGGCCGTATTGAGAACGATGTTGCAATCGGCGATCGAAGCGGAGGAACCGGGCATACGGAATTCAAATTTATTGCCGGTGAAAGCAAAGGGGGACGTGCGGTTGCGGTCGGTCGTGTCCTTCGGGAATTTCGGGAGGGTATGGACGCCGATGCGCATAAGTTCCTTTTCTTTTACGCCGTAATAAGGGGCGTTTTGCTCAATGGCGTCAAGGACATCGGTGAGTTCGTTGCCGAGGAAAATGGAGATGACGGCGGGCGGCGCTTCGTTTGCGCCCAGACGGTGATCGTTACCCGCAGAGGCGACCGCAATCCGCAAAAGATCCTGATATTCGTCCACCGCTTTGATGATGGCGGACAGGAACAAAAGGAACTGCGCGTTTTCGTAGGGCGTTTCGCCCGGTTCAAGCAGGTTTATACCGGTGTCGGTGGAAAGCGACCAGTTATTGTGTTTACCGCTGCCGTTAACGCCGGCGAACGGCTTTTCGGCGAGAAGCGCCACAAGGTTATGCTTCTTCGCGATCTTCTGCATCATTTCCATCATGAGCTGGTTATGATCGGTTGCAATATTGGTTGTGGTGAAGATCGGCGCGAGTTCGTGCTGCGAGGGCGCCACTTCGTTATGCTCCGTTTTCGCAAGGATTCCGAGTTTCCACAGTTCGTGGTCGAGATCGTCCATAAACGCTTTGACGCGCGGTTTGATGGTGCCGAAATAGTGGTCTTCCATTTCCTGACCTTTCGGCGCCTTGGCGCCGAAAAGCGTGCGCCCCGTATAGCGGAGATCGGGACGGCGTTCGTATAGCGCGCGGTCGATCAGAAAGTACTCCTGTTCCGCGCCGACGGTCGTATGTACTTTGGTGACATTGGTATTGCCGAAAAGCCGCAGAATACGTATCGCGGCCTTGCCGATGGCTTCCATGGAACGGAGAAGCGGCGTTTTTTTATCGAGCGCTTCGCCGCCGTAAGAGCAGAACGCCGTCGGAATACACAGCGTTTTTTCTTTTATAAAAGCGTAAGATGTGGCGTCCCATGCGGTATAGCCGCGCGCTTCAAAGGTAGCGCGAAGTCCGCCGGACGGGAAAGACGAAGCGTCCGGCTCGCCGCGGACAAGTTCTTTTCCCGAAAATTCCATGATTACGCGGCCGGTTTCGGTCGGTGTGATGAAACTGTCGTGCTTTTCGGCGGTGATACCGTTCAGCGGCTGAAACCAGTGCGTGAAATGCGTCGCGCCTTTTTCGATTGCCCAGTCTTTCATGGCATTGGCAACGATATTGGCCATCTCAAGATCGAGATGTTTTCCCATTTTGATCGTGCGTTGCAGGGATTTGTAGGTTTCTTTCGGGAGGCGCTCTTTCATGGCGAGATCGTCAAACACCATGGAGCCGAAAACTTCGGTTACCGTACTCATAAAATCTATACCTTCTTTAAATTGGTTTGTGAACGGAAGCGGAAGACGGGCAGTCCCCGTCATGGCGGAAAATAAAAAAACGTCGCGGATATTCCGCGACGTCATTGTCGCTTGTATGGTATACGGCAAAAAAGCCGGAGACAAACCGGGAAAATGAGACCTGCCGTCCGGCAGGGAAACTATGGTCGCAACGCCATTGTTGCTCTTATTCGTTATTATAGCGTATGATATGTCGTTTTGTCAATAGATTTTTATACATTTTCCTTTTCCGACCCGCACGCATTGACAAAAAGGCATAGATACGATATAATGATGTAAAACATAAAATTATGATTTCTATGTTGTTGATAGCAATAAAAATGTAAACTGTAGTATACAAAATAAATGATCAAGAAGAGGCTGCTATGAAAGAAACGGAAGAAAAAACTGTTCTCGCCGTAGGACTGAAAAAGGAAAAAGTCGCGGAACTTTTATGCGTCGGTACGGAAGAGTTTCCGCCTGTCCGCACACTGGCCGCCCCCGATGTCACCGCGGCCGTAACGCTTTTCCGGGAAGATCCGACAGACGCCGTGATACTGAATTTGCCCGCGGCCGACGGCGTATTGCGCGAGGCCGTCTCATTTTTCTGCCGGGAAACATCGGCCGCCGTATTGCTTCTTTTACCATCCGGCGCATGCGATGAAGAACTGGCGGCGCAATGCGCGGCATCCGGCGTGATGCTCCTTACAAAACCGTTGACAGGCAAAACACGGCGTGAGGCCGTACCGCTTTTTATGGGTATAACGCGCCGCCTGTCGGCTTTGCGGAAAGAAAAAGAGGCGGCGGAAAAACGGTTGTCGGAAATGAAGACCGTGAATCATGCCAAGTGGCTTCTCATCCGCCGGCTCGGCATTGACGAAGAGGAGGCGCACCGCATGATCGAAAAACAGGCGATGGATATGCGCCGCAGTCGCGGCGATGTGGCGGCCGCTTTTATCCGCATGTATGAAAACTGACGTCAGGCGACAGACCGCGCGCCGTGCATCCGTCGAACGAATCTTCTTTGCAAAATATACAAAATATTTGAAATTGCCGTTGACATTTTGCACGGAATCGGATAAAATAGGATATACGATTGCAGCCGTACAGTGACTCATCGTTATCATCTTTAAAAAGGAGAATCGTCATGGAACAGGAAATAACGGCGGTATCGAGCGGAAAAGAAGGAATCAGTTATTTCGACGGCGGACTTTTGCAATGGATCGGTTGGAATCTGCTCGGAATTCTTCTCACGGTCTGCACATTGGGGATCGGCGTGCCTTGGGCGAAATGCTTCGTTGTGAATTGGGAAACGAAACACACCGTGGTGGACGGGCGCCGTCTTGTTTTCGACGGAACGGGCACACAACTTTTCGGCAATTATATCAAATGGTTTTTATTGACGATCGTCACACTCGGTATTTATAGCTTTTGGCTCACCATCAAAATGAAAAAGTGGGTCACGAAACATACGCACTACGTCGCATGATTAAAAATCCGGTTCGGTAAAACGAACCGGATTTTTATATTTCCGGCATCATTTCGTCCGGCTTTCCTTTTTTTCGCGGATTTTCCCGAAAATCCGTGTTGACATTAAAATATAAATAATGTATAATTGTAAAATAGATAAATGGAAATTTGCCTCTATTACGAGATAAAGGAACGGCGATATGCGGATCGAGGAAAACCCGGAGTTACTGTTTTATATAAACGCTTTGCGTACGGAAAACGAAAAAGATGCGGAAGACGGAAAACCGCATCGCCTGTTCGTTATGACATTCGGTTGTCAGCAAAACGAAGCGGACAGCGAAAAGATCCGCGGCTATGCCGAAAGTTTCGGCTACCGTCGCGCGCAGGCGCCGGAAGACGCCGACCTGATACTCTACAATACCTGCGCAATCCGTGAACATGCGGAGCAGAAGGCTTTGTCGCTTATCGGCCGCATGAAACATCTGAAAGAAAAGAATCCCGCGATTCTTGTCGGCGTTTGCGGCTGTATGACGGCCGAGGCGCACCGTGTGGAAGAACTGCGTACCCGCTATCCGTATGTGGACTTTACATTGGATCCGGCCACGATCTCGCGCCTGCCGGAAGTCATATACAAGAAAAAAACGGAAAAGAAGCGGCTCTTTTTCCGCGGAGAAGAAAAGCCGGAAAACGTGGAGGGGATTCCCGTACAGCGGGAACTGCGCCACCGGGCATTTGTCAGCATTATGTACGGATGCAACAATTTCTGCTCCTACTGCATTGTTCCGTATGTGCGCGGCCGTGAAAGAAGCCGCGCGTCCGCCGACATCATGGCGGAGGTAAAGAAACTGGTGGCGGACGGGTGCCGCGACATCACGCTTCTCGGCCAGAACGTCAACTCCTATGCGGGCGACTGCGATTTCGCCACGCTTCTTTCCCGGCTGGACGGGATTCCCGGCGATTATGTATTGCGGTTCATGACCAGCCACCCGAAAGACGTTTCGGACGACCTTATCCGCGTAATGGCGGAAAGCACACATATCGAACGGCATTTTCATCTGCCGGTTCAGTCGGGAAGCGACGCCGTTCTCCGGGCGATGAACCGTCATTATGACCGGGCGCATTATCTGTCTATCGTGAAAAAACTGCGGGAGGCTATGCCCGATATTGTGCTTACGACCGATATTATTGTCGGTTTCCCCGGGGAAACCGAAGAGGATTTTTCGGCTACGTTATCGCTGATGGACGAAGTGCGTTTCGACATGATCTATTCGTTCATCTATTCGCCGCGCAAAGGAACGCCTGCGGCGGAGCGTGCGGACGCGGTGCCGAAAGATGTGCAATCGCGCCGCTTCCGGGAATTGCTTTCCGCGCAGGATAACTATGCGGCCTCCCGCAGCGCCCCCTATGTCGGAAAAACTTTGCGTGTGCTTTGCGACGGACCGAGCAAGGAGCGCGGCGATATTTACAGCGGCCGCACTTCCGGCGGAAAACTTGTGCATTTTACGTCGTCGCCCGACAAAATCGGCGGTTTCGTTACGGTGAAGATCGACCGTGCGGAACCCTATGCCCTGTACGGCACAGTGCAGGAATAAAGCGGTTTTACCGCTGTGAATTCAGAGAAAGATCAAAGAAATGAGGATAAAATTATGACAGTTATGGAACTGGCCGCGGCGCTCGGCGACGCGATTGCCGATGAAGCCGTTGTGAAAGAACTCCGTGAAGCGCAGGCCGCTTATGACGCCTGCACCGCTATTCAGGAAAGACTTACCGAGTATAACGCCCAGCGTAAGATCATGGGTGACGAATTCAGAAAAGAAGTGGAAAAACAGGATCCCGACATGCTCGGCCTGATTAAAAACCGTATTGACGAATTGGGACGCGAGATTGTTTCCTATCCCGAATACAGCCGTCTTCTTGAGGCGCAGAAAGCGCTGCAGGCGCTGATGACCAAGGTCAATTCGGAGATCAGTTACCGCGTTTTCGGCGTGCGCCCTGAAGAAAACAGCTGTACGCACGACTGCTCCACATGCGGCGGTTGCCACTGATTTTTCTTTTTCATCAACGCGTAGGAGGATAAGATATGGCCACTGTCGTGGAATCCGCATCGGAACTGGACACCGTCACGCCGATGATGCAACAGTATCTCGACGTGAAAGCGCAATATAAAGAGTATATTCTTATGTATCGTCTCGGAGATTTTTACGAGATGTTCTTTGAAGACGCCGTTACGGTCTCCCGTGAACTGGAATTGACGCTCACGGGACGGGACTGCGGCGACGGCCGCCGCGCCGCCATGTGCGGCGTGCCGTTTCATAAGGTTGACCTTTATATCGGAAAACTGGTGGAACGCGGGCACAAGGTTGCTATCTGTGAGCAAACCGAGGATCCGGCGTCGGCGCAGGGGCTTGTCCGCCGGGAGGTCATACGCGTTGTTACGCCCGGAACGGTGACCGACGGCACTTTGCTGAACGACGGCAAGAATAACTTTCTTGCGGCCGTTTACTATGCCGCCAACGGCATCGGTATCGGATTTGCCGATATTTCCACCGGCGAAATATCCGTGACATTTCTTGCAGGGAACGAACTGCTCCCGCGACTGAAAAACGAACTTTCCGTTTATCAGCCGAAAGAAATTCTGTTTAATATATCCCGCACCGCCTGCAAGGAAATCGCCGAATATGCGACGGAACAACTCGGTGCGCTTCTGAACGACGACGGCGAGCGGTTGTTCCGCGAAGCGGACGCCACGCTGATACTGGAGCGAACTTTCGGAGAAGACGAATGTCGTAAGTTCACCGATCCCGCGGAAAAATGCGCGGCAGGAGCGCTTCTGAATTATATCCGTGAAACGCAGATGTGTGACGCTTCGTTTGTCCGCGAACTGACGGTCTACCGCGACGGTCAGTATATGGATATCGACGCCGCTACCCGCCGCAATCTTGAACTGGTGGAAGCGATGCGTACAAAAGAGAAAAAAGGCACGCTTCTTTCCGTCCTTGACCGCACCGAAACGGCAATGGGCGCGCGCATGCTCCGCAGTTTCATTCTGAAACCGCTTTTGTCTCCCGTTACCATCTCCCAGCGGCAGGGCGCCGTGCAGGACTTTTTCTCCGACTTTACGGCGCGTGAAGAAATGCGGACGCTCCTCTCGCGCATGCTGGATATAGAACGTCTCACCGCCAAGGCGGTATACGGAACCGCCAACGCCAAAGACCTGCGGGCGATTTCGCAAAGTCTTGCGATCGTTCCTCCGCTCACCGAATATCTGAAGAAATTCCGTTCGCCGAAACTGTGCGAGCTGTATAAATCCATTGACCGTCTTACCGATATTACGGAACTTCTCGATCGCGCGATAGTTGACGACCCGCCGTTTTCGATAAGAGAGGGCGGCTTCATCCGCGAGGGATACAATTCCGACGTGGACTATCTCCGGTCGGTACAGAGCGACGGAAAGTCGTGGGTGGAACGTGTGGAGACGCAGGAACGCGAAGCCACCGGCATCAAAACGCTCCGCGTCGGATACAACAAGGTCTTCGGATACTACATAGAAGTAACCAAATCGCTGATCGACAGCGTTCCCGACCGCTATATCCGCAAGCAGACGCTGACGAACTGCGAACGGTATATCACGCAGGAACTGAAAGATATGGAGGCGACGATCCTCGGCGCGGCGGACAAACTGTCTGCGCTGGAATTCTCGCTGTTCGTTACTTTGCGCGATACGGTCGCCGCCGCGTCGGCGCGTATTCAGGCAACGGCGG
>CAJLXA010000045.1 GCA_905210485.1 uncultured Eubacteriales bacterium | reverse complement strand
CCGCTTACCCAAAAACCCGCTCGGCGGCTATCTGCGCGGCGTCGGCGTGACCGCGGCTATCCAATCCTCAAACGCCGTTACCGTTACGGTGGTAGGGTTTGTCGACGCGGGTCTTCTGACGCTCGGAGAAGCGCTTTATGTGATCATGGGTTCCAATCTCGGCACCACGGCGACCGCCTGGCTTCTCGCCGTATCGGAGATTGGCAAAAATGCCACCACCGTTCTTTCCTTTTTCAGTCCCGCTGTTCTTTCGCCTTTATCCGCTTTGGTAGGCATTTTCTTTTACCTCTCGCCCGGCGGGAAAAGACGGTCGGCGGGCGGCATACTGCTCGGTTTCGCCGTTCTTTTGTTCGGTATGAACGAAATGTCGGAAGCCGCGCACGGTTTTTCCGGCTATCCGTTCTTCCGCGACATGTTTTTACGGTATATGCATCCTCTGCTCGGCGTGGCGGTCGGCGCCGTCATCACCGCCGTCATTCAGAGTTCCTCCGCCGCCGTCGGCATCCTGCAGGCGCTTTCCGTCGGCACCGTTATGACGGTGCGGTCGGCGTTTCCTCTGATCATGGGTCTGAATATCGGGGCCTGCATCACCACGCTGATCGCCGCCGTCGGCACATCCGACAATGCGAAAAAAGCGGCGCTTCTCCACCTGTATTTCAATCTGTTCGGAACGGCGGTTTGGTTGCCGGTATTTCTGATCGTCGCCATGTTTCGCCCGGCCTTTGCCGACGCCGCGGTAAACCCGGTTTATATCGCGGCGCTTCATTCGCTTTTTCAGATTGCCACTGCCGTTCTTCTCCTGCCGCTGAAGCGTTTATTATTGTTTTGCGCCGGAAAAACCGTACTCCTTTTTCAAAAGAAAGAAAAAGAAATGTAAATTCGGATTTACATTTTTCCGTATATCATGCGGTCGCATATTGCCTGCCAGTTGAGCTGACCCGTGACAGCGGCGACGTAGCGTTCACGGTCATACCGATACAAACCGTAATAGGCGTGCTCGAAAAGATCTATTGCCATAATGGGATTCTCATACCGTAGCGGCGGCAATGTATACAGCGGAAAAGCCGCTACGGAAAGCCTGCCGCTACGGCGGTTTTCCGTCAGGTAAAGGAATCCGTCGTCGGGACATTGGCGCGCGGTCTCACGGATACGGTAAAAAACCTCAAAGGTGCTCCCTATATCCCGTTTCAGTTTTTCCGCGAGCACCTGCGGGACAGCTGCATATCCGTTTCCGGCGGGCATGAGAGATGTAAAATACAATTCGTGCGCATAAACGCATGCCGCCATATCCGCCGGTATTGTCCGACGGGCGCGGCGGTCTGTGAGAAGTGCCGGCACGGAAGATTCTCCGAAATGCCGATCGGCGGCGATATTGAGGCGGTGCACTGCCGCCATGTAGATCCCGCGGTAATGATGCGTAAAAGTTTCTGCGTCAACGGCCGGTAAAAGTGCGTCGGGAGCATAAGACAGCACGACAGGTTTCACCGTCCGCGTATATCCTCTTTCGTCCATGATTCCCTCCGATGTTTTTTATAAGCATATGCAGGCGCGCGTATTTCGGCGCGCTTTTTTCAATATATTTATATATTTTCCCGCCGGTTTCCGGATTTTTTCGATTTCACCCGACATTTTCCGAAAAAACTCTTTTCAAAGAACGCGTTGTATGGTATACTCATGAATATGCACCGTCAGACGGTGTTCTTATTTTCATACGGAGGTTTTCATGAACGATACCTTACAACCCGGAAAAAACGAAATCGGTTTTATAAAAAACGCGTTGGCGCTGGCGTTGCCCATCGCCTTTCAGAATCTTCTCACTTCCTGCGCCACGCTGATCGACACCGTGATGGTTCTGCGGCTCGGAAGCAACGCCGCAACAGCGGCAATGGGCGTCGCCTCCCGCTTCAGTTTTCTTCTGAACGTGATATGTTTCGGATTCGCGTCGGGATGCGCGTCGCTTCTTTCGCAATATTGGGGCAAGAAAGACCGTCGCGGAATCTGCGCGGCGTTCGGACTTGTGCTCTGTGTCTCCATGGGATTCGGTATTCTGTATGCCGCGGCGCTTTTCCTGTTCCCGCAATCGCTTGCGGGCATCTTTGTCGACGATGCCGTGACCGCTTCTCTTGCAGGCTCTTATCTCAAGGTTTTCAGTATCGGCGTTCCGTTTGTGGTTTTTTCGCAGATCATGTGTATATCGCTCCGCTCCGTCGAGCGCGTCTTTATTCCGCTCATCTCGTCTGCGGCATCGGTCGTCGTCAATACGGCGATGAACTTTTGCTTCATCGAGGGTCGCTTCGGTTTTCCGCGGCTCGGCGTGCAGGGCGCGGCGATCGGTTCGGTTGCCGGTTATATTGTGCAGACGATGATCCTGCTCTTCTTCCTTCTGTTCCGCAATACTCCCCTGAGCGGCCGCCGTGCCGACTACTTTTCTTTCCGCAAACCGTTCGTGGTCAAATATTTCAAAGTGGCGTTGCCCACACTGCTGAACGAAACCATGTGGGCGGTCGGCGCCAATATCTACACCATGATCCTCGCGCGGCAAGGAACGGAAAACTATGCCGGCTATACGCTGTATGATACGGTGCAGCAGATATTCTTCGTTTTCTTTGTCGGCATATGCAGTGCCTGCTCGGTCATGACGGGTATGCAGGTCGGGCGCGGAGACCGTGACGGCGCATACCGCGTGGCAAAACGCTTTGCCGTACTTACGCCGGTGATGGGCGTTATCCTCGGCGGTATTCTGATTCTTATACGCACACCGCTTCTCCGTTGCCTGCCGATCGAAACCGAGGGCGCGCGCGCCGTCGCTTCCGGCTGTCTTCTTTTCTACGGGTTCTGGATCGCTATGCGCATGATTCCGTATACCATGATATGCGGTATCTTCCGCGCGGGAGGAGATACGCGTTCCGGGTGTTTCTTCGACCTGTTCGGTCTGTATGCGCTCGGTATTCCCGCGCTGTTCATCACCGCGCAATTCATACGTCCGTCCAATTTTGTTGTTCTCGTCGCCATCATGTTCATGGCGGAAGACATCGTGAAAGGTATTCTCTGCGTACGCCATTTCCGTTCAAAGAAATGGATAAAGCAATTGACCGCAAACGAAGAGTTTACCTGATTCCGCTAATAAAAAGGTACCGGGTCATTGTGACCCGGTACCTTTTTATTGACGCGTATACGACGGATACATATGCGGCGCGGCTTTGCGCATGGATTACACATTCCTCGCAAATCGCACATTCCTCATAAAACTAAAAAATCGGCCGCAGCCGATTTTTTCAGAAACATGTAAGTCGGAATTCTTATCGCATACCCGACCGTGCCGTGACCCCTCGTATAAACTTGCCGTGATGCTTACACGAAAGGTCACGGTTGCGGTAGGCGGCTCGGCGTTCATCGGAAAAAGATTTCTTTACCGCATTTGTCCCGGAGTACCTTCCGACAGACAGTTGCCCGCCGAAAGCCGTGCGCACTCCTATGACCGTGACAATAAATAATTTTTCCCGCAAACCGCGCGGCCTGCAGATATATCTCTGCGTCGGTGTGATAACCGACAACCCCGTGACATAAAAAGATTGCGGAAGCAGTGAAGCGGCGGAACACCGCTCACTGCCCGCACATCGGACTTTGCCGATGGTGCCGACCTTGTCGGCAATAACTTCATCGGGGATCTTATGGCGCTCACCGTTATGACCTGCGTGAATACGCTATGTCCGCGGTATAAGCAACTGCCATATCTACACCCGTATGAAAGGCATACACGCATCGGAACAGATGCGGAGGCGTCAGAATTTGTTTTTGTCCTGCAGAGAAGAAGCGGAACCGCGTTTTCGGACGCTGTCCGTTTTCCCTTTCGGCTCTTATATTGTATCAAATCAAATTTCGTTTTGCAATAGGGTAAAAATTGCAAACGAGGCCGCCGCCGGCCAATCTCATTTTTTGTTCAAAAAAATTATATGATAAAATGTAAATATAAGTATTCATTTTTTCAACTATTTTCGGATTTTTGAAAAAAATTGTTAACACGAAAATTTTTTTATATTTTTTCTTCAAACAGTTTCCGGAAGAAAACCCGATACTGTTTTTCGGAAAAAATCCCTGTTTTACCCTTGAAAATTCCGTCAGAACGCACAACCATTTCTATCATTTTGTAAAGTTACGTTTGCGCAACTATTTACAAACAGTTCATATTTTGCGGCTGGGTTTTCTTCCGTGAGGTGTTTTTCCAGCTGTTTTCGCAAGTATTTTGCCTTCTTTTTTTCTGTTGCAGTGACGCGTATGTATTTTCTATTATCGCCGCATTTCCGTATCTTCAAGCGAACCGTATAATGGTAATAATCCCCATAAAAATCGGCTTCGTTATCTCCTCCGCCGTCATTTCGTTCTGCCACCTGCACTTCCCGAGGGGGAAGAAACGCGCCTTCTCCGATCCTGTGGAGAAAGGCGCTTACCCCTTTGTCTCCGACCGGCTTTCCCGCGGTCTTATGCCCTCTTCTCTTTTTCTTTTTAGACATACATATATCTCAACCTCTCTCTCTGTCCGGCATACGGCTTTTCACCGTTTTACCGTCCCCCGCAGAGCCGGAGGCGTATTAGGTGCCAGTATAAAAAAAGAGCCGGCGACCAAGTTTTGGCCGCCCCGGCTCTTTTACTTACGGAATGAAACCGATGTTATTTTTGCGATTGATTTTTAAGACGTTTATCGGTTTTCGTTGCAAGGCGTGTTCCGACGCTTTGGAAAACCTGCACCAGAAGAATAAGAAAGATTACCGCAAATGCCATCACAAGATACTGATAGCGATAATAGCCGTAATTGATGGCGATCTTTCCGAGACCGCCGCCGCCGATAACGCCGCTCATGGCAGAGTAGCCGAGGATAGTCGTAACGGCAATGGTCTCATTGGCAATCAGCGACGGTATGCTTTCGGGAATCATCACCTTTGTAATGATCTGAAAAGGCGACGCGCCCATGCTCTGCGCCGCTTCGATAATATTGGGATTGATTTCCCGGAGACTGCTTTCGACAAGACGTGCAATAAACGGGAAGGAGGCGATCACAAGCGGTACAATCGTGGCGGGCGTGCCGACCGTGGTACCGATAATGAGTCTCGTAAGCGGAAAAACAAGAATCATCAGGATCAGAAACGGTACGGAACGAAGAAGATTGATAATGATGTCAAGCGCTTTCAATATCCATTTCGGAATATGCAAAATCTTTCCGTTCTCTCCCGCAACGATCAGAATGCCAAGCGGAAGTCCGATCAATGTGGCAAACAGTGTGGCCAATATCGTGACATACAGCGTTTCCCATATAGCAAGCGGAAATTCCGACTTCAGAATATCCAGCGCGTTCTGTAACTTCGCAGACAAAAATAATTTACTCAGCACTGACTTTTACCTCCTCCACATAAATATCGGTTATTCCCTTAAGATAAGCCATTGCTTTATCGAATTCTTTTCGTCCGCCGGGAATTCCGAGCAGCATGTTTCCGTAGGCTTTACGGCCTATCGTACGCGTCGAGGCGGACAGAATATTGGCGCGGATATTCCGTTCAATCGCCATCTGCGCAATGATCGGCGTTTGCGTTGCCTCGGAACCGTTGAACACAATGCGGATAACGCTTTCGTCCGACGGGCTGTCCGCCATATCCTCCAGATAGCCGTCCGGATAAACCAAGGCTTTGGCGGCCGCGGATTTCGGTGCGGAAAAGACTTCGTTTACGACCCCCTCTTCCGCCACTTCGCCGTGATCAAGAATGGCCACGCGTGTGCATATCTGTTCTACCACGCTCATCTGGTGCGTAATGATGACGACCGTAATACCGAGACGGTCGTGAATATCCTTGATGAGCGCCAGTATACTTTTCGTTGTCTGAGGGTCAAGCGCGCTTGTCGCCTCATCGCAAAGCAAAATTTTAGGATTCGTTGCAAGTGCGCGCGCAATCGCGACGCGCTGTTGCTGACCGCCGGAAAGCTGTGCGGGATAACTTTTCAGTTTATCGCCGAGACCGACAATTTCGAGAAGTTCCGCGGCGCGTGTTTCCGCCTCCGCGCGATTCACGCCGGCAAGTTCCAGCGGGAAACATACATTTTTCAGGCAGTTTCTTTGCATAAGAAGATTGAATCCCTGAAAGATCATGGTGATACTGCGCCGCTCCGCACGCAACTCCGCGTCGCTGAGCCCGCCGATATCGACGCCGTCGATCAATACGGTGCCTTCTGTCGGGCGCTCCAACATGTTGATGGTGCGGACAAGCGTGCTCTTGCCCGCGCCGCTCATACCGATAATACCGTATATCTCGCCGTCACCGATTGTCAGCGATACGTCTTTCAGCGCGTCGAATTCTCCCTCTGCGCCGGGGAACGTCTTGGTCAGATTCTTGATTTCTATCACGTTATCAAATCCCGAAAAAGCATAACGCCCCGCACGACGGCGGTTGCGCTATGCTTTCCTTTCCGTATTATTTATTCGATTCGGATCCCGAAGATTTCTTCAGCGCGTCAAGCGACGTCTGCTTTCCGCCGTAAAGTCCCATCGGTTCCACATGGATAGCGGCGATCGAGACGACATGCGTTCCTTTTTCTTCATTGAAATTGTCGAGATACGGCTTATGCTGGAAATAGTTTGCATCAATATCGCCGGATTCCACTACCTCGTTCGGCTGTACATAATCGGTGAATTCCCGGATAACCAGCGTAATGCCCTTGGCGGCCAGAATGTCTTTTGCAATTGCGAGAATCTCCGCATGAGGATTCGGAGAAGCAGCCACCGTTACGGTTACGCCGTTCAGAGCGGCATAATCAACGGTAGCGTCATATCCGTCGCCGGGATTCTCCACGGTGCTGACAACGGAACCGTCGTAAGCCGACGTGATATAGTCGGCGACCGCCTGACTTTCAAGCGCGGCTTTCAGCGCTTTGATCTTCGGTTCGTTTTCACGGCCTTCCTTGACGGCAAGAATGTTGGCATATACGGCAGAAGAGCCCTCGATAAGAAGCGAATCCCGCACAGGATTCAGACCTGCGGGCAAAGCGTAGTTATTGTTGATGATGGCATAGTCCACGTCGCGGCGGATATTCGGGATCTGAGCCGCCTCCACCTCTTTGAACTTGATGCCGTAGGGATTGTCGACAATATCCCGGACGGTGGCGGTAATGCCGGCGCCTTCACGGAGTTTGATGATGCCGTTATCCTGCAGCAACAAAAGCGCGCGGGCTTCGTTTGTGGTGTCGTTCGGAACAGCGATCGTGATTGCGGAATCGCCGCAACCGGCGAAAGCAAAGAGGGAAAGCGTAAGCGCAAGAAGCGTAAGCAATGTGACAAATATCTTTTTCATGTTTTTTCACCTTTCGTCATTATAATTATATTCATATAGATATGTTTTGTCGGTTTTTTTCGTGCAGATCAATGAAAAGGCCGGATTACGTCACATTCGCCCATAGCGATAATTCTGTCGGACAAGCGATTCAAAGTAGCGATTCACGGGCAATTCCTCCTGATAAATAAAAATACCGGGACTCTCGACGGAGTTCCCGGTCAAAAGCGGAATGCGGCAAATCATTACCGACCGTAAGTTGCTTTCGATGGAGAACACGCCGAAAAACAAGCATGGCACATATACATGCGACCCATGCAGCACATTTCCATCATCATGCAAATGTTTTTCATAGTCGATCTCCTTTTTTGCAAATTACCTACCGAACAGGTTGGTATCATGATAGCATATACACGGTCTTTTGTCAAGACCTTTTTTGATTTTTTATGACATTGACCGAATAACCGTCGTTTATCGGAACGTTTTCTGTAACATCGGACATAAAAAAGCGGAGCCGTATATGCTCCGCTTTTTCTGAATTTACAGAAGATCGGCGATTCCGAGAACCAGTTTTTCGGTCTTTTCCCAGCCAAGGCAGGGGTCGGTGATGGATTTTCCGAATACACCCTCTCCCGGTTTCTGGTTACCGTCCTCAAGATAACTTTCAATCATGAAGCCTTTGAGAAGTTTTGCAATATCGGCATTATGACGTGCGGAATGTAAAACTTCCTTTACAATTCTGGGCTGTTCAAGGTATTTTTTCCCGGAGTTCGCATGATTGGTATCCACGATAAGCGCCGGGTTTTTCAGATTGGCCTTTGCATACAGATTGGACAGAAGTTCGAGATCCTCATAGTGATAATTCGGCAGGCTCTCGCCATGCTTATTGACATAACCGCGAAGAATTGCGTGCGTCATGGGATTTCCCGATGTCTCCACCTGCCAGCCACGGTAAATAAAACTGTGCGCATGCTGCCCCGCCGTAATGGAGTTCATCATGACCGAAAGGTCGCCGCCCGTGGGGTTTTTCATGCCGACGGGAACGTCAATACCGCTGGCGGTGAGACGATGCTCCTGGTTTTCCACGGAACGGGCGCCGATCGCCACATAGGACACCAGATCGGAAAGGTAACGGAAATCCGTCGGATACAGCATTTCGTCGGCCGTCGTGATCCTGTAATCGGTCAGGACGCGCGTGTGCAGTTCTCTGATAGCAAGAATCCCTTTAAACGGATCGGGGAGTCCGTTGGGATCCGGCTGATGCAACATGCCTTTATATCCGTCGCCCGTTGTACGCGGTTTATTGGTGTATACGCGCATGACCAGCATGAGTTTGTCTTTTACTTCTTCCGAAAGGCGGGAAAGTTTTTCGGCGTACGCGAGAACGGCATCTTCGCGGTCGGCGGAACACGGGCCGATCAGAAGCACTTTCTTATCGGATTCCCCGGTAAAAATCGCGGCCAATTCCCGGTCGGCTTCTTTTTTTGCACGCGCCGCTTCTTCCGAAAGCGGATACTGCTCTTTTACCTCCATCGGAATCGGCAGTTTGCGGATAAAATTCATGGACATATTATATTTCTCCTTCGTTAAGATACTTTACCAGTGAAAAAATCGCTTCCCGATAACCGCGGAAACCGAGTCCCATATACGTCCTGACCGCGACGGGACTGACGTAGGAATGGCGGCGGAAAGCCTCGCGTTTCGTGATATCGGAAATATGCACTTCTATCGTCGGAATGGCAACGGCTTTCAGCGCGTCGGCAATCGCCACGCTGGTATGCGTATACGCGGCGGGATTGATGACAATACCGTCATAAACGCCGTATGCGGCCTGTATTGTATCCACAATGTCGCCTTCATGATTCGACTGATACAATGTCAGTTCCGCGCCTGCTTCCGCGGCCGCCGCGCGGCAGTAGTCGCACAGCGTGGCGTAATCCTCTTTACCGTAAACGCCCGGTTCACGAATACCGAGCATATTCAGATTCGGGCCGTTGATCAGCAATATTTTCATTTTTTCCATGCCTCCTCAATTCTCGATGCCGTTGTATCGGGGTCGCCGCCTACCGGCACTTCAAGATCGGAAAAACGGCGATACAAAGGCAGACGGTTCCGATACATCAACATAAGGTCGCCGTTTTCGGAAAGCGGGCGGCCGTCACGGGAAAGCGTGGCAATATCACGGGCAAGAAAAACCGTTTTTCCGTTCTGCCGCAGGTAATACTCGTTTTCCGGACGGGTAACGACGCCGCCCCCCGTTGCGATGACAGCGCCGGTCTTCGCGCCGCAGATTTTCACCGCCTCATGTTCAAAACGGCGAAAAACTTCTTTTCCGTCTTCGCGGAAAATTTCGGGAATCGGCTTCCCTGCCAGTTTCACCACTTCGGCATCCGTATCAAAGAAGGGACGGCCGAGCCGCTCGGAAAGACGGCGGCCGATCGTCGATTTTCCGCATCCGGGCATACCGAGCAACAGAATATTTTCTTTTTCTCCGCGTACCTGCGCCAGAATTTTTTCGGTCTCGGCATCCGGAATTTTTTCATCCGTAAACAGTTCCGCTGCCGCTTTGGCCTGCGCCACAAGCATGGAAAGACCGTTTTCGCAAGGAATATGCTTTGTTTTGGCGTCGTATATCAATCGTGTGGCGGCAGGATTGTATATCAGATCCAGAACCGCTTCGCAGTGCGGAAATAGATTGAGAGAAACCAGAGTATCCCCGTTATGCGGATACATGCCGACCGGCGTGGCATTGACGAGAACCGCGGCGTCCGCATGACGTTCAAGATTGCCGTAATTGTCTTCCCCCGAACGGGAAACGACAACGACCGGGGTCGCCCCCTCGTCGCACAGAACGGCCACCGCCGTTTTCGAGGCGCCTCCGCTCCCGAATACCAATGCCTTTTTCCCTTTGACCGAAACGCCCGTACGGCGGAGCATATAAAGAAAGCCGCTGTAATCGGTATTGTCGCCGTAAAGTCCGCCGTCGCGCCGGACAATTGTATTGACCGCGCCGATACGCTTCGCGGCGGGGGACATGGCGGAAAGCGCGGGAATCACCGTCTGTTTATACGGAATGGTGACATTGAGTCCGGAAAAAGCGTCGCTTTGCAAGAAAGGCAGAACGGCTTCTTCCTCCATCGGATAGAGGTTATAGGCGTAATCGGCCAGTTTTCCGTGAATGATCGGAGAAAAACTGTGCCCCAGCGTTTTCCCGATCAGCCCGCAGGTGAGATTTTTATATCCTGTCAGCATATATACCTCCTACACCGTTTCGTGATATGTGCCGAGATAGCGGAAATCCTCCGCCTCTTTCTCCAGTTCCGAAAGGAGAGCGATCAGCCGCGGAGAATAAATCGGCATATCCAGATCGAAATAAAATTTGAATTCAAAATCGCGGTCGGGAATAGGGCGCGATTCCAGTTTTGTCATATTGACGCCGAGCGCATAAAAACGCGCAAGCACCTGATAAAGCGAACCCGGCCGATGGGAAACCGCCATCATAATGCTTGTACGATCCGCGCCGGGATAAATCTCGGTGTCTTTTGACAGACAGATAAACCGCGTATAATTGTTTCCCTGATCCTGCACCGATTCGCGCAGGGCGGTAAGTCCGTACTGCATGGCGCAGGCGCGGGACGAAAGCGCCGCCACATCGGTACGTTCCGATTCCGCCACCATTTTGGCCGCGACCGCCGTATTGGCCACCGCCGTGACGGTCACGCCCGGGAGTCCGGAAAGAAACGCGCCGCACTGGCTGATAGCCTGTTCATGGCTGTATATTTCGTGAATATCGGAAAGTGCAACGCCCGGTTTTGAAAGAAGATTGTGGTCGATTTTCTGTCGGACGGAACGTACGATGGAAAAGCGGTGTGCCGTCATCAGATCGTAAACCTTGCTGACGGAACCGGCCGTACTGTTTTCAATCGGCAGAACGCCGTACCGACATTCGCCGGTTTCCACGGCAGTGAAAACGTCTTCAAACGTCTTATAATATCGGATTGCCGGGTACGGAAACAGTTTCTCGGTCGCGATCTGCGAATACGCCCCCTCCACGCCCTGACAGGCAACGGTCGCCCGTTCGGGGAACATGGGCGGCGTTTTTGCAAGCGCATTGCGGATCTTTTCTTCAATGGCGCTTTTGCCCCCCACAAGGCGCATCTGATAGGAACGCGACAACGCGAGAATCGTTGTATAGAGAGCCAGCGTGGAATCGGCAAAAGGTTCGCCTGCCATCTCCGCAACGCGTGACAAAAGCGCGCGTTCGCGCGATGCGTCTAAGATCGGCAGTCCATTTTCCTTTTTATATGCCGCCACCTCGGCGGCCGCCGCCATACGTTTTTTATAAAGATCGACAAGCGAACGGTCGATGTCGTCAATCTCTTTTCTTATTTCGGCTATGTCTTTCACTTCACTCATGATGTTCTCCTTCTGCGGACAAAAACAAATCGCAAACGGCGAGAGCGGCCGCGGCTTCGATAACGGGAACGGCACGCGGCACAATGCATGGGTCATGCCGGCCGCCAATCCGTATTTTCGTATTTTCCATACGTGAAAGCGACACGGTGTCCTGTTCAACGGCAATGGACGGCGTCGGTTTGATCGCCGTGCGGAATACAAGGGGCGCGCCGCTCGTCATACCGCCGAGGATACCGCCCGCGCGGTTGTTACGTATCAGGACGCGGTTGCCGTCGGTATAAAAGGGGTCATTGTTTTCCGAGCCGCGGAGAGCCGCGGCGGTAAAACCGGCGCCGAATTCAATACCTTTAACCGCCGGCACCGCGAATACCGCCCCCGCGACGGCCGCCTCTGCCGAAAAAAACATGTGCTCCCCGAGGCCGGCCGGCAGTCCCGTCACGGCACATTCGATAACGCCGCCCACGGAATCGCCGTCGAGGCGCGCAAACTCTATCGTTTCTTTCATGCGGAGAGCCGCAGTCGAAGAAAGCGTCGGAAAATCCGTTTTTGTAAGTTGTACGCGCTCTTTTTCGCCGACTTCCGACAGAGAAAACGGCGTATCCGTAACCCCGCCGATTGCCGCGGCATGCGCAAACACCGCCACGCCGCGCGGCTTAAGAAACGACATCGCAAGAAAACCGGCAACGCAGAGCAGTGCCGTGAGTCGTCCCGAAAAATGACCGCCGCCGCGGAGATCGACCGACCGGCCGTATTTCATAACGGCGGCGTAATCGGCATGCGAGGGGCGCGGCGTATCGGCCAAAGCGAGGTAATCGCCGGAATGTTGATTTTCATTGCGGATTACAACGGAGATCGGCGTTCCGTCGGTTGTATCGTCCGCCGTAAGACCGGAAAGGAAAAGCGGAATGTCGCTTTCCTTACGCGGCGTGCTGTATGCCTGCCGACCCGGTGCACGACGCGCCATAAAAGCGGAAAGCGCCGCGCGGTCGACCTTTACTCCCGCGGGAAACCCGACAAGCGACATGCAGATTTCCGGGTCATGGGAGCCACCGTCGATGGTCAGACTGAAATTTCGTCCGTAAGCGTAAGACATGCCATACCTCCGTTTTCCGACAATAATGTACGATAATCCGAGAAAAAGTCGGGATAAGATTTTCTGACGGCTTCCGCCCCCTGTATCACAACGGGACCGGTTGCCGCCGCCGCGGCCACCGCGGCGCTCATGGCGATGCGGTGATCACCCGCCGAAGATACCGTTCCGCCGCCGACAACGCCGCCTGTAATACAAAGGCCGTCCTCTGTTTCCGAAACGCGGACGCTGAGCGCGGTCAGCATGGCCGCCACGCTTTTCAGGCGGTCGCTTTCTTTCAGGCGTAGGCGTGCCGCGCCGCGGATAACGGTCGTTCCCTGTGCCGTGGCGGCCGCCACGGC
>CAJLXA010000044.1 GCA_905210485.1 uncultured Eubacteriales bacterium | reverse complement strand
GGTTCCATGCGCCGGAGGGGGACAACGGTATAAAAGCGGCGTCCTGCGCAAAGGAAAGGAGCGTGACCGTTTCCCTCGCCGCGCCGAATGCGCGTAAGAAAGAGAACAGTTCTCGTGACGCGCGGATCTCCAGATCGGGTGACAGAGCAAGACCCAATGCGGACAGGACGCGCCGGTCGGCGTCCGAAAAATTGCCGCCGTCCGAAACGGGAGCGGGGAATTCGCCGTCGTTTACGCCGAACAGATACATGTGCCGCGGTTCACCCGCACGGAGCATGTCGGCACTGCCGACCGTAACGGCGTCGGCGGAGGAGGGAATACGGCCGATCGCCGTTTCGGAAAAGAGAATACGCATAAGTTCCACGAACGTATCCGCGTCGACGGCGGTGTCGGCAAGCGCGTCGCACAAGGCGTCAAGCGTGTCGGCAATCACCGGGAACAGGGCGGCTTCTTCTTCCGCGCCGCGAATGTCGCCGTCGGCGCGCTTTTTCTCCGCCTGTCGGGAAAGTTCGTCCTCAAGATTCATTTCCGTGAGGAACGTATACAGGGCGCGGCAATGATCGGCAACGGTTTTTGCACGGGAAAGCGTGGCAGAGAACGGGAGAAGCGGTGCGATAAGACGGCGGCGGGTCTCTTCGATTGCCGCGAGTTTTTCTTTGTCCGCGTCGGAAAAGGGGCGCGCGTAGCCATCCGGGTGCATGCAAAAAGGTGCGTCCGCATAGCGGGAGCGGCCGTTTATATTCCATTTCGTGACATACAGTTCAAAAAGATCGCTGTCATGCCTGTCGATGCCGGAAAGATTGCACTTTACATAGGAAAGCACATCGGAAAGGCGGAAATTTCCGTTGCACACAGCATAAGCCGCATAGATCATTTTAATGGCTTCAAAGTTCTGAATGTCAACTTTGGTTGATAAATAAAAGGGTATTTCGTTCTTTTTGAGTGCCGCGTCGAGTATGCCCGCGTAAGCGTCGGTATTCCGCGCGACGATGGCAAAATCGCGGCACCGGGCGCCGTAGAGAAGTCGGCGGCGTATATCCGCCGCAAGAAAATCTGCCGCGGTATAAGGGTCGGAACCGACAAAAAAACGAATACTGTTGTCGGTCTCCGCAAGCGGGGGAACGGTGCCTGTATCTTCGTCAAACAGGTGCGCCGAAATATAGGCGAGAGACGGAACGGAACGATGGTTTTCCGCAAAAGTAATTTCGCGGAACTCCGTACCGTTATAGGACGCCGCGGCAAGGAGGCGCCGCCGGCATTCTTCCGCTTCTTTATAGGCAAGCGAGGTATCCGCGTCGGCGGGAAGCGTCAGCGTGACGGTGACGTCGGCGCGTGCCGCGATTAGGGACAGGACATGATACTCTTGTTCCGTGAAACTTGTAAAGCCGTCGACATACAGGGCCTTTCCGTCAAAGAAAGGTGTGATTTTCAGAATTTCCGCGAGACGGTCAAGGTCGCTTGCGGCGTCGTCGTAATGCTCGGACAGAAAGCCGCGGAAAACGCTTTCCGTGACGGAAAGATCCGTCAGTCGTGCCCGCAGGGCATCTTCGGGATCCAGTGTTTTTGCGGCGCGGCTGAGCGCGGTGGCGTTAATGCCTGCCGCGTGAAGTTCCGCAAGAGCGCCGGCGGCTTTTTTCACCCGTCCGGGATTTACGTCGCCCCCGTCCGAAAGAAGAGGGGCGGCTTCCGTCAGCGTTTTCCATAAAAAGAGCAGTTGCGTTCCGTTTGACGCATAGCGGTAGGAGAGTCCGCCGAGCGCGCGGAACACCGTATTGGCAAGGCGGGAGAAATTCGTGACTTCAAAGGTGAGCGGCGCCGACGGGGGCAGGATTTCCGCAAGCGTGCGTTCACATTCGACGGTATACTGTTCGGGAACCACAAGATAAGAAACCGTGTTGTTTATAACGGATTCCCGGATATTCCGATAAACGGCGCGCGTCTTTCCCGTTCCGATGCCGCCGCGGTACAGGATCAGCATGGGTCTTCCTCCTTGCATGTGAGCGGTACGGTACTGCGCAGGGCGTACCCCCCGTTACGACGGGAAAATATGCGGCGTACACCGTCCGATTCAAGTTTTTTACGCAAATAATGAATATACACATTCAGGACGCCGGGTTGCGCGCCGGGGAAGACGCGCTTTTCCAGTTCATCGCGCGGTACAGGGGCGCCGCCGGCCGCGGCAAGCGACATCAGAAGACGGTATTCGGCGTCCGACAGCATAACGGCGGTGCCGCCGAGAAAAACGGTGTGCCGCTTTCTTGTTTCGGTGCCTTTTTCACCTACGGAGACCGCGGGCAAAAACAGGCTTCTGTTCCGCGCTGCTTCCGCCGCGCTTGTGAGTTCGTGCGCGGGAAAGGGACGGAGATGAAATTCCCCGAACGGTACGGGCCGGGGACTGTAGGCAAAAAAGAAAACGGGAGCATGGCCGGCGTCCGGAATACGGAGCATGTCGCAGTCGACGGTGTAAAAGTCATATCCCGACGTGTTTTCGGGGTTGGTATCCACGTGTTCAAAATACGGAGAAAGAAGAAGATAAAGAAGACGGGAAAACTCGCTGTCTTCGCACAGAATACAGGCTTTTTTCACTTCGGTTTTCTCCTTTCCGTCCGGTTTTCCGGGGCGTGTCATTCCTGCGCCGATTGTCTGTATTATACGCTTTTCGGGCGGAAAAGTCAACGGTTCCGCATGAATCATGCCGGCAGAAGCAAAATGTTCCCGATGTTTCTTGTGATATTTCACAAAAACAGAAAGTCAAAGTTATCGGATTCGTACATTTTGAGTGCAAACAGCGGATTTTTATTGACAGAGATAGGAAAATGTGATACAATTGGTTGCATAAGATTTATTATACGCATATGCGCGCACGAACGCGACGTAATGCGTAGGATAATGTGATTCTTTACAGTAACAAAACAGGCGGCTTGCCGCCGACGGAGGTTCTATGAAAAAAATCACGGGTATTCTTCTCACACTTTGTCTCGCGCTGACGCTTACCGTCGGTTTTATCACCGCGGTTTCGGCAACCGGGACGAACGGCGTGGACTATGACAAAAACGGACTTGTCATGTGGCTCGACGGTTATGACAAACAGACGATCACCATCGGTGAAGACGGCAGCGGTACATGGACCGATAAAATCAGCGGAAAATCCTATACATTGCACGGACAGAAGACCCTCAGCGGCGAGACTTCTTCCGGCTGGCAGATCCGCGAAAACGGCGGCGTTGGCTACGACATGACAATCGACATGGCGAACAACGAGGCGCTGGCGCATTATCTCGATCTGAACGGAACGCTTCCTCCCGGAGACTATACCGTTGAGATCGTTATGGCCTATCACCCGCTCGGCATTGCCGAAACGACGAAAGATGCCGCCTATTATACGACCGCCAACAGTTTCGGCGCTTTCAAAATGCAGATGTCCTATGTGCGCGGCATCGGCGACGGTTTCTTTTCGATTCCTGAAAGTGGCCGTTATTACATCGGCCGTGAAGGTTCCTCGCTTGTATCACCGCTTTATGCCGATACGGTATACGGCTCCGCGATCAGCAGTTACACCTATGTTCTGGATAAAAAAGGCGGCGTGGATTTTGACGGCGCACATACGACAAACGGAACGGCTCTCCGCGCCGACGGTGCGGAAGCGGGAAAAGTGACGGTGGCGGATTACGCGGTTTATGCAAACGGCAACCGTACATATGCTTTCTCGACCGATTCGGTTTATCTTTCCGGCGGCGTTTACAATAACACGATCGCCTCTCCCTCCGCCGACAGAAGTTTTACGGTGGCGGAAAACACGCCCTGCACCATCTATTCGATCCGCGTGTATAACCGCGCCCTTTCGGAAAACGAGATCGGCCGTAACCGCGTTTCCGATCTGGCCGCTTACTACGGCGGTCTGGATACTTCCGTATATACGGCTTCCGCTTCCGCTTTCGGCAGTGAAGAGGTTGCCCGGTTCTATAAGAAACTGTATGCCCTCGGCTTTTCCGCAGATAAGGAAGCCGTGCAGGCGCTGCTGAACAGTTTTTCCCTCGGTGTGGCGATGGATTACTGCGGCATTTCCTGCGACTTCAGCGGCAACAACGGTATCCGCGCGGTATTCTCCATTGAAGATAAGTGCGTAAAGCAACTTGAGGACGACGGATTTACCGTGGAATACGGTATTCTCGGCGGTTATGCCTCCAGTTATGCCTCGTCATCTTCGCTGACGGTGGACGCCAAAGAAAACGCGCTCCGTCTTTCCGTTTATACTACGGGAGCAGAAGACGCCGGATATTATATTATGAAAGAAAACGGCCGTTCGTATTTTGCCTTTACCACTTACCTCGGCAAAAACATCACGATGGAAGACGCTCACCGCATGTTCGTTTACCGTGGTTATATGGTTCTGAAAAAAGAGGGACGGAACGACACGATCATGTATCTTGATGCGGAGACTTCCGAAATCGGAAAAACGCCGTCTCTTTACAACAGCGTCCGTTACTTCGCCGCCAACGGTTACAGCGGCAACGAAACGATGAAAACGCTTCTGAACAACTTTAAAGAATACGTGCATATCTATGTGGACGCCTATGCGGAAAGTGAAGGCGATGGCAGTGAAAACGCGCCTTTCTCTACTGTGCAGGCTGCATATAACCGTGCTGTTCTAAAGATCAATGAAAACACCTGTAACGACGTCATTATCCATTTGGCCGCCGGAACGCATGTCATTAAGGAACAGCTCCGTATGAACGGCGCGGATTTCAGTGTGGCCGATTACTCCATCACATTCAAAGGTGTGGAGAATGTCGACAGTCCGATGGACGGTTCGATGATCACCTCCGCAATCGACATTGACGGTTCTGAATTTGAAGAGGTGGAGGGAACCGGTTATTACCGTTATCAGCTTCCGTTGTCTGTCAAAAATGAAGAGGGGCTTTTCCCTGCATTCCGTGATCTTTATGTGGACGGCGAAGCTATGAAACTGGCGACGTCCACGAAGGAATATTTCATGACGGTCGATTCCGCGAGAAACCCGAAAGGAACGCGCGACCAGTTCGGCAATCCGCTTTCTTCGGCCGACCGCACGTTGTATGTAAACGGTGCGACGCTTGACGGCGTACAGACCGAAGAAGACGGCACGGTTATAGGAAATCTTGAATTCTGGGTCAAGACCGAATGGCAGGTTCACTGTGTCCATGTGGAAAAAATCAGCAAGAATGCCGACGGTTCCTACCGTTATTCCGAGTTCAGGGATAACGATACAAACGAGCCTCTCGTCCCAATTATTATTAAAGCAGACGACTGGAAAGTATTTTTGAATGCATACTATTCAACACTCGAAAAACGTCCTTATTGGTTTTCCAACAGCCTGACATATCTTGACGAACCCGGCGAATTCTATTACGATCGGGACAATGGTATCATTTATTGCTGGCCCGAATCAGAAATCGGAAATTCGGTTATTTCTTATCCGCTTTGCGAACGGCTGTTCTATATGACGGATATGAAGAACATTACGTTTGATAATGTAAATATGTATGGTGTGACGATCAACTATATTACCGATTTCGGCTATATTTCCGGGCAGGGTGGCCGTATCAAACGCGTCGATCCCGATACCAATAAAGCCGTCGGTTTCCTGCCCTATGGTGCGGTTTACGGCGAAAACGTCTCCAATATTCTATTCAATAAGTGCAACATTTCCAATGTCGGCGACGACGGCATCAACTTCCGCGGTATGGTTTCCGATGTGACGGTACAGAACTGCACGTTTGACAATATCGGCGGCTCGGCGGTTCGTTGCGGTCAGAATGTAGCAACGTTCAATGATACAATCTACAATAAAAATATCACGATCAATAACAACTATATCACCCGTACGGGACGCGTTTTTCCCTCCAATACGGGCATCCTTGTGACGTCGGTGCTGAACCTCGACATATCGTACAATACGATTCTTGACAGTTACTATTCGGCAATCTCGGTCGGTTGGTCCTGGTCGTGGCAGTACTACGGCGATCCCGATGTAGTTGACAGCGACGCGTTTGTCAATGTGAAAAACGCGAATATTTCGCATAACTATATCGAAGACTTTATGACCGGCATGGCCGACGGTGGCGCCATCTATGTGCTCGGCGGCAATGCTACGGCGCAGTACGACGGTTATCTGAACTCGATGAACAACAACTACATCGTTGTAAATTCAAGCATTGCACCCAAGTCCGGCCAGTGGACGATTTATTATCATGACAGCGGCGCATCGCATTGGGACGACTACAATAACGTCACGATTCTTGATGCACAGCTGAAGTTGCCGGATCACTGCTATGCTTCGTATCAGCAGGCAGCATGGGCGTATAATAACCGCACACGCAACTGCTACTTCGTCGGTTATCCTTATGACTACACGGTTGCTGATCCCGACAATAATATCACTGCGGATCAGTATCCACTTGATGATGACGGCGAGCTGGCATATGACGATGAAAGCGGCGAAACGCTGGTGGGTTGGTATGTTTATGTTGGCAAAAAGTATACCACAAAAAGCCAGAAAGAAGGTTTTCGGTATTATATTGATGAGGAAACCGGTGCGTATTCCTTTAAATATGCTTATCTTGACGAAGCATATGCAGCCGATGAAAATTCTTCCTATACTTCACGTGGCAATTGCAATATCGTCATTGAAGATATCTATCTCTATCACACGTTTGACGATGCTTCGGAAGACGCACTTGCGGAGATGGAAGCTATTTACAATGCGGCCGGTTGCAATTTCAATCTGAAACCCCGCGACTTCGGCGAACAGCCCGATCAGCCGTTCGACGGTAATTGATTTCAGAAAAAAACTCCGGCATGTATTTGCCGGAGTTTTTTTCTGTTGGTGCGGAATTGCCCGGATGTGGAACAAAGTTGCGGAAAAGTGCATTTTTACGTTGACATACAGCGTTGTAAATGGTACAATAATGGTAACGCAAACGGTAAAAATACCGTGATAACAGCGAGATGGAGGAACTCCGATGGATTCGGTTATTTTGACTGTCGGCAAGCATGAAAAGCCGTATGACGATCTCTCCGCGGCCATGACCGCCGCTTTGTCCGAAATGAAAAAAGGCGCTTCCGTTACCGTATCTTTTGACGGAATACGGCGCATCGCGTCTCCCCTTATCCTTGACGGAAAAGGCGTTCCCGCCGATGCTTCCCTGACATTGAAAGGCGGCGATCATGCCGTTATGACATCTGTCACGGATATTCCGGGAGAGAAATTCGCAAAAACAACGAACGAAAACGTTTATGCCTACACGCTTCCCGAAACGGCGAAAGACCGGGACGGAAAATATCCCGCGTTCCGCAACATTTATTTTGATGAAACGCAGATGCGTCTTTGCCGTTGTGAAAAAGATTACACTATGTTTATGGACTCCTGCCGCCGCGCACCGAATAACGGTCTTGTTACCGACGACGAAACGCTTTATATCCACAAAGAATTGCTGGTCGACGTAAAGCGCGACGAAAACGGAAAAGTGATCGGCGATCTGGAATTCTGGATCAAGACCGAGTGGCAGATACATTGCGTTCATATCGAGAGTTATACCATTCCCGAAGTG
The DNA here is from genome assembly GCA_905210485.1 of uncultured Eubacteriales bacterium. GTDB lineage: Bacteria > Bacillota > Clostridia > Oscillospirales > CAG-272 > UBA1740. The sequence continues at coordinate 5,622 of CAJLXA010000044.1, read as the reverse complement.
GCGTTCCGGGACGCCGCTGGGGCCGAACTCTGGCCGGTCAGGGTACGCTCCTCCGACTGGAAGTTTTTTATCAGTGCTTACTATAACCGTCTTGACGGCTACCCGTATTTCCTTGCCAATAACGAAGCCTATCTCCGCCAGAACGGCGACTTTTTCTACAATCGGAACAGCGGTACGATATATATCTATTCCGATACGCCTCTTTCGGGACATATCGTTTCCTATCCGCTTGCGGAACGGCTGATCTTTGTACATGATTTTTGCAATCTGACTGTTGAAAACATAACGTTTTACGGCGTTACCTGCAATTACATTACGGAAAACGGTTATATAACGGGGCAGGGCGGTCGCATAAAGCGCCCGGATCCCGAAACGGGGCTTCCCGTCGGTTTTCTGCGCCTCGCCGCCATTTACGGCGAAAATGTCCGGAATGTAGAGATAAAAAACTGCGTATTTCATGATGTCGGCAATGACGCCGTAAACTTCCGTTGCGCTGTGGATGACGTGAATATTCATCATTGCCGTTTTGAGAATATCGGCGGTTCGGCGGTGAGGATCGGTCAGAACACACCTGAATTCAGTGAGGCTGTTCATGCGAAAAACATCACTGTTACGGAGAACTACATTTGCAAGACGGGACAGGTTTTTTCCTCAAATACGGGAATCCTGATTGCTTCCGTGGAAAATCTGGAGCTTACCTATAATACGATTCTGGAATCGTTTTATTCGGCCATTTCGGTCGGTTGGTCGTGGGCGTCGCATGAGGAGGGCGATCCGGCCGAGTTTGACAACGGCACGTTTGTCAATATAAAAAATGCCAATATCGCTTATAACTATATTGAAGATTTCATGACCGGCATGAAAGACGGCGGCGCCATCTATGTGCTCGGCGGCAATGCGAGCGGAGACTATCTGCCGTATCTCAATTCCATGAATCATAACTATGTTGTCGTGAAGTCCAATGTGGCGCGCGGCACGGATCAGTGGACGGTGCTGTACCATGACAGCGGCTCTTCACACTGGGACGATTATAACAATGTACTGGTCGTAGAAAAGAATATGCGCGTTCCGCTGTTTACCTATGTATCCTATCAGGCGTACGCGCAGTGTTATCGTTGCCGGACGCGTGATATGTATATCGTCGGCTATCCTCAGGATCATTTTGATGATGAAGAGTTGCCGCTTGATTATACCGATAGAACCAACGATACGCGTGTCGGTTGGGCGATCGCCAACGGTCATCGTACATTGCCGCGCGAACAACTTCTGACCTATCGTGCCGAAGTGGATGAAAAAACGTCGGCTTACAGCACAACGTCGAAATGTTTTGCCGATCATCATATCGAGATAAAGAATGTTTATCTGTACCGTGGATTTGATGACCCGCATATCGGTGATAAGGCCGCATTTTTGCGTGAAGTTGCCGAAAAAGCAGGTTGTGCGTTCCGGCATCCCATACCGGAAAAACAGCCGGAAAATATGTGATACAGACCGGACGGCGTTTATGCGCCGTCCGGTTTCTTATATCGCCGCGCGATCCTCCGATCACTGTTTTGTCATTTCGCAATCGGGCACAATCGGGAACCGTTTTCTGGTTATGCGGAAGAGAATTGTGATGTTTTTTGAAAGCAGGCCTCTTTTATTACGGGTCATGCAAGGATCGCTTGTCCATAAATGTATTTAATTACAAACACGAAGTATAATATCTGCTATTTGATATTCTTATATATAAGTGGTAAAAATAAATAAAAAGTATAAAAAAATTCATAAAAAACTATTTATTTTTACGGAAAGATATGCTATAATAAAAGTGCGGAAGGGGGAAAGGCCCCGAGGCCGCAGCCTCCTTTCGGAATAACCAAAAAAGGCGGTATCCCTTATGAAAATCATTATTACCGGAAGACAGATGAATGTGCGCGACAGTCTGAAAGAACTGACGATGACAAAACTTGAACGGTTTGAAAAGTTCTTTGACGACGATACCGAGGTATACGTATCTTTCAGTTGGCGCCGCAACATGCAGATGGTGGAAATCACGATCTCGACGGCGGGCATGATGTTCCGCAGCGAAGAGGGTGACGAAACTTTCCAGAACGCAATCGACCGCGCGGTCGATACGCTCGAACGTCAGATCCGGAAGAATAAAACCCGTCTTGAAAAAAGAATGAGGAACGGTGCGTTCCGCGCTCTGCCCGAATATGACGAAGACATTCCCGAAGAAACCGAGTTCCAGATCAAGCGCAAGGCTTTCCCTATAAAACCTATGTCGGTCGAAGAAGCCATATTACAAATGAATTTAACCGACCACCAGTTCTATGTGTTCGTGGATGCCGATACCGATGAAACCTGCGTTGTTTATAAGCGTAAAGACGGTGGTTACGGTTTGATTGCTCCCGAGGAGGAATGAGAAGATACCGTTCGGCGCGTGAGCGGTGATAGCAACATTCGGTAGTGCAAAGAAACAATGACGGCGACGGCACCTATGCCGAGAAAAAATGGTCTTGTGCTTCTTTGTAACACCGAAAGAACACCGGTTTTTCCGATTGGATCCCGGCAATACCCGGCAACTCTCATTTTCCCCGCATGTAAAATCCGGACGCAATTTATCGCGCATATCCGGAACTCCGCAATTCCACTACCGGCAAAAGATACCCGATGTCCCCCCGAAGTTTCCGATTAAGGTAACCCGGCAACCATTGGTGATCCCATAACCCGGCATGTGTACCCACGGAATTTAGCGGTATCGGCAGAATCGAAAATCGCAAACTCTATATCCGGCTTCGCAAACACCGATCTCGGCGGGAATCGGCTCCTGTACAGGAGCCGATTTTCCTTTTCCCGGCGTGTATGAACAGGGACTTGCTTATTTTATGAAAATATGGTATACTGTAATGGGACGAGTAGCAAAATCTTTAAATCTATCAGCAGAAGATATTGCTAAATACGATAATGCAATTAATAAAAAGCAAGAACTGGAAGAAAATTTGATTGTTTTACAGACAGACAGGAATACTATCGAAAACTCACAGTTTAGTGTTTATGTATGTGGTGAAACAAAAATAGTTGATGCTGAAATAACCAATATGTACAATAATGCTCTTTCGTTAATAGAAAGTGAAGCATCGAAAAGATGGAATGAGAAAAAGCAAAGTATTGTTAAGAAAATAGACGAAAAATTATCCACAATTAATAATGAATTAAAATCTACGATTGATGTCATTGAAGCCTTAAAACCAATGATGGATAGTAATGAAGAGATTAAGAGAATTGAAAATAATTTGAGGGCAGAAGAAACAAATTTACGAAAGATAAATGCGGAATTTGAAACACTAACTAATATTCAAAAGTCCATAAACTCTATTATAGAGAATATTCTATCTCTTTCGACATCACGTGAAAACAAATATGATTTATTCGCAGAGCAATTCAAAACGATTCATTTCAAAGATACGAATGAAAACTTTAAAATCATTGCAATAAAAAGAAGGCGTAGAGTTTACTTCAGAGACACAATAACAAAGATCTTTACACAAAATGCTTTAAAAACAATTCATAATGGTGTTTTTAGAAATTTTGACGATCCCTCTTTTATTTTAGAAAATGAGTATGACGAGGCTTGTAAAAAAGATTATATAAATGCGATTCTTGAAAACGACACACAAAAAGTTTTGCTAAGTAAATACGAAAAAGATCGTGCATTGCAAGAACTATTTGGCGATTTTGATAATATTATTTATACGGTTGAAATGGATGGTGATCTTATCGAGAGTATGTCTCCCGGTAAAAAGGCATTAGTTCTGTTGAAACTACTTATAAGTCACGATGAGTCAAAATGTCCAATTCTGTTAGATCAGCCCGAAGACGATTTAGATAACCTCTCCATAGTATCCGATTTAGTTGCCTTTATAAAAGAACGAAAAAGGGATCGACAAATAGTTTTGGTAACACATAACGCAAATTTGGTCTTAGGCTGTGATGCTGAAGAAGTAATTGTGGCAAATCAGCAAATAGACAATAATTCACTTACACATAATAAATCATTTAGATTCGAGTATCGCTCTGGATCTATAGAAAATATAACCACAACGGATTCAGATACTTTCCTAGGATCAAGAGGCATTCAACAACATCTTTGTAATATTTTAGAAGGCGGAAAAGAAGCATTTATTGCAAGGAAAAATAAATATACTAATTTGTAACATGACAACCACACAAGTACTAAAATTGGGTTTCTAGATTGTTCGGCGCAACGGCGGTGGCGGCTTCAAAGTAGTGACTTCTTACTATTTCCATAACCTGCTTAGGCGTCGGAAATAGCCAAAAAAACGGAGCAAAATAACAAGTCGAAAAGTTTATTATAAATATGGCTAAAATTGCTGGGTACATTAAGGCATAATGGATATTATGAATAAGGTTAGCGCATCACTAAAACAAAAAGAAAGTGACTGCTGAGACATCGGGCAAATACCTTACTATTATCCTAAACAGTTACGAAGCGGATATTGTCAGAGATGTTTTTACAAGATACAAAAACGGAGAAAAGGCGAAAGAAATTATTGCAAGGCTGAACGGACAAGGTATTAAGACGAAAGCCGGTTCGTCGTTCAATATGAACAGCCTTGCAAGGATAATCCGCAACGAAAAATACATCGGGAAAGTAACTTCACGCGGAACGGTTTACACTAACGTCATACCTCCTATCGTGGACGAAGAACTTTTTTATGAATGTAACGTCATTATGGACAAGCATAAACATAAACCGCGCGATAGCAAGAGCGAACGGCCATATGTTTTAAGCGGAAAATTGTTTTGCGGATTTTGCGGTAGTCTGATGACCGCCGAAACGGGAACAAGCCATACAGGTAAACTTCATCACTATTACAAGTGTTTCGGAAGAAAACGCAACAAACACAGTTGTAAAAAGGCAAATTACAGACAGCAAGACCTTGAAGATCTGGTATTCAGCACGACGGTTAAATACGTTCTGCAACCCGACGTAATTCAAACCGTTGCCGAACAGGTCGTTTCAAAATTCAATTCGGAGATAACAAAGACCGCAACGCTTGAAAATCTCGAAAACGAGTTGAAAGCCAAAGAAAAAGCGATAAATGCACTGCTTGCCGCCATAGAACAAGGCATAGTGACTAAATCCACCAAAGAACGACTGATTTCTCACGAAACGCAAAAGGAGGAATTAGAGAGCAAAATTTCGCTTGAAAAGGCTCGGCAGATAAAACCGCTCGAAGTGGACAAAGTAAAAGCGTTTTTAACCTATTTTGCCCGTAAAAAGTATGAAAACGGGCAAGAAAAAAACGAGTTTTTCAACTCGTTCATAAACCGCGTTATTCTGTATGACGACAAGATTTTAATCTTTTACAACACCGACGAAAATAACCCGACGGTAATTAAGAGGAAAGACACGGAAGAACTTATTTCGCACCTTAACGACATAGCGCGCAACGGCAAAACCGCAACAAACGACTGTCCGAACGCAACGGGAAACGACAACCCCATCGTACAAAAGGAAAACTCGCTTGAACCTCAAGGGTTCAAACGAGTTTCACTTGGCGGAGAGGAAGGGATTCGAACCCTTGTGGGGTTGCCCCCAAACGGTTTTCAAGA
>CAJLXA010000043.1 GCA_905210485.1 uncultured Eubacteriales bacterium | reverse complement strand
TAAGCTCGGCAAAATTTTCAACTAAAAAAGCCGTCTGTTAAAGCAATAGACGGCTCAAATATTATGTTTATTATACCATAAAACGGTAGTAAAGTCAATGTGCAATGCTTTCGCGCGGTTAGAAAAGTAATAAAAATCATAAATACTCTCGATAGGTGTCCGAAGTCTACGGTTTTGTTCACCTATTGCTTTAATAGGCGAACAAAATTCTGCAAGATAATTCACCTATCGGGAGGCATTGAATTGGATATTTTTCGGGTTTCATTTATAGGTCATAGAGTAGTGGACGAGTACCGACAAGTCGAAGAAGAACTTGACGAAGTAATCGAATTGCTGCACCGTAAATATGGGTTTATAGACTTTAACGTGGGACGAAACGGCGAGTTTGACGAACTTGCCACACAAGCTGTCAGACGATTCCGAAGAGAATGGGAGGGGCGGTGCGAACTTACGCTTGTTGAACCATATCCCGTGGCGAACTTGGATATTATAGAGAAGTCTTATGATAGCGTTATTATCCCGACCGACAGGAAGTGCCATTACAAAGCGGCGATAGGAGAACGCAACAAATGGCTTGCCGAGAACTGTGATATGATGATCGTCTAAAAACGCTTGAATCACTTAAAAAACAAGGTCTTACAATATTTCTGACTTTTCACTTTATGGATGAAGTCGAAGCCTTGTGTGATGAGATTTGTATTCTGAAAAAAGGGATTGTCGTTTTCCGCGGAACCGTTGAACAAGCAAAGGAGCAATGTGACTGTGAACACTTTGAAGATGCGTACTTAAAATTGTCGGACGAGGAGGTGGACGCATGAAACGATTTTTTACTTTTTTGAAAACCGAGTTGAAACTTAGTCTGCGGGATATGAATATGGTGATTTTTGCCGTGATTATGCCGCTTATAGTGTTTATTATTCTCGGCATTGTATATGGCGCAAAGCCTGCTTATGACGGGGCGAATTATACTGCTTTGGAACAGTCTTTCGGAGCGGTTGGGGCAATCGCTATTTGCGCAAGCGGATTGATGGGATTGCCGCTCGCTGTATCGGGCTTACGAGAGATGAAAATTCTCAAAAGATTGCGCGTTACACCTGTCAGTTCCGTATTCATACTCGGCGTGGAACTTGCTATGTATGTCATTTACTGTGCATTGTCCCTTGCAACGCTGCACTCTTGTGGGGCGTAAAACTACACGGTTCGTTTTGGGCATTTCTCGGCAGTTGGGCACTTACAATGCTCTCAACTCTGTCAATCGGTATGTTGGTGGGCGGTATTGCAAAGAATACAAAACAAGCAAGCGTTATTGCAGGTATCCTTTATTTCCCGATGCTTGTTCTTTCTGGGACGACACTTCCGATCGAGGTTATGCCAAAGGCAATGCAACAGGTCGTCAGTGTATTCCCTTTGACGCAGGGGCGAGCGATGATGAAAAATATGTTCCTCGGTATCGGTGCGAATAGCATATTGCTACCTATTTGTGTAATGCTTGGGGTTACCGTGGTTTGTTCCGCTCTCTCCGCGTGTTTCTTCCGATGGGAATAAGAGATCAATAAAATTTTTACGAGTAAGATGTCTATAATTTTGAAAGAAGAAGTCGGGATAGGATAACCTGTTCCGACTTTTCTTTTACCACGCAGAACAGATTGAAAAAATCAGAAAAATATGCTATAATATAAGAAACCGAGGGGGGTTATGCCTCCGTTCCCATTTCTATCGGCAATACGGGGATAAATCTAAAACGGGATACGGCACTTGAGTATGAAAACGGGTATTGGATAAAGAAATTCCGCAGCGGAAACAGACTTAGCCTTATTATAGACGATAACAAAATCTCGGTTTGGGCTGTATCCAAAAATAATACCGAAAGTGAAACATTCAGGATTCCCATAAATTGGCGGCTGACTTGAAAGGGAAATGATTATGGACTATCTTATAGGAATCGATATAGGAACCTCCGGCACAAAGGCGGCACTTTTTGATATCGACGGAAATGTAATCAAAAGCAGCACCGCAGAGTACGGTATGAGCCAGCCATATAACGGTTGGGCGGAACAGGACCCGCAGGATTGGTGGAACGCTGTTCAAAAAACCTTAGCCGATATATGGACGGACGGGGTTGCCGGAATAGGTTTAAGCGGGCAGATGCACGGACTTGTAATGCTTGATGAAAAAAACGAGGTCATTCGTCCGGCTATAATATGGTGCGACCAGAGAACGGCTGCGGAATGCGATGAGATTACAGATATAATAGGCAGAAAAAGGCTTATAGATATTACGGCGAATCCCGCCCTGACCGGTTTTACAGCCTCAAAAATTATGTGGGTTAAAAAGCACGAGCCTGAAAATTATGCGAAATGCAGGCATATTTTGTTGCCGAAGGATTATATACGCTTTAAGCTTACGGGTGAATTTGCAACGGATGTATCCGACACGGGCGGAATGCAGCTTTTGGATATTAAAAACCGCTGCTGGTCTGATGAGGTTGCCGAAAAACTCGGAATTGATACGGATATGCTACCAAAGGTTTACGAAAGCACCGAAATAAAAGGCTACGGTAAGGTGTTCCCGTTGCCGCAGGCGGCGGAGACAACGCGTGCGCGGCGGTGGGCTGCGGGATAGTTCGCAGCGGCAAAGCCTTTACAACTATAGGCACAAGCGGCGTTGTTTATGCGCATACCGATAAACCGATGACCGACCCTGACGGAAGAATACACACCTTCTGCGCCGCAGTACCCGGCAAATGGCATGTTATGGGCGTAACGCAGGCGGCAGGGCTTTCGCTTAAATGGTTCAAAGAAAATTTTGCCGCGGAGCTTTCGTATAGGGAAATTGACGAGCGGGTAAATAAAATCCCGATACTCTCCGAAAGGCTTTTATATCTGCCTTATCTTATGGGCGAGCGAACGCCGCACCTTGACCCGTTTGCGCGCGGAGTTTTTTTCGGAATTTTCGCAATGCACCGAAAGGAGCATTTTATGCGCGCCGTTATGGAAGGCGTGGCTTTTTCGCTACGGGATTGCTTTGAGGTTTTGAAAGAAAACAACATAGTAATAAACGAAATGGCCGTGGTGGGCGGCGGCAGCCGCAGCGCTGTTTGGGGCGAAATGCTTTCGGGTGTTTATAATATGTCCGTAAGACCGCTTAATTCCGAGGGCGCGGCGATTGCCGGGGCGGTTTTCCGTACAAGAAAATCTATCCGTTGACAGAATTCCTGAGGGGGCGATCCGACAAACTCCGCCGCGTTTTGTATTTCAACCAAATTATAGCAAAAGGCTTGTACGGAAGTCAATACGGAAAAACATAAGTTCGTATTTTAGTGGAATGGCACAAATTGCCCGCATTGATTTTTGCACTTTTGTTCGGTTTATCGTCCGTCACGCTTCGGGATATAAACGGTGCTTATATATTGGGCGGCCGCCGCCATTGCGCGAAAATCCTCTTATGTCGCCTATGCCGGCATAAAGGACGGTCGTATATTTCATCGTTTTCGGATTTTATCTTCCGTTTCTTGACTTTAACGGTTTGTTATATTATAATACTTAAAAATGCACTTATCGCGGAGGCTCGTGCCGGGATACGGTGAAATCCCGCGGAAAAAACGACGGTAAACGGAAAACCGTCCCGCTCCTTTTTTCGCGTACGCGGGCGCCTTCCGGGTTGATACATAAGAAAAACTATTCACTGACGGGGAGATTTCTATGGGACAGGCAAAATGGATCTGGTATTACGGCGATTACGAAATATGGCACAGCCTGAAATTACATTCCTTAAGACAGGAACGCGGAACGGATTTTCCCTGCTTCTGGTCGCTCGCAAACGTATATCCCACGGTGCGTTTCAGAAAGGTGATCGGGATTGAAAAGGAAGAGACCGTGATCTGTAAGATCCGCGGAAAAGGGCGGATCAATATTGATAACGCCGAACACTATGCGCCCGGCGCGCCGTTTGTCCTGAAACCGGGGCAACACACGGTGGAGATCGACGTAATAAACGCAAAAGGTCTGCCCGCCGTATATGTTTGCGGCGAGGAACTGAAGAGCGACGGGACATGGGAAGCGTCGCTGTTTTCGGACAGATTTTCCAAGGTCGGCTGTATGCCGGAGTATAAAGACCCGGACGACGATATCGAGGTCTTCCCGTTTTCTTATGAAAAGATTGCGCCGGCGGAGCGGTCGGAGATAAACGGCGGCTTTTTATATGACTTCGGAAAAGAAACGTTCGGCTCCGTCGTGATAGAAGAACTGAAAAGCGACGGCGTCGTCTATTACGGCGAGAGCCGGGAGGAGGCGCTTTCGGGAGCCGAAGCGGTGCTTCGGGAAAGCGTCGGAGCGGGGGCGAAAATTACGCTTGCGCAAAGAGCGTTCCGATATGTTTTCATCGCCGCGGATACGCCGCCCGCAAGCGTGTATGCCGATTACGAATACCTGCCGTATGAAAATACGGGGCGCTTTTCCTGCGACGACGGACTTGTGAAGCGCATTTATGACGTTTGTGCCTATACGTTCCGTCTGTGTTCGCGGGAGTTTTATCTTGACGGCGTTAAGCGCGACCGCTGGGTATGGGCGGGGGATGCGTATCAGTCGTTTATGATAAACCGTTATCTTTCCGCGGACAATGAGATCATCAAGAGGACAATCATCGCCCTCCTCGGCAAACCGCCGTATTTTCAGCACATCAATACCATAAACGACTATTCCATGTATCTTATACTGTCCGTATACGACTACTGGTTTTCAAGCGGCGACGACGATTTTGTCGGGCGTATATACGACAGACTGAAAGCCCTGTTTTTGTTTATCGTGAACAGACTTGACGGGAACGGATTCGTATATCAGGCGCCCGGCGATTGGGTCTTCATTGATTGGGGCGAGATGGATAAAGAGGGGCCGATATGCGCGGAGCAGATACTGCTCTATGAATCCATAAAAGCCATGCGTAAACTGGCGTCGGTTGCCGGAGACGGAGATACGTATATTCCCGACGAAGAAGCATTGCGGAATAAAATCTATAAGTTTTTCTATAAAAAGGAGTGCGGCGGGTTCATCGACGGTTTTACGTCGGGGAAGGACGCCCTGCATCGTCAGCAGAATATTTTTGCCGTTCTCTATGATTTTGCGACCGAAGACGAAAAGAAAGAGATACTGGAAAAAATACTGCTGAACGAAGAGATCACCGCGATCAAAACGCCGTATTTCAAATTCTTTGAATTGCTCGCCGTCTGCAAAGCGGGCAGGGTCGATATTGCCCAGAAGATGCTGGATTCGTATTGGGGCAGTATGTTGGCCGACGGCGCGACCACCTGCTGGGAGCAATACGACGAAAGCGTGAAAGGCGTTGAAAAATACGCCATGTACGGCAACCGTTTCGACAAATCGCTTTGCCATGCGTGGGGAAGCGGCCCCATAAGACTTCTGGGGGAATTCGTTGCGGGCGTGAAAATCACGTCGGTCGGCGGAAAGACCTTTGACATAAGACCGAATCCCGGCCTTTACCGGGAGTTTTCCGCCGCCGTCCCTGTCGGAACGGGACGGGTGGAAGTAACGTACAAAAACGGTGAACTGACCGTGCTTTCCACCGTTGACGGCGGTACGGTGTATTTTAAAGATCAGGTGAAGACCGTAAAAGCAAACATACCGACGGTCATCTGAAGACGCGGGTGCCGGCGCCGTCTTTTTCTCCGATAGCGAACGCGGGTTGATTTCATGGCGGCAATGTGCTATAATGATTTTGATAAACGGGTTCCGGCCGGTCGTCCGGGGAAAACGGCCGTCCTGTATGCCGGCAGCCGCGCGGCGCCGTCCCGGCGGCGGGCGGTTCTTACTGTTTAGGCCGTTCCCGCTCATCGCCGGTTTTTGCAATCCGGCCGCTATACATACGCGCCCATACATAAGGAATAACGGCTGTCGGAGGAAAAGACATGAAACAACTTGTAATCTATGTGCACGGCAAAGGCGGAAACGCCGGGGAAGCGACATTCTATCGGCCGATTTTTTCCGGAAGCGATGTGACGGGATTCGATTACCGGTCGCAAACGCCGTGGGAAGCGCGGGAGGAATTTCCCGCATTTTTTGAAGAACGGAAACGCGGATACGACAGCGTATTGCTGATCGCGAACAGCATCGGCGCGTATTTTTCCATGTGCTCCCTTTCTTTACGGCAGGTGAACAAAGCGCTTTTCATTTCCCCCATTGTCGATATGGAAAAGCTGATTACGGATATGATGGCGTGGGCGCGTGTTTCGGAGGAAGAACTCCGGGCAAAAAAAGAAATACCCACCGATTTCGGAGAAACGCTTTCGTTTGCCTATCTCTCCTATGTGCGCCGTCACCCGGCGGAATGGCATGTTCCGACCCGTATTCTGTACGGCGAAAAAGATCGCCTGACGTCGCCCGATACGATGGCCGGTTTCGCCGCCCGGATCGGCGCGCCGCTCACCGTCATGACAGGCGGCGAGCATTGGTTTCACACGGAGGAGCAGATGGCGTTCCTGCGCGACTTCCTTATTTCGTCTGCCGAATAAACAAAATTATAGAAAAGCGGTTTGTAAACATAAGTTCACAAACCGCTTGTTTTTTCTTTTTGCAATCTTCCTGCGCGGCGTGCGAAACAAAGAAATTTTCCGTTTCCTTGACAGAATCGCCTCCGATAGCGTATAATTGATTTGTGAGAAAATTAACCAAAAGGAGAAAAGTATGCATAAGAAGATCTTTCTTGTCCTCACGGCTATGCTCATGGTTGCACTCGGCGCGCTCATGCTGACGTCCTGTGCCCACAAACACACCTACGGCGAATGGACGGTTTCCGCCGCGGCAACCTGCGAGGGCGCCGGGGAAGAAATCCGCACCTGTTCGTGCGGTGAAAAGGAAACGCGCGCAATCGCCGCGCTCGGACACGATATGAGCGACGTTGTCGCCGAAGTGCCCGCCACCTGCGAAACGGACGGCACGATGGCGCACCGTCTCTGCACGCGTTGCAACGGTAAATTCTCCGCAGACGGCGAAGCGCTCTCATCGCTGACGATTCCGAAAGGCCATCATCTGACAGCGGTGGCGAAGACGGAACCTTCCTGCACGAAAGACGGCATGGCGGCGCATGATTACTGTACCGCCTGTGGGAAAAAGTTTGTCGACGGCGCGGAGAAAACCGAAGCGGAACTTCTGCTTCCTGCTGCGCATGATACGGAAAGCGTGGCGGAGGTCAGACATTGCCTCACTGCCGGCACAGCGGCGCACGAACGGTGCAGAAAATGCGGCGCTTTGCTCCGGGACGGCAAACCGGTGACGGCGGAAGATCTTGCGCTCCCGGCCGCCGGACACGATTACGAACAGATAGATAAGAAAGCCGCCACCTGTACAGAAGACGGTTTTTACGAACATCTCCGTTGCCGCCGTTGTACGAAACTGTTCTTCAGAGGAATGGAGTATACCGCCGATGATCTTAAGATTCCGGCCGGACACAACTTCTATCCGGTTCCCTCAGTGGAAAAAACGGAAAATTGCGAGGGCTGGCTCGGATATGATTACTGCTACCTCTGTCATAAAAAATTTATAGACGGTAACGAAGTATCGGATAAATATCTCGCGGACAACGCACCGACGGCGGAAAACAATGAAGTGGCCGATATTTTTGTCACTGCGGATTTCATCGTCGGCGTGGATACCCCTGTTTTCTATCACGCGTATGTTCGTATGAAAGACGGTTACGGATCCAGCGGTTCCATCAATCAGTACGATAAAAACGGCTATGACGCCTTTGCGGAATTGCTGAAGGGGATTGATCCCGCCACATTGCCCGTCACACGGACGGTAACGCTCCGTTATAACGGCTTTGAAAAAGAGGTGCAGATCACCTTTGTCGGCGCCTTTGAGTATACCTATTATCAGATAGGATTCGTCACCGACCTCGGCGAACTGAAAGTCTGGGTCAGCGATAACGGGCAGAACAAACGGACGGTCAGACTCTCGGAATGTACCGATGTTTCGCTGATCGACGGCGGCGACCTGACCACGGCGGGTAAGAAGACCGTTACATATACGTATAACGGAAACGTCTGCACGTCGTCTTTCATTCTTACCGACGAAAAAACGGTGGTCGCCTTGAGAGGCGTTCACACCCATATCGGAGGAATGCCGGGCATTCAGGTGTATTACAGCGACGGAACGGACGAATACCTGCCCCTTTCCGCATTCGACGTCGAAGGAATGTATACCCCGAATAAAGTCGGAGAGTACCGGTTGTTTGTCAGCACGAAGGACGGCAAGGTGCATACGTATTTCAACCTTTCCATCAATGACTACAATGAGATCGAGTACTATTCGACCGATCCGATATATATTCCTCTCGGCACAACGTTTTTCGATCTGCAGGCGCGTTATTCGTATGCGGACGGAAATTTCCTCAGGCTTCTCTTTGCCTCCGCCGTAACGGTGAAAAAGTTGAACGCGCAGACCGGCGAGGGCGAGAAGATCGCAAGCGGATTTGCAGCCGATGAGATCGGCGAATACGAGGTCACGTTCCTTGTGAACGGTAGCGTTATCCGTCTTGACATTTTTGTGTACGACCCGGACAATATCACGGTGGAAGAAATCGTTTCTCTGTTCTACAATACGCTGGTTTTTGAGAGCAGAGAAAAAATGGATCTTGACGGTCTCTTTTTCCGGGCGGAGTTGTCGGACGGTACGTCCGTGACGATACCAGTAACGCAGGATATGGTGACGTTGAGAGACGGCAGGTTCGTCGTTTCCTACGGCGGAAAAACCTGCTGGGCCTCTGTTTCTTTCTCCGGTGACGGCACGATTCAGAATGTGGACATTGCTTCGTCCGAAGGCGAAGTATATGCCGAAAACCGCCGTTTTGACGACCTGTATCTCAGAGTGTGTATTCAGATCGGCGACAGTAACTGCTACCGCTATATAAAGGTCACGCCAGATATGCTCAGGGACAAAGACGGCAACGCGATGGATCTTGCCACGATTGAAAAGAATGTCTATCGGAATTGCACCTTTGAATACGAAGGTTTTTCGACGCGTTCTTTTAGGCTTTTTGTCTACGATAGCGAAGACATCGTATACAGTATCTCGGTGAGCTCGTCGTTTAACGGCATTACGGCGCGCTACGGAAGCCGCGAATCGGTTATGGAACAGATCGGAAAGCTCCGCGTCACCTACTCGACAGGCGTCAGATTCGGAGACATGACTTACACAATCGACAATGAATACGTTTACCTTGAGGACATTCTGTCCGGCGACATGGAAGGCATTGATTTCGGAAAACCGGGCGAGATCATTCTTCCCGTGACGTATAAAAACGTGGATACTTACATTATCGTGTCGTTGATTCCCGACCTCAGCCTGTATGCGTGTGAAGAGTATCGCATGGAAGAGAGCGGCGAATTCGTGATGCTCTATGAAAACGGATATTTTATCAGAATGTACGGGGGTTCCGGCACTTTCGTTGTGATAGACGAAGAAATCGGCCTGTATCTTTTCGACGGCTATAAACTTTACGTTGTGGATAAAGACGCACATGTCATTCGGGAATTCTTTGCCAATATGCTCGGCGGCACACCGCTCGTGTATAATATATCCGAAGACACAACGTTAAAGATCTATCGCGCGCCGGACGGCAGACTGTACGCCGATCTTACCATGCTGCGCGAAGAAGGTGAAGTGATTTTGGATACTTCCGCCTGCAGAATGGATACCGAAAAGGGAATTCTGGAGGTCTTTGACAGGACATACCGCATCGGCGACGACAACACTCCTACGGTTTTGGTTGAAGGCAATGAAGTGTACGGATGTGAAGAACGCAGGGAGACATGGCGCACGGTGTGGAGTTTCCGTGATAACGGGTATGTCTATATACGGTATTATTTCACGGAGGACGGCAAGGAATATGAAGACGACGAATTGCTCCGCATGGAATGGAATCGGGACGGGGACGTTATTCTGTGCCGTTATGCCGGCCGGATTACGCAAATATTCAAAGTGCTTCAGGACGGTACACTGAAAATGTCGTGATACACAATCCGCCGCGGCGGAAAAAGCCGGGTACGCCATAATGGCGTACCCGGCTTTTGTCATCGTAAAACCGCCGCCGACGGCGGTTACGGAATCCGTATTGCCGGAAAAGCGGCGACCCGAAGACGGTCACGGCGCCGGCGTTACGAAAAATTCCCCGAAAACGGAGCGCTTCGGGGAATTTCTTTTATTTTTTCACTTCGGAGAGAAAACTTGTGCCGGCAAGCGTCGGCGCGGGAACATCAAGCATAGCGGCGATCGTCTTGGCAATATCCGAAAATCCGCGCCGCGTACCGAGGTTCACGGGACGGATCGCGTCGCCGTATACGAGAAGCGGCGTGTACTCCCGCGTATGATCGGTGGATATGTCGCCGGGATCGCACCCGTGATCCGCGGTGATAAGAAGTACGTCGGTCGCGCGCATTTTTGACAGAAAGGCCGGAAGAAAAGCGTCAAAGGCCGAAAGCGCCGCGGCATACCCCGCGCAGTCGTTGCGGTGGCCGTACAGCATATCGAAATCCACAAGGTTGATAAAGGCGAGACCGCAAAAATCCCGCTCTTCAAGCGCCAGCATGGCTTCCATGCCCTCGCGGTTGTTGTGAGAGGGAATACTTTCGGTCATACCGCGCCCGGCAAAAATATCATGGATTTTGCCGACGGCGATGACGTCGCGTCCCGCGGCGGAGAGAATGTCAAGAAGCGTATCCCGCGGTGCGGGAAAAGCGAAATCGCGCCGTCCCTCGGTACGGTAAAAGCGGCCGGGTTCTCCGCGGAAAGGGCGTGCGATAACGCGCGATACGCCGTCCTCTCCCTGCAGTAAAGCGCGGGCGACGCGGCAGTATTCGTAAAGCATGGCAAGCGGCACAACGTCTTCGTGCGCCGCAATCTGGAAAACGCTGTCGGCAGAGGTATAGACGATAAGGTCGCCCGTCCGCATATGCTCTTCGCCGTAGTCGCGGATCACTTCCGTGCCGGAATACGGTTTATTGCAAAGAACGCCGCGCCCGGTCTGTTTGCGGAACGGCGCGAGAATTCTTTCGGGGAATCCGTCTTTATAGGTAGGAAAAGGGCGTTCGGAGATCACGCCCGCAATCTCAAAGTGGCCGACCGTTGTGTCTTTTCCGGCCGAGATTTCCTGCAGGCGCATTGTCGCGGCTTGCGGGGCGTCGGTTTTTCCGAGATAGGAAAGGCCGTCGATATTGCCGAGTCCGAGCGACAACAGATGCGGAACCCGGAATCCGGGCTCGCGGGAAATGCTTTTCATGGTGTCGGCGCCGGCGTCTCCGAAAGCGGCCGCGTCGGGGGCCGCGCCGATTCCGACGCTGTCCAGTACCACAAGGAAAACGCGTTCAGTTTTCATGTTTTTCTTTCTCCATCAGCGCGGCAACGCCGAGCGCCGTTTCCATCATGGCGGTAAAGGATTCTTCGCGTTCTTTTGCGGTGGTTTCTTCACCTGTCAGAATGTGATTGGACACCGTGCAGATTGCAAGCGCGCGCTTTTTACGGCGTGCCGCGACGGCATAAAGCCCGGCGGCTTCCATATCGACGGCGAGTATACCCATTTTCGCCCAACGGCCGAGGGCGCTTTCGTCGTCGTCATAATAGCGATCGGACGAAAGAAGCGAGCCGACATGATAGACTGCGCCCCGTTTTTGCGCCGTTTCGACGGCGGCGGACAGAAGCGTGTAATCGGCGGTCGGCGCAAAAGTGCCGGGAAGCGCATACTGCGTGAGAAAGGCGGAATCGGTCGAAGCGCCGAGCGCCAGTACAAGATCGCGCACATGAACATTATCCGCAATCGAACCGCACGAACCGATCCGGATAATGTTTTCCACACCGAACGCCGCGTACAGTTCCGTGGCGTAAATGCCGATGGACGGAATACCCATGCCGCTGGCCATCACCGACACGCGTGTGTCGCCGTAATATCCCGTATATCCCTGTATGCCGCGGATATTGTTCACAAGAACAGCGCGTTCGAGGTAATGTTCCGCAATGAATTTTGCGCGGAGAGGGTCGCCGGGCATCAGGACGGTCGGGGCGAAGTCCGCGGGCGTGGCGCCGATGTGCGGCGTGGGATAAGCGATTGTATTTTCCATATCAGATACCGTTTCTTTCTTCTTTTTTGATAATGTCCACGATCCGGCTTGTGCCGAGGCGGTCGGCGCCGGCTTTCAGCATAGCTTCCGCGTCGGCAAGCGACCCGATCCCGCCCGCGGCTTTGACGCGGGTATTTCCGCTTACATGCCGCGCGAGAAGTTCCACGTCGTGGAGCGTTGCGCCGCACCCCGCAAAGCCGGTCGATGTCTTGATGTAATCGGCGCCCGCTTCGGAAACAATGCCGGCCATGCGGATCTTTTCCGCGTCGGTCAGAAGACAGGTTTCAATAATCACTTTGAGAATTTTGCCCGCGGTTGCCTTTCTCAGCGCCGCAATATCGTCGAACACTTTGTGGTAGTCGCCGCTTTTCACCATGCCGACCGCAATCACCATGTCGATCTCGGACGCACCGTCCGCAATGGCTTCGGTCGCCTCGGCCACTTTGACGGCAGTGGTCGAATAACCGTTCGGAAAGCCGATGACCGTACAGACGGGTACCCGTCCCGCGGCAGTACGTGCCGCCGCTTTCACATAGAGCGGCGGAACGCAGACGGAAGCCGTGCGGTAATGCGCCGCGTCCTCCGTCACAAGGCATATTTCCTCTTCCGTTGCGTCTACCCGAAGCAGAGTGTGATCGACATGAGCGAGAATTTCTTCTTTTTTCATAATGCCGCCTTTCCGCAAAATATAAACTTTGCTTTACATTTTTGTATATTTTCAAAAAGGACAAAACCGTGCGGTTGTCCTGCTTACAGTATACCCTTTTTTGACGGCAAAGTCAACACGCCGAAAGAAAAAAGGTGGTTTCTTAAGGCTTCCCGCAGATTTGCAGGCCGGTTGCCGTTCGTTCGCAGAACCATGAGATAGGATAGCGCGCCGAGACCACCCGACAGGTTTCTGAAGCCGTCCTTTCATAGTTATCAGCAACCGGCGCTGTCACCCCCGCCTCCCTCCGGGAGGGAGGTGGCACGCACATCCGAGATACCTGTTAACAAGGTAAAACAAAAATTAAATAAAATACTAGAGCTGACTTGATGTTGGCTCTTTTTTGTTGGGAGGGAAACAAATGCATAAAGAAGATTCAATTAAAACATTAGAAGAATTAGAAAATGGAATGTTTTGTAGTATAGGACTACCATTAACTAATTCAATGAAAAGCAGAAGATATTGAAGAAATTTAGTATCTTCTTATGTTTTTTTATAAAATATATGATATAATGTTTTCAAATAGCAAGTTATCGCTTACTTTAATATGTATTTATTAGTAGTAATAGGAGAACAAAGTAT
>CAJLXA010000042.1 GCA_905210485.1 uncultured Eubacteriales bacterium | reverse complement strand
GAAGCCTTCTGAAAAAATATTTTAGTTTTTTCTGCTTTTACTCTTGACTTTTGCGAAAGTTTTTTGTTTTTTTCCGCGAACAGAGAAATCACAGGCGGAAAGCGCCGCCGTCAATGCTTTTTCATCCGAATACGGCAGGGCATTTTTGCCGATCAGTTGCGTATCTTCGGCGCCTTTTCCGCATACGGCAACGATCTCGCCGGGAACG
Source organism: uncultured Eubacteriales bacterium (assembly GCA_905210485.1). GTDB lineage: Bacteria > Bacillota > Clostridia > Oscillospirales > CAG-272 > UBA1740. The sequence continues at coordinate 13,762 of CAJLXA010000042.1, read as the reverse complement.
GAATTCTGCACGGCATAGGCGATTGCCGCCGCACGGTCGGGAATGATGACGGCCGGAAAATCGGTGCGCATGGCGGCGCGGATTTCCGCGGCAATGGCGTCCGGGTCTTCCGCGCCCGGATTGTCCGCGGTGATGACGGCGCTGTCCGCCTGATCCGATACCACGCGTCCGAGTTCGGCGCGGCGGGCGAAACTGCGCCCGCCCACGGAACCGAAAACCACCGTGAGGCGCGCGGGGCGGTATTCGCGGAGAAGTTGCAGGAGCGCTCCCATGCTCTGACCGTTATGCGCATAGTCGATCAGGAAAATACGGTTGCCCGGCGCGGGAATACATTGCAGTCGCCCCGGAATCTTCACCTTTCCGAGCGCGCGGGCGATCGACGGAACCGAAAGGGGCGGTACGGAGGCGGATTTTTCAAGTTCGATATAAGCCGCCGTGGCGAGGAGCGCGTTGGTTACATTGAATTTCCCCGGCATTGGCAGGGTGACGGGGTACGGTTCGCCGTCGGCCATCAGGTGAAAACTTTCGCCGAGACGTCCGTTTTTCTTTTCCGATACCGATGTGCGCGCAAGGCAGGCAAACCCGCTCCCGAATCCGACGGGTACTTTTTTTGCGGATATTCCCCGCAAAAGCGCGGCGGCCTCGCGGTCGGCTTCCGGATAAACCACGGTCTTGCAGTGATAGTAATACAGAAGTTCCCGCTTTGCGGCGAAGTAGTCCGGCAGGTTTCCGTGTTCGCCCTTTCCCACATGGTCGTAACCGAGTCCGGTCAGGATCGACAGCGGAAAACGCATACCGCGTATCCGTCCGACGGCAAGCGATTGCGAGGAAACTTCGAGGACAAGATGTGTGACGCCGATGTCGGCCATCTCGGCCATCAGACGTTGGAGCTCAAGACTTTCCGGCGTGGTGTTGACGGTAGGAACGGTCGTCCCGCCCGCCATAGCGCCGAGTGAACCGATATATCCTGCCGATACGCCGGCCTCCCGCAGAAGCGCCGTCAGCATGAGGGACGTCGTCGTTTTTCCTTTCGTGCCCGTAACGCCGATGACGGTAAGGCGGGAGGCGGGGTAGCCGTAAAAGGCCGCGGCCATATCGGCAAGGGCAAGGCGTGCGTTGGGAACGATCGCTACGGCCGCGTCGGAGGGGAGCGGCAATGCGTGCTCCGCGACAAACGCCCGGCAACCGGCATGATAAGCGGCGGGCGCCAGAAGAGCCCTGTCGACATTTACGCCTTTAATACAGAAAAACACGCTGCCAGAACCGGCTTCGCGCGAATCAATTGTCAGGGCAGTAACCGCTTTGTCATCGCCGCTTGCCGACAAAACAGGGGTGCTGTTTTTCAGTACGGAAAAAAGCATAGTTCTCCTTAAACATGTAAAATGACGATCACGTTTTACATTCAGTGCTTATTTTCTGCAACGGCAGAATACCTTCCGGGAAGGGCGCGCGCCCGCCCTTTTTCTGCCGTCGGCCTTTTTTCGCGTAGTTTTTTCCCCGCATACAGAATACTTTCACGTGCGAGAAGCGTCATGGGGTCTATGACCTTGCGCGATTTTCCCCGGATAACACGGTCGATGAGCGACAGTTCCGTGCAACCGAGAATGAGCGCGTCGGCGCCGCGCCGCAGGAGCGCGTCGGCCGTTTCGGCAAGGGCACGCTTGGGTAAATGCCGCGCGCCTTTCAATGCGACAATGGCGGAATCGACCGCCCGCTGTTCTTCGGACGTCGGTTTCACGATACCGATCCCGTACGGCGCAAAGGCACGCTCGAATATGCCGGTCTCCGATGTACCGCGCGTGGACAGAAGACCGACATGGCGGAAACCGCAACGTGCGGCTTCTTTTGCCGTCAACGCCGGCATGTCAAAGATCGGCGCCGCGATCTCCGCGCGCAAAAGCGGAAGAAAGGCATGCGCCGTGTTGCAGGTGATGACAAGGAAATCCGCGCCCGCCGAGACAAGGCGGCGACATTCCCGCAGTAGCGCGGGGAACGGGGATGTTTCGCTTTCACCGATAAGATAAGCACTGCGGTCGGGAATGGTATTCGGGCTTGCGAAGATGAACGGCACGTGATCGCGGTCGCTGTCCGCGGCCGTCATGGATACGAGCCGGGAGGCGAAAAGCACGCCCGCCGCGGGTCCCATACCGCCGAGAATACCGACTGTCATCTGCGGCGCACCGCGAACCGGCGGTATTTTTTCTCTTCCCGCATGGCGTGCGCGGTGTTGTAGAATAAGAGAAGAGGCCGCTTCCAGATCTCGGAGAGTCCGGGCGACGCGGAAATGGCGCGTCCCTCTCTGGAGAGCCGCCGCGCCTCCATCACGGCCGCACGGTCGGCCGTATAACGGTAGACCGTTTTCTTGGGAACGGAATACCAGAATGTCGGTCTGTAATATTCCTTATATTGTAAAGTTTCATTGTCAATATAGTCTTTTATAATCAGTTCGGCAAGGTTGCACCCTGCCGCAAGCAGGTACAGGTTACTGCGCCCTTGCCTCAGGTTAATCTCGAAAACACGCATACTGCCGTCCCGACTGTCAAACTTCAGATCAAAGTGGCAGATGCCGCGGTAACCGATGCGCTCTAGCATAGCGGCCAGAGTGCGGGCAATGACCGGCGGCTTTTCGGAAAGGCAGGCGGCGTGATTGCCTTTGCCTTTCTTTGTCTGTTCTTCAAGCAGGACGCGCGCCGCGGCAACCGCTTTGACCTTGGCGTTTTTATCCGAATAGAACGTGATGACATGGATGCAGTCGTCGGGACCGGGAACCAGATCCTGCAGAACCGCGTGACCGCGGTATCCCGCCTTATACCAGTCGTCGGTAACGGCATATACCTCCTCTTTGTTTTTCACGGTATATACCTTTTCCATCTCCGGGAACGGATGACGAAAGTAGTCAACGCCGTCTGCCGGCTTCAGGATTGCGGGATAAGAAAAGGGCGGATATTCCGCGTCGCTGTGAAAATGCGGTACGGGCAATGTCAGAATACGCGTTTTCGGATAGGGTATGCGGAACAGGTCGCACATACGGTAAAACGTATCTTTACAGCGAAGGAGGGCGACTTCTTCGGGGGTCGGCGCAAAAACCGTATAAAGATCGGACAGCAGGGCGCCGCTTTCCGCAAGCATTTGCACATATTCGTCGGTGCAGGGGAAAAGAAAGCGTTTACCCGGCGTTTTCTCCGCAAATTCCCGTAAAACGCGGATCATGGTCTCTTTTTCTCCGAGTTCCGGCACGGCATTGAAAACAAGATACGGACAGTGTGCCGTCGCACCGAGCCGCATCTTTCCGAATGCATAGCATCGGCAATGCGCCGCGGCGTGAAATGCGCGCGCCATGCCGTAACAGTTCTGGTCGGCTCCGAGAAATACGGGGACGACAGTTTCTTTGATTTTCATATGTCCACCTGCCTTTTCCCCTATTGTAACCTTTTTCCCGCGGTTTCATGCGTGTATATCGTGCGGCAAAAAACAAAAACCGCCGCTTTTTCGCGGCAGGATCGGTGCGCGGCGAAGAAACGGCAGGCGTAAAAAGAGTAATACAAAATGAAAAACGGAATGGCGGTTATTTCGGACGACCGGCGCCCGTTACGAAGATTCTGAAAAGCGTCGGCGTCAAACTTATGGTTTATACCTGGCGGTCGCCCCATGTAAAGGTGGTCGGCGTTCCGACCTCCGAAAGCCGGCAAAAATCTCTTTGGCGCAAAACTTCGTAAGCGGCAATGGCCACCGAGTTGGAAAGATTGAGACTGCGTAAACGCGGAAGCATCGGGATCCTGACCGCCGTGTCAGGATTTTTTTCAAGAACCGTTTCGGGAAGTCCCTTTGATTCCGCACCGAACATCAGAAAAACACGCTGCGGGTAGACGATGTCGGTGTAGGCGCGCGGTGCTTTCGTGGAAAAATAGTATACGGCGGCATCGGGATTTTTTCTGTAAAAATCCTCGATGTCATCATAAAAGGAGACCGAGAGTTTGTCCCAGTAGTCCAGTCCGGCGCGCTTCATCTTTTTGTCGTCAATCGCAAAACCGAGGGGACGGATCAGATGAAGGGCGGCGCCCGTTGCGGCGCAGGTGCGGGCAATGTTGCCGGTATTCTGAGGAATTTCGGGGTGGTGAAGCACAATATTCAGTTCTTCCATATGCGGCCTCTTTTCGTTATTGACGGTTGTCACTCTCCATTATAACAGAGACTTTGGGCCTGTCAAGTAAAAAAATCCGAAAAAATACGGATTTATTCGCTTTTTTTTACAAATTATTATAGTATTTTACATAAAGATGTGCTACAATAGAGATATTGATGCGCGCCTTTCGCGCGCTATAGTAAATCGGAAAATCGGAGGTGCGCCGTTCGGCGCAATACAAGAATGGGACTTATCACAAAAATTTTCGGTACGTATTCCGACCGACAGATAAAAAGGATCAAGCCGATCGCCGCGCAGGTGGAGGCGCTTGCCGACAAATACGGCAAGATGAGCGAAGAGGAACTTCGCGCGGTGACGCCGGCATTGAAAGCGCGCCTTGCGGCAGGGGAGACGCTCGACGATATTCTGCCGGACGCGTTTGCCGCCGTCCGCGAAGCCGACTGGCGCGTTCTTGGAAAACGGCCTTTTTATGTTCAGGTTCTCGGCGGTATCCTTTTGCATCAGGGACGTATCGCCGAAATGAAGACGGGCGAAGGAAAGACCCTTGTCGCCACGCTTCCCGCCTATCTGAATGCCCTCGCCGGAAAAGGCGTGCATATTGTGACGGTCAACGACTACCTTGCCCGTTGCGGCGCCGATGAGATGGGACGCGTATACGCCTATCTCGGCCTGACGACGGGTCTTGTCGTTCACGGTCAGACGCAGGACGAAAAACGCGCCGCGTACAATGCCGACATTACCTACGGTACGAATAACGAATTCGGCTTTGACTACCTGCGCGACAATATGGCGATCTACAAAGAAAATCTCGTACAGCGCGGGCACTTTTTTGCCATTGTCGACGAAGTGGACTCCATCCTGATTGACGAAGCGCGTACACCGCTCATTATTTCGGGCGAAGGCGACAAATCGACGGAACTTTACGAACTTGCGGAAAAGTTTGTCCGCACGTTGAAAAAGTATGTCATCAAAGAACTTGACGACAAAGAACTTTCCGATGACATCGACGCCGATTATGTCGTCGACGAAAAGGCGCGCAGCGTCACGCTGACGAAGAGCGGCATCGCCAAGGCCGAGGCGTTTTTCCACCTCGACAACCTTGCCGATGAGGCGAACGCCACAATCAACCATCATATCACACAGGCTATCCGCGCCCACGGTATTATGAAGCGCGACGTCGATTATATGCTGAAAGACGGACAGATCATCATTGTCGACAGCTTCACCGGCCGTCTTATGCCCGGCCGTCGCTACAACAACGGTCTGCATCAGGCAATCGAAGCGAAAGAGCATGTCGATGTGCAGAAAGAGTCGAAAACGCTGGCCACCATCACGTTCCAGAACTATTTCCGTATGTATAAAAAACTCTCCGGTATGACGGGTACCGCGCTTACCGAAGAGGACGAGTTCCGCGAAATCTATTATCTCGACGTTGTGGAAGTACCGACGAATAAGCCGATGATCCGCATTGACCGCAACGACGCCGTTTACCGCTCCGAGGCGGGCAAATACCGCGCCATTGTGAAACAGATCGTCGCCTGCCACGAAAAAGGACAGCCCGTGCTTGTCGGTACCGTTTCGGTGGAAAAATCCGAAGCGCTTTCGCATATTCTGCGGAAGCAGGGAATTCCCCATAACGTTCTGAACGCCAAATATCACGAAAAGGAAGCCGAGATTATCGCGCAGGCCGGTAAAGAGGGCGCCGTTACGATTTCCACGAACATGGCCGGCCGCGGTACCGACATCATGCTCGGCGGCAACCCCGAATTTCTTGCCAAGGCGGAAATGCGCCGCCGCGGAATGGAGGAAGCGCTGATTGCGGAATCCACCGGCTTTTCGGATACCGAAGACGAAGCGCTTATTGAAGCGCGCGCCCTTTTCCGCTCTCTCTATGACCGTTATAAAGAGGAGATCGCTCCCGAAGCCGCGCGTGTGCGCGAAGCGGGCGGTCTGTTCGTCCTCGGTACGGAGCGCCACGAGAGCCGCCGTATTGATAACCAGCTTCGCGGCCGTAGCGGCCGTCAGGGCGACCCCGGCGAATCCCGTTTCTATCTTTCGCTTGAAGACGATCTTATGCGCCTTTTCGGTTCGGAACGCATTATGGGCATTGTGACCCGTCTCGGTATGGACGAAGATACGCCGATCGACGCGCGTATTCTGTCCGGCTCTATCGAAAGCGCGCAGAAGCGCATTGAGGGCATGAACTTCCAGCGCCGTAAAAACGTTATCCGTTATGACGACGTAATGAACGAACAGCGCAAGATCATCTATGCGGAACGTCAGCGCGTCCTCGACGGAAACGACCTGCATGAAACCGTCCGCGGTATGATTGAGGCTTCCGTCAAAGAGCATTGCGCCCTGTTCCTTACCGGCAAACCCGAAGAGTTTTCCTTCGGCGAACTGCGTCAGCACTATCTCGGCGTACTGACGACGCCGACGTCTTTCCTCTATTCCGAAGAGGAGATGAAAACGCTGACCGAAGAAAAGATCGAAAAGGAACTGCTTTCGCGCGCCGAAGAAATCTTCGCGGAAAAAGAAAAACTGTTCACCCCCGAAATCTATCGGGAAGTGGAACGCAGTATCCTGCTCCGCAATGTGGATACGAAGTGGATCGACCACCTCGACGCCATGGAGGATCTGAAGGAATCGGTCGGACTCAACAGTTATGCTCAGCGCGATCCCGTCGTCATGTATAAGCTTGAGGGTTCGGAAATGTTCGATGAAATGGTGAACGACATAAGAGAAAGCACCGTGCGCCAGGTTCTGACGGTTATTCCCCGCCCGCAACCGATCAAACGTACCGCCGTTGCCAAGGTGACGTCCGAAGGATTTGAGGGAACGGAAAAAAAGGCCGCTCCGCGCAAACCGATCAAGGTCGTGAAGGTCGGACGTAACGAACTTTGTCCCTGCGGAAGCGGTAAAAAGTACAAGAAATGTTGCGGTGCCGCCGACGCCGGCAAGGAGTCGTGATGGGATTCGGGCCGCTTCTTGTCGGGTATCTGTTTTTATTGAATCCCGGCGTTTATGACGGACTGACAAATCTGCTCGGTTATTGCTTTATTTTATACGGAATGTTGTCGCTCCGCGTCTATAACAGGGGACTTCGCGTGGCATTTATCGCGGCGCTCCTCCTGTTTATTCCCGGTATTCCCGAATTTTATCTGACGGCACGCTCCTTTTTCGGAGCGGCGCCTCTCCCCGACGCATGGAATTCCGCTTTTGCCGTGGCCAAAAGACTGACGCAGCTCTTTTTCACGCTTTCTTTGTTCTGCGGTATCGAATCGCTGGGAAAAGAAACGGGTCTTCCCGAAATCCGCAATGCGGCGGTCAGAAACCGTTTCTTTTCCGCTCTGTATTTTCTTTTTGCGGCCGCTCTCGAACTGCCCACATATTTCCCGTCCGCAACCGAATTTGCGGTTCATGCCGCGATTCCCGTCGTGGTATGCGGATTCGCCGTGGTGCTTCTGAATTCTTATACGATCTTTTCCTGCTACCGCTATATCTGCCTGCCGTCCGATACGCTTCCCGACGATCTCCGGGGGCAGAACGCAAAGGCGGATCCAACCGTTCATGATGACGGGAAAAGGAAAAAATAAACCGTAACCCCGGAATAGAAAGGAACGTTATGAATCAAGAAATCCGTAAACACCGTCATACGTTTTCGTTGCCGCTGTTCTTCATCGGCTTTCTGCTTCTTGTGAATCCTACGGTACAGGGGGTCGACGTTCTGCCCGACGCGATCGGGTATCTTCTGATCCTTCTCTCCCTGCGCCCTCTGCGGGACGGTATTCCCGCCTTTGACGATGCTTTCCGCGGTATTCTCCGCATGTTTTTCCTTGCGTTGTCGCGGATCCCCGCACTTTTCATCGTGACCTCCATCCGTAGCGCGCATGTCGGCGACCGATCCATCGTCGCTGTTTTCGCATTGGTTTACGCGGTTCTCGACCTCATTTTCGCCATCTCTGCGTTCCGGGATCTTTTTTCCGCTTTTGCGGCTCTTGCCGAGCAAAGAGACGTGCCGGCGGCGGGTTATGTCGTAACCGAAAGGGGACGTTTTCCCGCGGAAAATCTCGCGTATTTTTCCTATGCTTTGTTTATCGTGCGCGGACTGTGCTCGTTTTTGCCCGAAGCCCTGTATCTGGATATCCGCGATCCGGCGGAGGGAACGGCAAGCAGGTTGCTTTCCGACTACTATACCCCCGTTCTGATCGCGGCAATCCTGCTCGCGCTTGTCGCAGGCGTTATAGTCTGCCGCATGATCCTTATATATTTCCTGCCGCTGTCGCGCGACGAGGCGTTTTGCCGTTGCGTTGCCGATGCGGCCGCCGAACGCGTGCAGAGTCCGTATCGCAGGCGCCTGTTCCGCTATCGCCGTGTGGCGCTCGGTTTTGTATGCCTTATTTTCGCCGTTTTCTTCTCTATAGACGTAACGCTTGACGGATTCAACATATTGCCGGACTTTTTGTCGGCCGTTGCCTATTTTGCGGCTCTGCTCGTTTTTTACCCGTGTACGGACAGAAAACGGAGCCGGCCGGTCATGGCGGTAACCGGTCTTTACTTTGTCGTTTCACTGTTTGAATATATCGTACATACGCGTTTTGACAGACTGTATGACGCCGGCGATCTCGGACGTGTACGGGCGGCGGACAGGCTGTATCGGCTTTCTGCCGCGGCAACCGTCGTTAAAACTGTCGTTGTCGTGTTGCTTGCCGTACTGCTGTTCCGTTATCTTATGCGTCTTATGCGCGACGTGCTGGCATACTGCCGTAATGACGGCGTGCTTACGCATACGGACACGGTGGTCGTCCGCGAATGCGGAAGGGGATTCCGTAACATTTCGGTGCTGATGGTTTTCGACGCTGTTTTCTCTGCGGTCAACGTCTTTTTGCGCCGTGTGACTGAAGTCGTTCCCGTCAACGAGGACGCGCTCGGTCAGGCCACGCTTGTCATCGAACGGTTCGGCTGGTTCTGGATCCCGTGCTTTTTCTTTACACTGCTGTTCTTTGCCGTTGCCGTTTATGTTTTCGGAGACGCGCGGAGCAGAATCCACGACGCATACGATCTTGACGACTGAAGCTCGCATTGCGTGAATGACCTGCGCCGCATGATAATGCCACTTTGTAAAGGAGTATCGCTATGAAAACGATCCGTATATCGGACATCACCCTGCGCGAATGTGCCGGGAACAAAAAAAATACGCTGTCGTTCCGGGAAAAACTTGAATTCTGCCGCGCGGTGGGACGTCTTCACGTCGATACGATCGAATTGCCGCCGATCGGCGACAGCCGCACCGACCGGCTTCTGTCCAAGACGGCCGCCACGGCCACAACGGCGCCGGTCGTTATTGCGGTCGGTTATACGCCCGAATCGGTGGCGGCGGCATATGAGTGCGTGAAAGAGGCGAAAACGCCGATTCTGCATGTAATGCTTCCCGTTTCTCCGATCCGCATGGAATATACCTGCCATAAAAAAGCGCCCTCCATGCTCGTTCTTTGCGAAGAATTGGTAACGGCCGCCCGCGCGCTTTGCCCCAAAGTGGAGTTCACGGCGTGCGACGCCACAAACGCGGAACCGGGATTTCTTGAGAAAATGATCCGTACCGCTGTAAAAGCGGGAGCGGAACGCGTTACGATAGCGGACGCAACGGGGCATATCACGCCTGCGGAATGTGAAAAGAAAATCGCCGATCTGTATAAGGCACTCCCCGAACTGCACAGCGTGGTGCTGTCCGTTGAAATTTCGGACGGTATGGGTATGGCGCTTGCCGTTTCGGCGGCCGCGCTTTCCGCCGGTGCGGACGGTGTTAAGGTCACGGTTCCGCAACTGGGATTCCCGACGCTTGAAAATGCCGCGCATTATCTTCGTGTGAAAGGCGGGTCGCTCGGCTATACCACGCCGCTTCGTCTGACCGAATTGTCGCATACCGTCAAAAGACTGGAACGGGTCTTCGATAAAACGGGCGTTCACGAGGATGTCGAAGAAGCGGCGGACGGCGGGGATGACGACGAGATCCGCCTGACACCGGGGGACAATCTCTCCGATGTGGAACGTGCGGTGCAATCTCTCGGCTACGAACTTTCGGAGGAGGATATGAAACGCGTTTATGCGGCGTTTTCCCCTCTCGCCGAAAAGAAGAGCCATGTGGGGCGGCGCGAACTGGAGGCCATCATCGCCACGTCGGCCGCGGAGGTTCCCGAAACCTATCGCCTTGTGAGTTATGTCACAAACAGCGGCAACATCATTACGGCCACGGCTTCCGTGGAACTCGACCGCAACGGGGAAAAACTCTCCGGCATCGCGGGAGGAGACGGCCCGATCGACGCCGCTTTCCGGGCGATCGAACAGATTGTGGGCCACCATTACGAGCTGGACGAATTCCGTATTCAGTCGGTGACGGAGGGGCGCGAAGCAATCGGATCCGCGCTTGTACGTTTGCGCGCGGACGGCCGCCTTTATGCCGGAAGCGGTATTTCCACCGACATTGTGGGGGCCAGTATTCACGCCTATCTCAGTGCGCTGAACAAGATCGTTTACGAGGAGACGTGATATGAAACTTGCTTTTTCGACGCGTTATGTATCACGGCTTTCTTTTGAGGATTGCCTCCGTATCGTGGAAGACAGCCGCGTCGGTGATATTATACCGTTTGATGTCTTTTCGGAAGAGGCGGAACCGCTTCTTCGCTCCGTCCGCCGCCGTCGGCTGATGAAGGCGAAAAGCCGCATTGCCGCCGTAGGGTTCGGCGGTGATTTTGTTTCCGCGCCGCTTTCCGGGGTCATGGCCGCGCTTCGCGCCGCCGTCGACTATTCGTCGCCCTATCTTTTGCTTCACACGGATATCGGCGATGAGTCTGCCGTGAAAGAAAGACTGCGCGCTTTGCTGTCGGTGAAGTGCGAACGGAAAATCGCTTTTCTTCTGATCTCCGACGGCGCTTATTCTGACAGCGTGAAACTCTATACGCTTCTTTCTTCGTTTGCCGACAGCCGTCTCGGCGCGGCGTGGGACGTGCGCGGAACCTGTCTTCTCAGCGGGGAATCCCCCTCCGACACGGCGTCCCGCCTCGGCGCGTTTATCCGCTATGTCGCGCTGTCGGACGGGAAGCGGGGAGACGCGTCCGCGCATGAACTTACGGGAGAGGGAGACCTGCCGCTGGCGGAGGTGGTCGCGGCTCTCCGCGCTTTGGCTTATGCGGGCGATCTTGCGCTCGATTTTTCGCCCGACTGGCTGCCCGGCCTGTCGGACATGTCGGCGATCGTGACGCATTACGAAAGCGTGATGACCCGCAAACTGGGATATACGGCAAATGAGCAGAGCGCGTTTCCGAACCGCACGCGCACGGGGTATTACGTGTTCCCGAAAGACAGTTTTCTGAAAGAGACGCTTTTCGGCGCTTTGCAAAAAGTGGCGGAACGTTTTCCCGATCAGACGGCGTTTTCCTTTGCGACCGCCGCCGATAACTGTTCGTATAATGTATTCTGTGAGGAAGCGGAACGTATGGCGCGCGCGTTTGTGACGCTCGGTATCGGGCGCGGATCGCGGATCGCGCTCTGGTTGCCGAATGATCTCGTTTTCTTCAAGGCTCTGTTTGCCGCGGCGATGATCGGCGCGATAACGGTGCCGCTTCCCACTCTGATGAAGGCGGAGGAGGCGGTGTCCTGTCTCCGCGCAACCGACGCCGAACTCCTGATTACGGCAAACGGTTTCGGCGACGTTTCGTACGTATCTGCCTTGGCGGCCGCTTTCCCGGAACTCGGTAAAAACGACGCCGACATGCCGCTCCATAATCCCGCTCTGCCTTTTTTACGGCACATTATGACGGTGGGATTCCGTAAAAAAGGCTGTTATGCCTACGGAGACATAGATGATCTTACGGACGCAACGCCGGAAGACGAAGTACGCCGTATGGCGGTTGCCGTTTCGCCGGAAGACGTTTTGCTGATGGTGCCGACCTACCGCTTCGACGGTGATGTCTGCGCTGTGATGCTGTCGGGCGGAGCTTTGCTCAACGCGGGGAAAAGCGCGGGCGACCGATGCGACCTTTCGACGGCTGACCGCGTTATGCTTGCCGCTCCGGCATACGACGTTCTTTCGCTGTCCGGAACGGTGATTGCCGCGCTGACGCACGGCGCCACGCTTTGTCCTTTGCCGTATTTTGCGCCGAAAGCGGCGCTTTCGCTGATTGCCTACGAGCGCATTACGGTTTTTCCGGGATATGCGCCGACCTTTCTTTCGGTAATGGCGCACCCGGATTTTCCGCTCACCGATCTTTCGTCTTTACGCGCGGGAATTCTGATAAATCCGCCGTTTGACGGCAAGGCAAGGGACAGGATTTTTTCGGAAATGCCGATTCCCGAACTCTGCACCGCCTACGGCGAAAAAGAAACGGCCGGGATTCTGTTCATGTCGGATATTGCAGGAAATGAAGAAAGCCGGAAAAGCGGCGCGCGTCCGGTTGCCGGCAATGCCTGCCGCCTCGGAGAAGACGGAAAACTGTTTGTGCGTGCGATGGCGCCTTTTTGCGGGTATTACAGAAATGCGGAGAAAACCGCGCGCGTTCTGTCGGACGGCGTGTACGAAAGCACGTTCTATGCCGTTTGCGACGAGGACGGCGACCGTCTCGTGAAAACGGACGGTTCCCGCGTAACGCACGGGTACGACGAACCGGCGACCGCCGTTTTGCGGAAGTGTATAGAAGCGCATCCTTCCGTGAAAACGGTTACCGTCACTCCGGTGCCCGACGCAGTCTACGGGTATGAACTGACGGCCGCCGCTACGGTAAAAAAGGAGAATCCGCCGACGGAAGAGGAACTGATACGGTATACGGTAAAACGGCTGTCACGCTTTTCGGTTCCGAAAAAAATCGCCGTTACGGAAGAATGAAGATTTTCCGCAGACGGCGAATGACCATGCCCGCGTGGGGGATATACTGTTAAAAATGACTGTCGCGCGTTTGGCGGCAGGTTGGGAGGCTATATGAAACAACTGGAAAACGCGCTTTTGCGTTCATTCGGATTTTTCCGCTATATCGGCTTTGAATTCACGGAGGACGAAAACGGATTTGTCATGACGCTTCGTCCCGCGGAGGAAAAAGAATGGCAATCCGAAGCGGTGACCGATATTTTCGTCAGACGGGACGGATATTACAGTGAGATGACCTTTTATGTCGATAAGGCCGATACGACCGAAGAAGAGGTCTTTCTTTTCTGCAATAAGTATAACGAGGGCGCGTCGCCTGTCAAACTGTTTGTTGCAGACGCGGACGACAGTTACGCCATCGTGGGAACAATGCCGAACGTGCTCGGCGTTGACCCCGATTATACGCTGGATTTTTCTTTGTCCGCCGCCGATGCGGAAGAGTTGGCGGAGGATATCCGGCTTTCGGTATTCTACCTTAAAGGATATATGGATACCGTCATTACCGATTTTACGGGCGAAGAAGTGATTCCCGTTGAAAACGACGAAAATGCCTGTGCGGCCGGCGTGTAATGCGTCAGTGACAGAAAAGCACCGCGGAGACAACTCCGCGGTGCTTTTTATTGCCGTCTTTAGGCGTAGAAGAAAACCACCGGTTATACCGGGGGAAGAAAAGAAGCTTTAGCAAAGAAAGAAGGGCGAGCTAG
>CAJLXA010000041.1 GCA_905210485.1 uncultured Eubacteriales bacterium | reverse complement strand
CCCCGCCCGAAAGAGCCTCCATGCTCTCAATCTGGCCGCGGCGGGAGTTCAGGTCGCCGATAACATCGCCCATATAATCATCGGGCGTGATAACGACAACTTTCATGATCGGCTCCGTAAGAACGGGGTCGGCTTTGCGCATAGCTTCCTTGAACGCCATCGAACCGGCGATCTTGAATGCCATTTCCGAAGAGTCGACTTCGTGATAAGAACCGTCGTACAGAGTAACCTTTACGTCAACGACGCTGTAGCCGGCGAGAACGCCGCACTGCATAGCGCCCTGGATACCGGCGTCAACCGCAGGAATGAATTCCTTCGGGATTGCACCGCCCGTAACGGCATTGACAAATTCATATCCGCTGCCGGGTTCGCCGGGTTCAACCGTGATCTTAACATGGCCGTACTGACCTTTACCGCCGGACTGACGGGCATACTTGGTTTCCTGATCCACTTTTTTGCGGATGGTTTCCTTGTAAGCAACCTGAGGAGCACCGACGTTTGCTTCCACCTTGAATTCGCGGAGCAGACGGTCAACGATGATTTCCAGATGAAGTTCGCCCATACCGGCAATGATGGTCTGACCGGTTTCTTCATCGGTGTAGGTGCGGAAAGTCGGGTCTTCTTCTGCGAGTTTCGCAAGAGCAATGCCCATCTTTTCCTGACCGGCCTTGGTTTTGGGTTCAATGGCAACGCGGATAACCGGTTCCGGGAACACCATGGATTCCAGAATGATCGGATGATCTTCGTCGCAGAACGTATCGCCGGTGGTGGTATATTTGGTCGAAGCAACGGCCGCGATATCGCCCGCATAAACTTCGTCGATATCGGTTCTTTCGTTTGCATGCATCTGCAGAATACGGCCGAAACGTTCATGCTCGTCTTTCGTCGAGTTATAAACGTTCGTACCTTTCATAACGATACCCGAATATACGCGGAAGAAGCAAAGCTTTCCGACGAACGGGTCGGTCATGATCTTGAATGCCAGCGCGGAGAACGGCGCTTCGTCGGAAGACGGGCGTTCGTCCTCTTCCTCGGTTTCGGGGTTTACACCCTTGATAGCGGGAACGTCGAGCGGAGACGGCATATAGTCGATAACCGCGTCGAGCAGTTTCTGCACGCCCTTATTCTTATAGGAAGTGCCGCAGATAACCGGAATGATCTTGTTGGCGATAACGGCCTTGCGAAGAGCGGCTTTCAGTTCGGCAACCGTCAGTTCCTGACCGTCGCAATACTTTTCAAACAGTTCTTCGTCGGTTTCGGCAATCGACTCAACCATCTTGCTTCTGTACTCTTCGGCCATCTCCATCATATCCGCGGGAATTTCTTCCACGCGCATATCCTTACCGAGATCGTCGTAATATACGTCGGCTTTCATCTCCATAAGATCAATGATGCCGCGGAACGAAGCTTCGGCACCGATCGGGAGCTGAATCGGAACAGCATTGGCTTTCAGTCTTTCTTTCAGCATCTTGACAACGCGGAAGAAGTTCGCGCCCGTGATGTCCATCTTGTTGACATAGCACATACGCGGAACGTGATATTCGTTGGCCTGACGCCATACCGTTTCGGTCTGGGGTTCAACGCCGCCCTTGGCGCAAAGAACCGTGACGGCACCGTCAAGAACGCGGAGCGAACGCTCTACTTCGACGGTAAAGTCAACGTGGCCGGGCGTGTCGATAATATTGACGCGGCAGGTGTGCGCTTTGGCTTCTGCCGGGTCATTGTGATAGCAGCTGGGCGCCCAGTAGCAGGTCGTAGCGGCAGACGTGATCGTAATGCCGCGTTCCTGTTCCTGCGCCATCCAGTCCATCGTAGCGGCGCCGTCATGAACTTCGCCGATGCGGTGGGTTTTGCCGGTATAAAACAAGATACGTTCGGTGGTGGTGGTTTTACCAGCATCGATATGCGCCATAATACCGATATTACGGGTATTGGCAAGTGAATACTGTCTTGGCATTTTCTTTCTCCTTCTTGTTTTATACGGTTATCAGAATCTGTAGTGAGCAAACGCCTTGTTTGCTTCTGCCATACGGTGGGTTTCTTCTTTCTTCTTGAAAGCGCCGCCCTGACCGGCCTTAGCGTCGAGAATCTCGGCAGCAAGGCGTTCGGCCATCGTACGTTCGCCACGCGTTCTGGAGAACATCGTGATCCAACGCAGACCGAGCGTCTGACGACGTTCGGCACGTACTTCCATAGGAACCTGATAGTTAGAACCGCCGATACGGCGCGCCTTTACTTCCAGCAAAGGCATAACGTTTTCAAGAGCGGCCTGGAACACTTCAAGGGGATTTTCACCCGATTTCTGTTCGATCGTTGCGAATGCATCGTAAACGATTTTCTGCGCTACGCCCTTCTTACCGTCAAGCATAATGTTGTTGATAAGCTTGGTTACCAGCTTAGAATTGTACAGAGGATCCGGCAGAACGTCTCTTTTAGAAATTTGACCTCTTCTTGGCACTGTACTTCCCTCCTTCATGATTAGTATGATATCACAGGTACTCGAAAGTTCTGAACTTTCGCAAGTGCGCGTTGTCTTGTATCTATAAACAATTTATAATTACAGCACAAACGGCACATTCTGAGACACGGAATGTCTCACGGGTAAGTCGTATGACGGCTTACTTCTTCGGGCGCTTTGCTCCGTACTTGG
This sequence comes from uncultured Eubacteriales bacterium, assembly GCA_905210485.1. Taxonomy (GTDB): domain Bacteria; phylum Bacillota; class Clostridia; order Oscillospirales; family CAG-272; genus UBA1740. Next base: position 11,655 of record CAJLXA010000041.1, on the reverse strand, counting down.
AACGGCCCTGTTTGCGGTTTGCGACGCCCTGAGCGTCCAGCGTGCCGCGGATGATGTGGTAACGGCAACCGGGAAGGTCACGGACACGTCCGCCACGGATCAGGACAACAGAGTGTTCCTGAAGGTTGTGGCCGATACCCGGAATATACGTGGTAGCTTCCATACCGTTGGTGAGTCGTACTCTCGCGATCTTACGAAGAGCAGAGTTCGGCTTTTTCGGGCTGGTGGTGGTTACCTTCGTGCAAACGCCGCGTTTCTGCGGTGCGCTCTGATCGGTAGCCGCGTTCTTCAGAGTGTTGAAACCCTTCTGAAGCACCGGCGCCTTGGACTTGTAGGTGCGTTCGGTTCTGCCGTTTTTAACGAGCTGGTTAAAGGTTGGCATTGTTTTCCTCCTTCTTCAAGTAATTATAAATGTTTATCTATACACAGATCCCGCGGAGGGCGGAACGAGGTATACAAGTAGGAATGATTGCGGCTATGCCGTAACAAAGCCACAATTACGCATTATTATACCATGTTTCTTTTTTCTTGTCAACGTCTCTCATTTGTTTTCGTTGTAAAGAAATGTGAATTTTTTGTAAATTCCTGAAAAACAGGTGATTTTGACGTCATAGGCCGGTTCTCTTTTGTCCGTTCGTCAAAATCGGAGGCAGAACGCGTGAACGCGTTCTGCCTCCGACCGGTATTATTTTACGGTGTACGGCGATATTAAACGGCTGCAGCCGGATCTTCAGCGATCGGCTCCGCAATATCATCGTCTTCCGTCTCTTCATCCTCATCTTCGACCGTGTCAATCTTATGAACGTCGAGATTACGGTACACGTCAAGGCCGGTACCGGCAGGAATCAGTTTGCCGATGATAACGTTTTCTTTCAGGCCGAGCAGGTGATCCACCTTGCCCTTGATAGCGGCTTCAGTAAGCACCTTTGTCGTTTCCTGGAACGATGCGGCAGACAGGAAGGATTCGGTTTGCAGGGAGGCTTTCGTAATACCGAGAAGCACGTGCGAGAATGTCGGCATACGCAGTGTCTTTTCGCCGGCGTCGATGCGTTCCTGAACTTTTTCGCATTCTTCGCGGAATTCCACAATATCTACGACGGAGCCGGAAAGAAGTTCGGTGTCGCCTGCGTCTTCCACACGCACTTTACGTGTCATCTGACGCGCGATGACTTCCACGTGTTTGTCGTTGACTTCCACGTTTTCGCCGCGGTACACGCTCTGCACTTCGCGGATAATATAATCGTAAACCGCTTCGATGCCCTTCAAACGCAGAATATCGTTCGGGCTGACGTAACCGGGGGTCAGAGGCTGACCGCAGGAAACGGTCTCGCCGTCTTCGATCGTCACGCTGATGCCGAACGGAATATCGTATACCTGTTCGGGAACCGTGGGATCGTTCGGGCGGACGTGTACGCGGGAAATCTTCTTTTCGGTCTGGATATGGGCAACGCCGTCATGTTCGCAGACAACAGCGGATTTCTTCGGGCGACGCGCTTCAAAAAGTTCCTCGATACGGGGAAGACCCTGCGTAATATCGGAACCGGCAACGCCGCCGGTGTGGAACGTTCTCATAGTCAACTGCGTACCGGGTTCACCGATGGACTGTGCCGCAATAACGCCGACAGCCTCGCCGATGGACACTTCCTTGCCGGAAGCAAGGTCGGCACCGTAGCAATGCGCGCAAACGCCGCGTTTTGCACGGCAACGGAGAATCGAACGGACATCCACTTCGGTAATACCGGCCTTTACGATGCGGTCGGCAATATCTTCGGTAATCAATTCGTTTTCGCCGATAATGACTTCGCCGGTAGCGGGATCGGTGATGGGGCCCGTCGTGAAACGGCCCATGATACGGTCTTTCAGACTTTCCAGTACATTCGATTTATCCACGATCTGGCTGACAAGGAGACCGTCGCGCGTGCCGCAGTCCTCTTCACGGACGATGACGTCCTGCGATACGTCGACAAGGCGGCGGGTAAGGTAACCGGAGTCCGCAGTACGAAGAGCCGTATCGGAAAGGGATTTACGCGAAGAACGTGCGCCCATAAAGTATTCAAGCATCGTCAGACCTTCACGGAAGTTCGATTTGATAGGCGTTTCGATCGTTTTACCGTTGGCGGCGAACATAAGTCCGCGCATACCGGCAAGCTGACGGGTCTGTTTGATACTGCCGCGGGCACCCGACGTACAGATCATGTTGATGGCGTTGTACTTGTCAAGGCCTTTGACAAGGCAATCCGTGATTTTGTTGGTTGTGGCGTCCCAAACGGCGTTCGAGGCTTTTGCACGTTCGTCATTGGTCAGTTCGCCTTCCAGATAAAGCTCCATGAGTTCGCTGACTTTTTCTTCCGCCTCGTGGATCAGCGTCGGCTTTTCCGGCGGAATCGTCATATCGTAAATCGAAATGGAAATCGAAGAACGCGTGGAATACTGATAACCCATTGCCTTGATGTTGTCGAGCACTTCGGCCGCCACCTGGAAGCCGTGCTTCTTGATCGTCAGGTCAACGATGTTTTTCAGTTGCTTATCGGTGATGGCGTTTCTGCCCTGCGCTTCGAGAAGGTCGTATCCGACCTCAAGGTCAAGCACTTTATCGGGGTTGGAACGGTCGACATAACCGAGATCCTGCGGAATGTTTTCATTGAAAATGATACGACCGAGCGTGGCGTCGATAAGACCCTCGTAATGCACGCCATTCACTTCTTTCTTCACATACACCTTGATCGGTGCGTGAAGACCGAGTTCACCGTTTGCATAAGCCATTTTGGCTTCATCGGCGTTACGGTAAACGCTGCCCTCGCCGGGTTCGCCCTTGTAACGGATCGTACCGTCTTCATAATACTCCTGCGGACGGCGGAGCGTCAGATAATAAGAACCGAGAACCATATCCTGAGACGGCGTAGTAACAGCCTTACCGTTCAGAGGCTTCAGGAGGTTATTGGCGGAAAGCATGAGGAAACGTGCCTCTGCCTGCGCTTCTGCCGAAAGCGGAACGTGAACAGGCATCTGGTCGCCGTCGAAGTCGGCGTTGAAAGCCGGGCAGACGAGCGGGTGCAGTTTGATGGCGCGGCCTTCGACAAGAATCGGTTCAAACGCCTGAATCGACAGACGGTGAAGCGTAGGCGCACGGTTCAGAAGAACGGGATGTTCTTTGATAACGAATTCGAGCGCGTCCCAGACTTCGGGAGCGACCTTTTCCACTTTCTTCTTTGCGTCCTTGATGCCGGTGGCTTTCTGCGTTTCGATAAGCCGTTTCATAACAAAAGGCTTGAAGAGTTCCAATGCCATCTCTTTCGGAAGACCGCACTGATAGATCTTAAGATCCGGGCCGACAACGATAACCGAACGGCCGGAATAGTCAACACGTTTACCGAGCAGGTTCTGACGGAAACGTCCCTGTTTACCGCGGAGCATTTCGGAAAGCGATTTCAGCGGTCTGTTGGAAGCGCCGGTGACGGCTTTTCCGCGGCGACCGTTATCAATCAATGCGTCGACAAAATCCTGAAGCATACGCTTTTCGTTGCGTATGATAATTTCCGGCGCGCGCATTTCAATCATCTTTTTAAGACGGTTGTTACGGTTGATGACGCGGCGGTAAAGTTCGTTCAGGTCGGAGGTGGCGAAACGGCCGCCGTCCAGCTGTACCATCGGACGAATGTCCGGCGGAATGACCGGAAGAACGTCCATGATCATCCATTCGGGGCGATTGCCCGATTTACGGAACGCTTCCACAACTTCAAGACGCTTGATAAGACGTACTTTCTTCTGGCCGGAAGCCTCGCTCAGTTCTTCTTTAAGCTCGACGGCGAGCTTTTCAACGTCGATCTCTTTCAGTAGTTCCTTGATAGCCTCCGCACCCATACCGGCGCGGAAATCGTTTTCGTATTTTTCATAATACGATTTGTATTCCTGCTCGGTCAGGAGCTGTTTTTTATCAAGCGGCGTGGAGCCGGGATCGATCACAATATAATTGATATAGTAAAGAACGCGCTCAAGAAGACGGGGCGAAATATCGAGAAGCAGACCCATGCGGGACGGAATGGCGCGGAAATACCAGATATGCGAAACGGGGGCCGCCAGTTCGATATGGCCCATACGTTCACGGCGCACTTTCTTTGTCGTTACTTCGACTCCGCATTTTTCGCAGACTTTGCCCATGTAGCGCTGTCTTTTATACTTGCCGCACATACATTCCCAGTCTTTTGCAGGCCCGAAAATCCGTTCGCAGAACAGACCGTCGCGCTCCGCCTTGAGGGTGCGGTAGTTGATGGTTTCGGGTTTCGTTACTTCTCCGTAAGACCAACTGCGGATCATCTCGGGAGAAGCAAGGCCGATTTTAATGGAATCAAAAACACTCTTTTCCATACTGTTTATGAACTGCCCGCCCGGTTGCCGGGCAGGCGTTTCCCCTCTCATTATTTTCAGTCTCTTCGTCTCTTATCAGCGGTCAAGATCAAAATCGTCGTCGCCGTCATCGACATGGAATTCGTCGAAATCATCGCCGTCTTCCACGAAGCCGTCGAGGTCGCCCTCGTCCAAAACTTCGTCTTCATCGAAGATGTCGTCGTCTTCGGCATCGTCGCCCTTTACAGCGTCGACCGCGTCGTCGACGGCACCGATTGTGCTCATGGTGTTCAGCGCGGTTTCACCGATATCGGAGAGTTCGATTTCCTTTCCGTCCGCATCGAGCACGCGGACGTCGAGCATCAGGGACTGCAATTCCTTCACCAGCACCTTAAAGGATTCGGGAATACCGGGCGTCGGAATGTTTTCACCTTTGACAATGGCTTCATAAGCCTTGGTACGACCGGTCACGTCGTCCGACTTCACGGTCAGGATTTCCTGAAGCGTGTAGGCGGCGCCGTAAGCTTCAAGAGCCCAGACTTCCATTTCACCGAAGCGCTGGCCGCCGAACTGGGCTTTACCGCCGAGAGGCTGCTGCGTTACGAGGGAGTACGGACCGTTGGAACGGGCGTGGATCTTATCATCAACAAGGTGATGGAGTTTGAGGTAATACATGATACCGACGGTAACGGGGTTATCGAACGCGTCGCCCGTACGGCCGTCATACAACGTCACTTTACCGTCAATGACTTTCACGGTTTCTTTTTCCATCAGCTCACGGATCTTGACGGGATCGTTTTCGATCTCGCGGTCAACGCGCTGAAGGTCTTTTTCGCCCTTATCGTTGATTACTTCGATGAAGAGCGCTTTGCCGGCCACATTTTCACCGGGACGAATATCGCGGGCATAGTCGGCGCATCTCAGACATTCAATAATATCTTTTTCGTTTGCACCGTCAAATACCGGCGTCATCACTTTGATGCCGAGGCGGCGGGCGGCGATACCGAGGTGAACTTCGAGCACCTGTCCGATGTTCATACGGGAAGGAACGCCCAGCGGGTTCAGAACGATGTCGAGCGGCGTGCCGTCGGCAAGGAAAGGCATATCTTCGGGCGGAAGAATACGGGAAACAACGCCCTTATTACCGTGACGGCCGGCCATTTTGTCGCCGACGGAAATCTTTCTCTTCTGCGCAACATAAACGCGGACGACTTTATTTACGCCGGGCGCAAGGTCGTCGGAATTGTCGCGGGAATAGATTTTGACATCTACGATAATGCCGCTGGCACCGTGCGGGAGACGGAGCGAAGAATCGCGTACTTCGCGTGCTTTTTCACCGAAAATAGCACGGAGCAGACGTTCTTCGGGGGTAAGGTCGGTCTCACCTTTCGGAGTAACTTTACCGACCAGAATATCATTGGCGTGAACTTCCGTACCGATCTTGACAATGCCTTCCACGTCGAGGTCCTTCAGTGCGTCCTCGCCGACGTTCGGTACTTCGCGGGTGATTTCCTGCGGACCGAGTTTGGTGTCGCGCGCTTCGATGGAATATTCTTCAATATGAATCGACGTATAAACGTCGTCGCGGACAAGGCGTTCGTTCAGAAGAACGGCGTCTTCGTAGTTGTAGCCTTCCCACGTCATAAAGCCAATCAGAGCGTTCTTACCGAGAGAAACTTCGCCGTTTGCCGTAGCGGGGCCGTCGGCAATCACCTGCCCCTTTTCCACGCGGTGTCCTTCTTCGACGATCGGACGCTGGTTGATACATGTTCCCTGGTTGGAACGTTTGAACTTCAGAAGATGGTAGGTGTCGCGCCGACCGCTGTCGGTCATAATGGTGATAATGTCGCCGGAAGCGCGTTCCACAAAGCCGCCCTCATTGGCGACGATAACGGAGCCGGAGTCAACGGCGGCCTTATATTCCATACCGGTTGCCACGTAAGGAGCCTCGGTCACCATCAGCGGCACCGCCTGTTTCTGCATGTTGGAACCCATGAGCGCACGGGTGTTGTCATCATTTTCAAGGAACGGGATACAAGCGGTAGCAACCGAAACGAGCATTTTCGGCGACGCGTCCATGAAGTCGATCTTCTCGCGTTCGACTTCGATAATCTCCGCCTTGTCGCGGGCGATAACGCGCTTGTTGACAAAGTGACCTTCGGCGTCAAGTTTTTCGTTTGCCTGCGCCACAATATACTGGTCTTCTTCATCGGCGGTCATGTAGACGACTTCTTTCGTCACAATACCGGTCGCCTTATCCACACGGCGGTACGGCGCTTTGAGGAATCCATAGTCGCTGATGCGGGCATAGGTGGCAAGATAGGAAATAAGACCGATGTTCGGGCCTTCGGGCGTTTCGATAGGACACATTCTGCCGTACTGTGTATAATGTACGTCACGGACATCGAACGACGCACGGTCACGGGAAAGACCGCCGGGGCCGAGAGCGGAAAGACGGCGTTTATGCGTGAGTTCCGCGAGCGGGTTGTTCTGATCCATAAACTGCGAAAGCGGAGAAGAACCGAAGAATTCACGGATCGCGGTAGCCACGGGGCGCGCATTGACAAGAGACTGCGCCGTCATGTCATCGCTGTCATGAACAGCCATACGCTCTTTGATGTTCTTATCCATGCGCGTCATACCGATGCGCAACTGGTTCTGAAGGAGTTCGCCGACGCAACGCAGACGACGGTTTCCGAGGTGGTCGATATCGTCGAACGAACCAATGCCGTGCGTCAGGCAAAGCATATAGTTGATAGAGGCAAAAATATCGTCTTTCGTAATATGACGGGGGCAAAGATCAGATATACGGGCACGGACGAGATCTTTAAGAAGAGCCGCGTCGCCGTTTGCTTCCGTTACAATGGCCATAAGTTCGTCATAACGTACTTTTTCGCTGATACCGCAATCGGTAAGGTCATAGCCGAGAATGTCGGCGGGTTCGACCGTGTTGTTGCCGAACACCTTTACCGTTTTGCCGTTTTCCAGAAGCAGAACCACTTCGTTTACGGCATTGTGCTCGATCTTGCGGGAAAGTTCGCGGGTCAATTTTTCGCCCGCGTCGGCCAGCACTTCGCCGGTAATACGGCTGACGACCGCTTCCGCAAGTGTATGTCCCTCAATACGTTGTGCCAGCGCCAGTTTCTTGTCGTACTTATAACGGCCGACAGGTTCCAGGGCATAGCGGCGGGGATCGAAAAACGTATTGACAAGAAGCGTACGGGCGGAGTCGATAAGCGGCGGCTCGCCGGGACGCATTTTCTTATAGATTTCTTTCAGTGCCTCTTCGCCGAGAGTCGTCTTGTTTTCGACGGCTTCGCGGGCACATTCGTCTTTCGAGAACGTTACATTCAGCATTTCTTCGTCGCCGAAGATACGGAGAATGTCTTCGTCACTGTCTTCGTGGCACTCTTCGCCGAGAGCACGGATCAGTACGGTGATCGGAATTTTTCTCGTTTTATCAATTTTGACGTAAAATACGTCGTTGGCGTCGGTTTCATATTCCAGCCATGCGCCGCGGTACGGAATCACCTGGGCGGTGTAGGTATGTTTACCCATCTTATCGACGGCATAATCGTAATAAATGCCCGGAGAACGGACAAGCTGCGAAACAACAACGCGTTCCGCGCCGTTAATCACGAACGTGCCGCTGTCGGTCATCAGCGGGAAATTGCCCATGAAGATCTGCGACGTCACCACTTCGCCCGTGGTCTTGTCCGTCAGGCGAACGGTCACTTTCAGCGGCACTTCATATGTCGCATCGCGGTCTTTACATTCTTCTATGGAATATTTCGGCTGGGAGTCAATGGAATAGTCGATAAAATCAATCGACAGGTTGCCGGAAAAATTCTCGACGGGCGATACGTCACGGAGGGCCTCCGCAATACCTACATCAAGAAGCCATTTGTAAGACTTTTTCTGGATTTCCACCAGATCGGGCATTTCCGCAACGTCGTCGATTTTGGAAAAACTCATTCTGGTTGTGGTGCCAAGCTTCTTCGGTTTCAGCATAGATGGCATCTGCATGGATAGAATCACTCCAATTTCTTTTATTTCCCGCGTTTGTGATAAAATACCGTTTTCGTCGTTCCGCACGCTTATATAATATTTAGGAAGCAAGGCCGAAAACGCCTGATACGCGATGATAATGCAGTTTTATATTTTATACCATATATTTTTTCGTGTCAAGACACTTTTTAAATTCTTTTTCATTTTTTTAAGAATAATTCCTGAAAATAAAATATTTTTTGTGGTTTTTACCAAAAAACAAAAAACTTTTTTGTAACAGCAACCGAAAGCACAGGTATTGACAAACAGGAGAAAGCATGATACAATATAAAAAGTAAAATATGCCTATTCTGTGCTTTCTGCACGGGCGTCGGATTCCGGAGGTTATTATGAAGCGTATTTCCCTTATTCTGGCTTTTGTCCTTATGCTTTCCCTTGCCCTGTTCTCTGTTTCCTGCACACCGAAAGACAATCCGTCTGAAGATAGCGACATCATCGGTTTTGAAAACTCGCTGAACGCTTCCAAAAACCCGACAAGCGGCAAGTGGACCGACAGCAAATAAATAGAAAAAGATAACGCAGAGAACATGCGATTCTGTCATCGCTTTCTCTGCGTTTCTTTTATTTATCGCCCGGCACATAAGCCGCCGGTCATCGCGACACTTTATCGGTCAAAGAGGCAATCCGCAATCACTTTGGCAAAGGCGCGATAGCCGTCCGCGTTATAGTGATAGCCGTCGTTTACGCCGTCGCGATATTCGGGATGTGCCGCGGAGACGCTGTATAGGTCATCGGTTTTCATTCCCGCTTCCGCCGCAATCGCGCGCACGACCTCGTTACGCTGTCTGACGATTTCGTTCAGCGCGGGGTCAAATACCGTGTGGTCATCGTCTTTTGTGACCGGCGTCGAAAGTGCAAGAACAATCTCGGATTCCGGGTATGCCTGCCGGAGCGCGGAAAGTACTTCCCGATAATGCCGTCCGTAATCTTCCGCGTTAAGATGAAAGCCGTGAAGGCCGTTATTGAAATGAATGATGGGATACGCATAATTTTCCTGTTCCGCAAAGAAAAGAAGTTCGCGGATATACGCCGGGTGATCCAACGCCTTTGATGTGGAGATCGCCGTGATATAATGCGTGTCGAGAATTTCCGCCTGTACGTGAGAACGATACCCGACCGATATGGAATCCCCGATAAGAAGAACGCGCGGTTTATCCTTTCCCGTATTTTCGGCCCAGTATTGTGTCCATTCGATTGGTTCCAATTGACTCATGTTTGTCCTCCGATAGCCGCGCAGAGACGTTCTGTACGCGGCGTTTAATAATTCTGTAAAGCCGCCCCTGCCTTTCCGGCATGGCGTCTTATGCATACGGCAAACGCATTACCGTTATGCCAACGTCTTTATTGTAGCACACTTATGCCGGAATAGCAAGAATTTTCCGACAGATTTTCATTATGAATCAGAAAGAACGGAGAACCGATGATACCCTACACTCTGCGCCGTTCGGCGCACCGCCGCACGCTTGCCGTGCGCATCACCCGTGACGGCAAAGTGATTGCCTATGCGCCGCTCGGCGCGCCGCTCACACATATTGAAAAATTTCTCACCGAACACGAACGCTGGATCACCGAAAAAGTCCGCGAAGCAGAAATAAGAACGGAAAAACGGCCGCCGCTCACACCGGCGCGCATAGCCGAACTGAAAGCGGAAGCCTATGCTTATCTTCCGGCGCGCCTCGCCTATTACGAGAGCCTTATGGGATTGAAAGCCGCCGGCATGCGCGTTACGACCGCCAAAACGCGTTTCGGCAGTTGCAGTCCGAAAAACAGCATTTCCTTTTCCTGTCTGCTCATGCAATATCCGAAAGAAGCCGTCGACTATGTTATCGTTCATGAACTGGCTCATATCCGTGAAAAGAATCACGGCCCGCGCTTTTATCAATTGGTCAGCGCCTATATGCCCGACTACAAAAAGCGCGCCAAAATGCTGAAAGAATGAACAAAAATGTAAATCATATTTTACATTTTATCGTTTATTTTCACTTTCATTTATAATCGTAACAGTTATTTTTATAGAAGCAGAAAGTGAGCGGAGAAGCGCAAAATGACGCTTCTCCGCTCACTTTTACTATATCTGCACAAACGAAACCTTATTCCCGTGTTCCTCAATAAGATCTTTCAGCGTTTCCGCTTTCAACCATATTGTTGCGGTGTTCTCATTCGGATGTACGCCGATAAGACCGGAAGACGCAAGAAAATCTTGGTCAAGAAAGACCTGTACGGCATTTTCGCGGTCATTCAGAACGCCGAGGGGCGTCACTGATCCCGGCGTCAGTTTCATAAAACGCATGAGATCGTCTGCAGAAGCAAAAGTCAACGGCCGAAGTCCCTGCCGCTTTCTGAATTCTTTCAGATCCGCGCGTTTATCGCCCTTCAACGTAATCAGGTAATAGTGTTGTTTTTTATCGTCCCGCACAAACAGATTTTTGGCGTCGGCTTCGGGATACGGTATATCGGCAGATGCCATCTCCGCCATGGTGTATACCGCTTTGTGCTCCGTAATTTCAAAAGGTATACCTTTTGCGTTAAGATAGTCGTAAACTTCCTGTTTCGTCATGAGCAATTCCCTTTCGTCATATCCGATGTATACAAAAAACGGGCGCCCTTGTGAATCGGAATCAAACAATCCCGAATTCCGTACGAACACCCGTTCTGTATGGTTTTCCGTATTTTTATATTGGTCGGTCGCTCCTCCGTTTTATCGTCGGGAGCGGGAGCATCAATACAGTTTGGCGCCTGCCGGAATGTGCGGATCGACCATCAGCAGATGCAACTTTTCCGCACCGTTTTCATGATGAACGGCAGAAATCAGCATACCGCAGGAGTCAATGCCCATCATCGCGCGGGGAGGCAGATTGGTGATAGCGATACAGGTCTTTCCTACAAGCTCTTCCGGCTCATAATATTCATGAATTCCGCTCAAAATGACCCGTTCCACACCGGTTCCGTCGTCCAGAACGAACTTCAGGAGTTTTTTGGACTTCTTCACAGCTTCACATTCCTTGACCTTTACGGCGCGGAAATCGCTCTTGGAGAACGTGTCGAAATCGACCTGATCCTGAAACAGCGGTTCAATCTGAACATGGGAAAAATCAATCTCTTCCGCAACTTCGGGAGCCGGCTCATGCGTGTCCGCAGAAACGGGAACTGCTTCGGGAGCCTCCTTGTCGGAGTCAAGCGGTTTCATTGTCGGGATTTTCGTGACCAGCCTTAGATAAGCTCCGCTTAGCGTCTATAAGTCCC
>CAJLXA010000040.1 GCA_905210485.1 uncultured Eubacteriales bacterium | reverse complement strand
AAGTGTATTCCACAGAAAATTATATGGTGATCGATAGTTCTACGAGAAGAAACTTAGAGCTTTGTGAGACGTTGAGAGAAAAAGGAAAAAAAGGAAGTCTTTTGTGGGTGCTTGATAAGACGAAGACGGCCATGGGAGCCAGAACTCTGCGTGGTTATATTGAACAGCCGCTGATCGATAAAGAGGAGATCGAGCGCCGCCAGCAGGCCATCGAGGAACTGAACATGAACTATATTTCCAGGGAGGAGATCCGGGAATACTTAAATTCCGTCTACGACCTGGAACGCCTCATGGGCCGCATCAGTTACAAGACAGCGAACCCGAGAGACCTTCTCTCCTTTAAGAATTCCCTGGAGATGCTGCCGTATATCAAAGATATTCTCGGAGAATTCTCCTGCGAGCTCTTAAAGAAGATGAATGAGGACCTGGACCCGCTCCGGGACCTCTATGAGCTGATCGACCGCTCCATTGTCGACGAGCCGCCGATCACGGTCCGCGAGGGAAACATCATCAAGGACGGATACAGCGAGGAAGCCGACAAGTACCGGAAGGCGAAGACTGAGGGGAAGGCATGGCTGGCGGATCTTGAGACGGAGGAGAAGGAAAAGACAGGGATTAAAAATCTGAAGATCAAGTACAACAAGGTGTTCGGCTACTACATTGAAGTTTCCAACGCCTTCAAGGAGCTGGTGCCGGAGACCTATATCCGCAAGCAGACGCTGGTCAACGGCGAGCGGTTCATCACCCAGGAACTGAAGGATCTGGAGCATGAGATCCTGACGGCTTCCGAGCGGGTGGTGGCACTGGAATATGAGCTGTTCTCCGCCTTGCGCCAGCGGATCGCGGACAACGCCGCCCGCGTTCAGAAACCGGCTGCCGCCGTGGCGGAGTGCGACGCTCTCTGCTCCTTTGCCGCCGTGGCGGTACACAATAACTTCTGCCGTCCGGAGGTGGACGAATCCGGGGTCATCGAGATCCGGGAGGGCCGTCACCCCGTGGTGGAAAAAGTGCTGAAGGACAGCCTGTTTGTCCCCAACGATACGTTTATGGGGGAAAAGGAGGAGCGGGTGGCCATCATCACCGGCCCCAACATGGCCGGTAAATCCACCTATATGCGGCAGGTTTCCCTGATCGTCATTATGGCGCAGATCGGCTCTTTCGTTCCGGCAAAAGAAGCGCGGATTGGCATTGTGGACAAGGTGTTTACCCGCGTCGGCGCTTCCGACGATCTTGCGGCCGGACAGTCTACGTTCATGCTGGAAATGAGCGAGGTTGCCAATATTCTGAAAAACGCGACCTCCCATTCGCTGATTGTTTATGATGAGGTGGGGCGCGGCACGAGTACATACGACGGCATGAGCATTGCCCGCGCCGTTGCGGAGTATACGCTGGGGAAAAAGGTCGGCGCCAAGACGCTTTTCGCTACGCATTACCACGAACTGACCGTATTGGAAGACCTGTATCCCGGTGTGGTGAATTATAATATCGCCGCAAAGAAACGCGGAGACGGCATTATCTTTCTGCGGAAGATCGTACGCGGCGCGACCGACGACAGTTACGGCATCGAAGTGGCCAAACTGGCGGGCGTTCCGAACGAAGTCGTGAAGCGTGCGCGCGAAATTCTTGCCGAGATCGAATCGGGCGACAAGCCGCAACCGAAAGCGAAAAAGCAGGAACCCGCCGCAGAGGAAAACGACCTGTTTACGGCCTTACGCAGCGGCGTCAGCGATGAAGTGACGGATAAAATCCGGGCGCTTGACCTGAATACCGTGACGCCGATCGAGGCGATGAGTTTCCTGTTTGATATGCAGAAAATGCTGAATAAAGGCTGAACCGATAACAGAATAATGCGAAAAGAGGTGACTGTATGGGAAAAATCAATGTGCTTCCCTTTGAAGTAGCCAATATGATTGCCGCCGGGGAAGTGGTGGAGCGGCCGTCATCGGTCGTAAAAGAACTGCTTGAAAACGCCATTGACGCAGGCGGCCGTTATATAACCGTGGAGATCCAGGGGGGCGGCGTGCGCCTTATCCGCGTGACGGACGACGGTTGCGGTATGAGCCCCGAAGATATGCCGGTGGCACTGCGCCGCCATGCCACAAGCAAAATAAAGGACGCCGGGGACCTTGAGGGGATCATGACCCTCGGCTTTCGCGGCGAAGCGCTGGCCGCTATAGCGGCGGTGTCGAAGATTACGATTCTTTCAAAGACGCCGGACGCCTCTACGGGCACGATTCTGCAGGCTTCTGCCGGGCAGATTACTGACGTTTCGTCCGTCGGGTGCGCCGACGGTACGACCGTATCGGTGGAAGACCTTTTTTACAATGTTCCGGCCCGGCGGAAATTCCTGAAGAAAGACGTGACCGAGGCCATGGCCGTTACCGCCGTTTGCGAGAAAGTAGCCATGTCTCGCCCCGATATTGCGTTCCGTCTCGTCATCGACGGCAGTGTGAAGTTTGAAACGATCGGCGACGGCAGTCTTTATCACGCATTGTATGCGCTCTGCGGCGCGGACTTTGCAAAGAAACTGTTGGCGGTTGACGGAAAGGTGAACGGCATAGAGGTCGGCGGCTATGTGGGGCGCAGTGACAATTCGCGGAATAATCGCAATTATCAGAACGTGTTTCTGAACGGACGTTTCGTGAAAAGCAAAACGGTGATGGCCGCCCTGGAGCAGGCATATACATCCTACATGGCGCCGGAACGTTTTCCCGTATGCGCGCTCTTTCTGCACGTTGATCCGAAGGCGGTGGACGTGAATGTGCATCCCGCCAAACTCGAAGTGAAATTTTCGGACGAGAGGGCGGTTTTCGAGGCGGTTTATTACAGCGTACGTTCCACTTTGGAAAATGCTTCGTTCCGCCCCGAACTGTCGCTTGACACGCGCACAAAAAAAGAAGAACGCGGCCGCGAACTGCTTCATTCTTTCCCGAAAAATGAGACCAGCGTGACGCGCGACCAGATCGCCATCGGTTTTGACGGAGACGGCGCGGCGACAGTAAAGAAAAGCGAAACGCCGATCCCCGCTTATCTTCGTCCGTCGGCAAACGAGAGCGTGAAAGCGGAAGCGCCGCGCATGACGCCGCAGGATTCTCTCGAAACGCTTTCGCATTACAAACGTGCGGCAGACGGAGCAATCGCCGTGCACGCCGATCCTTTTCTGCCGACGGCGGAAAACGGCAGGGAACCGGCGGACGGAAACAATACGGCCGATATTGCGGAAAGTGAACGTTGTGCCGCCGCACATACAGCGGAAAAGCTCCCTGTGACAACGACGACGGAAGAAGCGATTGCTTCCGGCCGCACGGAGAGCGGAAAAGTACCGTCCGACGACAAGGAGGGCGACCTGCCGCCGTATACTTTTATCGGTGAAGCGTTCCGCTGTTATCTTCTTGTGGAAACCGGCGAGGGGTTACTTCTGATTGACAAACATGCGGCGCATGAGCGGGTACTGTTTGAAGAACTGAAAAAAGAGGCGGAAAACGACGGACGTATTGCGTCGCAGGGACTGCTTTTGCCTTTGCCGGTCATGCTGACCTGTGAGGAACAGGCGGCGGCGGATACCTATCGCAGTGAACTCCTTGCCGTCGGATTTGCTTTTGAAAATGATAAGAACGGCGATATACTGCTGACGGCGATCCCGTCTGCCGTTTCGACGGACGGTGCGGGCGATCTTTTCACAAAAATGTGCGACGAACTGGACGCGGGCACCGGCAATCCCGCCGTTACCGCCGCCATACGCCGGGAGAAAAGCCTTTATCAGATCGCGTGCAAAGGCGCCGTCAAAGGCGGCCGTATATACGACGCCGCCACGCTTCGCTGGCTGATTGAAAAAATCCTGCGCATGCCCGACATCACGGTATGTCCGCACGGACGGCCGATCGCCATACGCCTTACCAAAACAGAACTTGATCGTCGTTTCGACAGAATCAAGTGAAATGTAACTTTTTATTTACATATTTCGACAATAAATGGCGCGCAGATTGCGGTCGGCGTCAAATGAACACCGGAAAAGGAAATTGCTATGTTTGAAATTAAACGAACCGAGGGAAAAGCGAGACGCGGTACTTTCCATACCGTACACGGCGACATCGAAACGCCCGTTTTTATGAACGTCGGCACTTCGGCCGCCGTGAAGGGCGGCATATCCACAATGGATCTTTATGACGTCGGGTGTCAGGTCGAACTTTCCAACACCTATCATCTGCATATCCGCCCGGGAGACGATCTTATCTATCGGCTCGGAGGACTGCATAAATTCTTCAACTGGGAAAGACCGATTCTTACCGACAGCGGCGGATTTCAGGTTTTTTCACTGGCCAAACTCCGTAAGATCACGGAAGAGGGCGTTACTTTCAATTCGCATATGGACGGCGCGCGCATTTTCATGGGGCCGGAAGAAAGCATGAGGATTCAGTCGCATCTCGGTTCCACCATTGCCATGGCTTTTGACGAATGTGTGGCCAATCCGTCGCCGTATAAATATGTCAAGGCGTCAAGCGAACGTACGGTGCGCTGGCTTGCCCGTTGCCGCGCGGAGCTGGATCGTCTGAACGATGAAAAAGAAACGGTCAATCGCCGCCAGATGCTGTTTGGAATCAATCAGGGCGGCGTTTACGAGGATCTGCGCATTGAAAACATGATAGAAACGGCAAAGATTCCGTGCGACGGTTACGCGATCGGCGGCCTTGCCGTCGGCGAGGAAGCGGATGTCATGTATCATATTATCGAAACGGTTGAACCGTATATGCCGCAGGATAAACCGCGTTATCTGATGGGCGTAGGTACGCCGCAGAATATTCTGGAAGCCGTACATCGCGGCGTGGATTTCTTCGATTGCGTGATGCCGAGCCGTAATGCCCGCCACGGGAATCTATTCACATGGCATGGCAAGATGAACCTGAATAACGAATGTTATTTTGCCGATCCGCGCCCGATAGACGAAAACTGCGGTTGCCCGGCCTGCCGCCATTACAGCCGTGCCTATATCCGCCATCTTTTCAAGGCGCGCGAGATGCTGGCGATGCGCCTTTGCGTTTTGCATAACCTGTATTTTTACAATGAACTGATGGCGCGCATCCGCAATGCTCTTGACAACGGAACCTTTGAAGCCTTTTACCGCGATAACGTGAATTTTCTCGCCGAGAGAAGCCAGAACTGATATAAGGAGATAACGATATTATGAAAGCTGTTGTTACCGTAATAGGAAAAGACAAAGTGGGGATCATTGCCGACGTTTCCGCCGTATGCGCGGAGAACGACGCCAATATTCTCGACATCACGCAGAGCGTTCTCGGCGATTATTTCGCCATGATTATGCTGACGGATATCGACCACCTGAAAGTGCCTTTTGCCGTATTTGCCGACGCGATGGACGCGCTCGGCAAAAAACGCGGATTGGAGATCCGCACCGTGCATGAAGACATTTTCAATACCATGCATCATGTATAAACGGGAGGGAAGTCCATGCTGAATACCGCAGACATTCTGGAAACCGTCAATATGATCCGTGCGGAAAACCTGGATATCCGCACCATTACCATGGGCATTTCGCTTTTTGACTGCGTGAGCGAAGACGAAAAGCGACTGTGCGATAAAATCTATGATAAAATTACCGGGAAAGCCGCCCGCCTTGTGAAAACCGGCGAAGACATTGAGCGCGAGTACGGCGTACCGATCGTCAACAAACGTGTTGCGGTGACGCCGGTATCGCTTGTCGGCGGCACCCTGTCGCCGGACGGCTATATCCGCCTTGCGAAGACGTTGCAACGCGCCGCGGATACGCTCGGCATCAATTTCATCGGCGGCTTCAGCGCGCTTGTGCACAAGGGTATGACGCCGGGTGAAAAAAATATGATCGCGGTGATTCCCGAAGCTTTGGCCGAAACCGAACTTGTCTGTTCCTCGGTCAATGTGGCAACGACAAAGGCCGGCATCAATATGGACGCCGTCCGTATGATGGGGCAAACGATCAAACGCGCCGCTTACCTGACGCGTGACCGCAACTCTATCGGGTGCGCAAAACTTGTTGTGTTTGCCAATGTACCGGAAGACAATCCGTTTATGGCGGGCGCGTTCCACGGCGTGGGCGAGCCGGACACCGTGATCAATGTCGGCGTTTCCGGCCCCGGGGTGGTGGCGTCGGCTATCCGCCGCGCAGGGGATTGCGATCTTTCCGCACTGGCCGAAGTTATCAAAAAGACGGCGTTCAAGATCACGCGCGTCGGTCAGCTCGTTGCCAGCGAAGCGGCGCGCCGCCTTGACACGCCGTTTGGCATCATCGACCTTTCGCTTGCGCCGACGCCTGCCGTCGGAGACAGCGTGGCGCATATTCTTGAGGAAATGGGATTGGAATCCTGCGGTGCGCACGGCACGACGGCCGCCCTTGCCATGCTGAACGACGCCGTGAAAAAAGGCGGCGTTATGGCTTCCGGTCATGTCGGCGGTCTTTCCGGTGCGTTTATCCCCGTATCGGAGGACGCAGGTATGATTGCCGCGGTGGAGCGCGGCGCGCTTTCCATAGAAAAACTGGAGGCGATGACCTCCGTTTGTTCGGTCGGCCTCGATATGATCGCCGTGCCGGGCGATACGCCCGAAGATGTCATCGCCGGCGTGATCGCCGATGAAATTTCCATCGGCGTTGCCAACACGAAAACGACGGCGGTGCGCCTTATTCCCGCTTACGGAAAGACGGTGGGTGAACATGTCGACTTTGGCGGTCTTCTCGGCACGGCGCCGATTATGCCGCTCCGTTCCTATTCTCCCGCAAAATTCATTTCGCGCGGCGGTCGGATCCCCGCGCCCATTCACAGTCTGAAAAACTGAAATACAAGCCGCAATGCAAACTTATATTTACATTGCGGCTGTTTTAATGAAAACTGTCTGCATACGAAGAAGTTTATGCCGTATGCGGATACATGCTTTCGGATTACAGGGCAATAATGATAACGTGATTATAAAAGGAGGCCTGAATTATGAACAGATCCAAGGCAAGACCGTTTCTTCTTGCTTCCGGCATTGCGGACGCCGTATGTGCGGCGGGATATACGGTGATGGGCGTTCTCTTTACGGTTGTCGGAAAGAGCGTTCTGAACGGAATCGGAAACGCATCCGAAAGTACGGACGCGTCGCAGGCTTTCGGCGAGGCGATCGCCGCGCCGTTTCAGGCGCTTATGGGCATTTTGCTTTTCATTCTCGGAATTGCCTGCCTGTTTATGGCGGCCGTGGCTCTTGTCGGCGCAATTCTGACATTGACCAAAGTGAACCGGACAACGGAACAATTGCAGCGTTCAACGGGCGGCGTCAGGGTGGCATATATCCTGAACTTCATTGCGGCGGCGTTTTTTACGGCGGTGGGCATCGGCACGCTTGCCGGCGGCTCGGCCGAAGAAAATGTTGCCGCATTCTTCGCCATATTGTTTGTCGCCGTACTGCGTGCGGTTTGCGGCGGACTGAAAATTAAGGCTTTAAGGATTCTGAAAGCCGAGCAAACCGGAGAATAGACGAGTACGATTAACGAGGTACAATATGACTATCGAGAAAAGCGGGACGGTTTACGCCGTCAACGAAACCGCGACGGGTTGGACGCTTACAACGTCCCTCGGCAACGTCGGCGTTTCGTTCAACATCACAAAGGCGGATTATACGACCTTTGACGCGTTGAAGGAATTTGTTGCCGCGAGAGACGCAGTATAAGGAGGTTGCAACCGTGTCAAGGAGCGAGGCACAAAAGGCGGCGGACAAAAAGAGTACGCCGAGAAGGTAAAAGACAAGCACAAGCTATTTGCGGTCAATTTCAAAGCGGACGAGTACGCGAGAGTAATTGTCGCACTCGCGGCGGGGGAATGTCGAAAGCCGATTTTTTACGGTGGGCGGTCGATAAATTGCCAGGCAAATAAAAACGAAAAAGGCAACCGTTTTATTGGTTGCCTTTTTCTCTTGTAATGACAATGCCCGCGACGCCATATACGAAAATATACCGTATCGTCGACGTGTTCAAACATTGCGCTCTTGGCGGAGAGGAATGAGTTTGTTCAAACACCTGTTTTTATTGCAGGCAGTCTTTTTTAGGGACTGCTTTTTTATTTCTTCTATCGTTTCTTTCGAGATTTTATACTTCGCATAATTCTCCGTAAAGTTATAGGTAATCGTTACGCGGTCGTTATCGAGAATAACTTCTCTTACGCACGTTTTTATGATTGGTTTTCTTACGGGCATTTCCTGTATATCGCTGCAAATGACGGAATTTAAGTAATTCTCTATCTTATCGGGCGAAAGAAAGGTATAAGTCTGTTGTTTCTCTTGCTCAATATCGAAGTCAAGCCCAGCAATCTGCGCTTCGAGTTCTTTCAATGGAATTTTCGTCTGCGCGGTATCTTTTCGGAGGAAATCAAGATGAAAGACGGGAAACACCCAAACCCAAATACAATACATCCGATTGCAGGGTATGACAAAGAAATATATGTGAAGCCGACGATTACAAATCCGAACATTATTGTCGGAGACTTTACCTATATCGCTGGCTCGGATTTTGAAAGCCATGTTTTGCATCTGTATGAGTGGAACGGAGACAAGCTTGTCATCGGAAAGTTTTGTCAGATTGTCGCCGGAGTTGAGTTTAGTATGAACGGTGCAAATCATCAAATAAACTCCGTTTCCATATTCCCGTTCTATACATTGGAGGGATGGGAGATGTCTCCGCCTGAATAGACTGATCTCCCCTTAAAAGGAGATACCGTCATCGGAAATGATGTATGGATCGGACAAAACGCGGTCATTCTTCCCGGGGTACACATCGGAGACGGTGCGCAAAGTTGGGACAGAACAACTGCAAAAACTGCTTGCAGGATATAAAAAAGCGGAAAAATAAAGGGTAAAGGAATGGCTTTGAGGTGTTCTTAAAACTTTTCCTTTGCTTTTTGTAAAGAAAAAGGGCACTTGGAAACAAGTGCCCTTGATCTGGCGGAAGCGGCGGGATTCACTTTCGCTTGTAATTATAACAAGAATGCAATAATGCAGGCAACAACGATTAGGAAAGTTGCTATAATACCAAGACAACCGAGGGGCTTTTTTGTCGAAGTGGTGTAAGGATATGTTGGTTGAGGTTGCTGTTTTGATTGCGACTGTGCAGAAGTACGAGACTTCGTTAATTGTTTTCTCAGCATGGCAAGCGGGTCGGTTTGATTTAATATTCTTGCTCGGAAAAACCTGACAAAATCAATATTATCCTGCGAACAGATATCAACGGACATCGAAGTGCGAGAATGCGCTAACTCATTACGCAGATTTCTTGCAGATTTTAAGCGATTATAATCAGATGCCCAATCGGAAACTTTGGACGCTCCTTGACAGGTATTTCTCTCCATATCCTCAAGATACAAGGTGACACCGAGCTTGTTGTCTACGGATTCACCGTAGATATCTTTGCATAGATTGTCAAGTTCTTTGAACGCGTCAAAGAACTCATAATTCAGGTAGCCCATAGGTGCCTCCTTTCGTGATTCAAAATGAAAAGCCGCAAGGAAATCCATGCGGCTCTTTTGCGGCTTTGCCGCAGATTGGCGGAGAAGGAGAGATTTGAACTCTCGCGCCGGCATTAAACCGACCTACACCCTTAGCAGGGGCGCCTCTTCGGCCTCTTGAGTACTTCTCCGTACACAAACGCCCGTTTCCGCGTCTGCTATGACATTATACACAATTTTTGTCGGGTTGTCAAGCCTTTTTTGAAAATAAGCGATGGTTTGTTTGAAATCTCCGAAAAGCGGAGTTTTTTCGGTGACGGTATGCCGGAAAAGCGGAGGGCGGCGCATGATGGAAGGCCGGATTTTGCTTTCCGTGACCTGCGGACGCATTATGCGCCGATTTTACGGTAGATCAGAAGTTCAAAGGAAAAGTCGGTCGTTACGCTTCCCGCTGTCAACAGTCGCTGTATGCCGCTTTCATTTGTGCGATAGGCATAGGGCGTCATATAGAACAGATTTTCAATATCTTCTTTCCTGTTCAGAGTAACGGTCTTTTCAAGTTGCCGGTGAGACAGAAGCGTAAATCCGTTCAGGGTAAAGTCTGCCACGGCATTCTCATACGGCGTTTCATATAGCAGGGATTTCAGGCCGAAGAGATGCCGTTTCCCGGGGATCGCCATGAGAAGCGTACCGTTCGGCTTCAGAATACGCAGGATTTCTTTTTCCGCATAAGGGGAAAAAAGCAGAACGACGGCGTCCGCGCAGGCATCGGCGAGCGGAAGATCGTAAAGACTGGCGACGACCGGCAGAACGGGCAGGTGACGTTTGCCGAGGCGGATCAGGGCGTCTTTGGAAATGTCGACGGCAATTACGCGGACGTCGGCTTCTGCAACGCGGCTGACGATTTTTTCCGTATAGTATCCCTCTCCGCAACCTGCGTCGACGAGAGAGCCGCCCGGAGGCGTAACGGCCGCCGCTTCCGCCGCGACGGCATCGGCGAGAAAGGCATAGCCGTCGCTGTTCAGAAAACGGCGGCGCGCTTCCGTCATCAGTTTATTGTCGCCGTGCGTCCCGCCTTTTGCGGAGAGAAGCAGGTTGACATATCCTTGGCGTGCAATGTCAAAAGCGTGTCCGGCACAGCATACAAAGCGGTTGCCGTTCCGGTTGAGCGGCGCGCGGCAGACAGGGCAGAGAAGAATCGGGCGTGACATGGCGGAGCCTCCTTACAGGGTTCGGATAATATATACAAAAGTATATCGTGCAACATGATGAATGTCAAGGCCTGTTTTTTATATAAATCGACAATCTTTACAAAAATGCTTGATTTTCAAGGTAACATTTTGTATAATGGTTACAGTTTCCAAAATGATTAAGGAGAAAATTTATGACTTGTAAGCATTGCAACTCAGAAAATGAAAACGGCTCTCTGTACTGTTCCGTTTGCGGTAACCGTCTCGACGGCAGAAAACAATGCCGCTCCTGCGGCAAGTATGTGCCGGACAACAATGTGTTCTGCAACTATTGCGGTACGCGTGTGGACGGGAAAACGGTGTGCGGTCAATGCGGCACCGCTTATTCCGGCAGATATTGTCCGCATTGCGGCGCGCATGCCGATGAAAAGGGAACCTCTGCCGAAAGAGGAACGACAGCCGTCGGCCGGGTGCGCAAGCCCCTTTATATCAACACTGCTACGCTACTGTCCCGTATTCGTATGTGCACGCTGTATATCGGTATGCTGGCGCTTCTTGTTTCCTGCTTCTTCATCGGCGGACAGTATTCTGTCGACGAAGCGAAAAATTTCGCGGGATATGCCGCATACGGAGCAGACGACGACTATTTTGCGGACGATATGCCGGGCGCTGACGACATGATTCCCGGCGCGGATGACGAATTCGATTTTTCCAACACTGGCGATGATCTCGACATTCCCGATGCGGGTGACGATCTGAATTTCTCCGGAGCGGACGGCAGTCTTGGCGACGATTTCGACATGAGCGATTTTTCCGGATTCTTTGATCAGGAAGATTCCTCCGCCACTTCGTTCGGTTTTCTGATTGATAATTTCACAAGTTATGGAAAACTGGTCAAAACATTGAAAACGGCAAAGCAGGACACCAATGCGTTTTTCCCGATGGGATTTTTGATCCCGGCGATCCTGACGGCCGTAATCATCGGTATACATATGCTTCTGACCATCGGCTGCTTCCTTTTGGCCTCGAAAAAATTCTATGAAGCCTTGGTGGGGAAAAAAGACGCGTCTCTCGGAATATACTTCATCATTTCGTTTGTCTCCATGTATACGGCCGTGACTTTTGCCAAAATGTATATGGAACATTCGATAATGCAGTTCTTGTCAATGGAATTCAGCTTCTCCGTCGGCGTGACGCTCGGATTTGTTTTCGCCGGCATTGCGGGCGGTATTGCCCTGATTGTGTCCGTTATAAGCGATCATAAGAAATATCTGACGCCGGATGCGTTTCCGAGAGCGCTTATGCTTTGCGGCACCGGTCTGTTTTCTCTTCTTATCGTGCAGTTCATTATCGGTGACACGGCCACGCTCGGCGCTCCCGTAATCGAGGCCTGCAACATGGATTCCGGCATGCTTCTTATGGTGTATGCCGTGATGTTCGGCACGAAAAAGAAATTCCTGAAAACGGAGTTCAACGTATTTCTTCCGACCCTTCTTGTCTATCTGTTCGTTGCGGTCATCGTTGTGCTTGCCATGCTGACCGTTTTGTACGCGGTGAAAAAACTGTGTGTGAAAACAGAAGAAAAATGCGTTGTTTTCCCGATTGTCTCCTCTGTCCTTATCATCGGTCTTTCCGTTGCGGGCATTATTTTCAACGGTCGCATGGAAAAGGCGTGCGGCGCAATCAAAACGTATACCGAACTTTCCATGATGCAGGCGCTGAACTCGCCGTTTATTCTTTCAATCGTGTTCGCGTCCCTTGTGCTTCTTTCGGTCATCGCTTACTGCGTGACGAAGTATACGGCTTATATTGAAACATTACGGGCCGGAAACATCGACGGCGAACCCGTTGTGACCGAAGAATCCATTCCGTTCTGATCCCCTAAAAGAGCGCTGTTTTATGCGGCGCTCTTTCTTTTTTTGAAAAATATGTGCGCTTCTTGCAATTTTACGGAATATCTGTTAAAATAAAGGAAAACACCATGCGGCGTATGCCGTATGAAAAACGGTGAATACTACAGAAACGGGGAATATTACATGTCGGATAAGATTACGGGACGTATCCTCGGCGTGGACTACGGCGATGTACGGACGGGACTTGCGGTTTCCGATCTGTCGGGAACATTGGCTTCCGGCATCGGGACGATCAAACCCGGCGGCATGCGGAATACGGCGGAAGCCGTCGCGGACGAAGCGGACTCCCGCGGCGCGGCGGGCATTGTTGTCGGTCTGCCGAAAAATATGGACGGCAGCGAAGGTTTCCGCGCGGAGACGGTGCGCGCTTTTGTGGCTTTGCTGCAGGAATATACGACGTTGCCCGTCGTTTTGGTTGACGAACGCCTTTCGACCGTGGTGGCGCACACATATCTTTCGCTTACCGATACACGCGGAAAGAAGCGGAAAGACCGCGTGGATACGCTTTCTGCCGAAATTATTCTGCAAAATTATCTGGACGCGCGGGAAAAAGCGTAAATACTTTGTTTTTTCATGAAAAACACGCATTTTCCGTCACGCGTTTTTCACAATGACGGAGTATACTGTATATATAAAACAGAGAAATGAGGCAAACTCTTATGGAGAAAAAGCAAAAAACGAGAAGAGTGTGCGGCATGATGGCGGCGTTTCTCGCCGTAGTCATGTCCGTTTCCATGCTGGTTTCCTGCAATCTCAGTATGACCGACATTACATTAAAAGATAATGATGAGGATTCCGCGTCTCTCTCGGCAAACGGCACCGGCGCCGCGGGTACAAAGAAACACACCGTCCCCGAAAATACCGAACTGAATTATGCCAAACGCGTTATGACGGCGACCGAAGCCGGAACCGTGGCCACCGTATATGCAAACGTGTCGGCGACGGTCGTGGAAATTCAGACGGAGACAAAGTCTACTTATTACGGAACAACTTCCGGTGCGGGCAGTGGGGTTATTGTAACGGAAAACGGATATATCGTGACCTGCTATCACGTTGTGGAGGGATGCACGTCCATCTATGTTTCCACCAATGACGGAACGCAGTATACCGCATCTTTCGTCGGCGGAGACACATGGTCGGATATTGCGGTTCTGAAGATCGACGCGGACAGGGAACTTCCGTACGCCACGTTTGCCACCGCGGAAAGCGATAATCAGCAATATATTGTTCCCGGCGAACAGGTGATTGCCATCGGCAACCCTCTCGGGTATCTCGGCGGTTCGGTGACGGTCGGATATATTTCCGCTCTTGACCGCTCCATTACGATCGACGGCGTTCCGATGACGCTTCTGCAAACCGACACGGCGGTCAGCCCCGGCAACTCCGGCGGCGGTCTTTTCAATCTCTACGGCGAGCTTGTCGGCATTGTCAATGCGAAGTCCGCGGTGGATAACGCCGAAAATATCGGATTTGCAATCCCGTCGGACTATACGCTGTACGTTGTGGATCAGATTCTGAAACAGGGATATGTTTCGGGCAGACCGTATCTCGGCATTTCTTTCTCCGGCAGTACGTCGGGCGGCGGCCTTGTTGTCAACCGGTATGAGTATAACAGCGAACTTGCCGCTTTGAATTCCTCGCTCAAATCCGGATTTGAAATCAAGGAAGGGGATATTCTCACGGCGATCGACGGAAGCGAGGTATCGGATTATGCTGATGTCCGTACCGCTATTGCGGGCAAAAATGTCGGCGACACGGTTGTGCTTACTGTTTACCGCGCGTCGGGTCGTACGCCTTTCGGCAGTTCGTACAGCGAATATAAGGTCACGGTGAAGATACACGAAAAAACCGCGTCTGCCGGATAATAAACCAAAGATTATACAGCACCCGGACGATTTCGCTCGGGTGCTTTCACGACAAGGAGAAGACAAATATGGCGAAACTTCTGATTGCGGACGATGAGCCGGAAATCCGTACACTGATAAGAAAATATGCGGAATTCGGCGGTTATGATGTGGACGAAGCGAGTGACGGCATGGAGGCCGTGGCGCGTTGCCGCCGCGAAAAATACGACGCGATGATCCTGGATATCATGATGCCGGAACTTGACGGCTTTTCGGTATGCCGGGAGGTCCGTAAATTTTCCGACATTCCGATTCTTCTTTTGTCTGCACGCGGAGAAGAGTATGACAAGATCAACGGTTTTGAATGCGGTGCCGACGATTATGTGGTCAAACCTTTCTCCCCGCGCGAACTCATGCTGCGCGTGGAGGCCGTTCTGCGCAGAAGAAAGAACAGCGAGGGGACTGCGGAGAAAAAAGAACTTTATACGTTCGACGGCGTGACGGTGGAGGACGACAAGACGAAGGATGAGTCGGACGTGCCGGGAACGCTGCCTGCCGATATGACCGATTTCTGGAATTCCGTCCTGTTGGTCATCGCCGCTCTGGTCCTGATTGCTGGCTGGTAGGCGATGGAGGCAAGGGTCACGTGTAGCATTGCGGGCTGCTGCATTCAGTACAGGTGCTATGGACAGAGCAAGAGAACGCTTCCTGTTCAGGCTGTTCCGCTGAGAATGTAATGTGGTGTGTGTTGTTTGTTTGAAATAGAAGCTGATATGGGTTTTCAAAGTGCAATGTGTGGGAAGAGAGTAGGTGGAGTATACACGGTTCTGCAAAAGAGCAGGCTTTGATTCACACTTCTGTTGATCCTATTGTTCATTTCATAATTATGGCTGCGGTTCAGGATTATGAGACTGTGGAGTTGTTGGGAAAAGGGTAGTTATGGAGTTCTAAGTGTGATT